>CAVDRM010000004.1:0-87215 GCA_963611355.1 Anaerovibrio sp.
ATATGATTTTCTATTTTTCCGCGACAGGAAACAGCAAATATGTCGCTGACCGCATTGCCGCCGCAACGGGCGATAAAACCGTTTCTATGACCGAGTGCTGCAAAGGTGATAGCTTCTCCTTTGAAGAAGCGGACAAAACGGTGGGGATCGTCAGCCCGACCTACGCCTGGGGCTTGCCGATCATTGTTCGGGAGTTTCTGCAAAAGCTGACGCTGCATACAAAACCGGATTATCTCTGGTTCGCTGCGACCTACGGCACGACGCCGGGACAGACCGGGAAATTTGCCGAGGATATTCTGAAAGCCAAAGGGCTTTCCGTTTCCGCAAGGTTCAGCGTGAAAATGCCGGACACTTGGACGCCCATCTATGATCTGAGCGATAAAAGCAAGGGGCAGCGTATCAATGACGCCGCAGAGCGGCAAATTGACTGTATCATCGGCGCAATACAGAATCGTGCCTGCGGTGATTTTATGGAGAACAAAACGCCGCTGTTTCTCGCAAAAGCGTTTTACGGTTTTGGATACGCTTCCATGCGCAGGACAAATCATTTCACAGTAGAAGATACCTGCATCAGCTGCGGGCTGTGCGCACGGAATTGTCCCGTTTCCGCTATCGAGATTCGGGAGCAAAGACCGGTTTGGGTCAAGGATGAATGCGTCATGTGTCTTCGCTGCCTTCACCATTGTCCCAAATTTGCGATTCAGTACGGTAAACGCACGAAGCGACACGGACAATACACGCATCGAGTGTCAGCATGAAATCGAAACTTCCACTTCTTTTCTATCCTCAAGAGCTGCTTATTTGGTCGCTGGTTTCTTTATCTGTCATAAACGCGATTGACGAGGCATTTGCATTACGCGTTGTCTGACTTCCACGCTCCCGTCTGTTTGCATGAAAGCGGGCGGTCATATGGCAATTCAGTGAACAGTATTTTCTGAATTCCATACCGCTCCATAACACGGAAATTTATTTTCCGTTACCCCAATAGTTGCTATAATTCCCACTATGGTATTGATGCCGCCACTCGATTCTGCATTTACCATCGTAGAAACTTTTGGTCTTTCCTTCTCTTTGGCACCCGATCAACTATTTTTCTGCATTTCAAACGATATTGCTTCTTCATTCCTCTGTATCAGAATCCAACAGCCAAATTGTTCTTTCTCTTTCATCACCTATCATGTTTTCATAAAGCCGTTTTATTTTACAATCGTTGCACTCTCAACACTATAGACGTCCTCATGGTGACGATACCTTGTTAGCGTCCAAGGGGGTGCGAATTTTTCGATAAATCTCAGAATTACCCTCCAAAAGAAGGCATAATGAGCCTAAAAAGAGTCTGGCAGATACAACGTCTATCCGGCTTGACATTGCCGTCATCGCCATTCAGCTATTCTGTATAGCTTCGCCCTATATTGGTCAGTCATGGCGGATATTCTGTCGGTTTATCGGTCTATAAAAAAAGAAAGTCCCATGCTTTGCATCAAAGCACAAGACCTTAACTGGCAGGGGAAGAAGGACTCGAACCCTCAACAAAGGTTTTGGAGACCCACGTGTTACCATTACACCATTCCCCTTTGCAGAACAAATTTAGTATACCATCAATCAAGCAGCTTGTCAATTACTTTGGAAATATTTTCTATTTTAAGTTTCTGCGCGTGAATTCCCAAAGTAAATGCCACAGGTGCATTTACTTTGGGAATTCACGAAAAAATACGGGTGCGATAAAAGCATATGGACAAAACCAGCTGAAGATAGACAAGGAAACGGAACAACTAAGTTTATTCGATCCGCGAGACCCGTTTACGGGAAGCAAGTAACCCATTCGTGCTGGCAGGCACAATATGCCAACGTGTTGGCAGTCAATAGTATAAGGGCTATGCCCCGAAAATGAAATACCACCGGCTACGCCGGTGGATGGCTATTAATTTTATTCTTGCGCCGCACGGCGGATGAAAAATATAGATTAGGTCAAAATCTTACGAAAATCTTCACCGGAGGCTGGATAGACGAGGAAATTGCGGACATCCAGCCGCACCTGTCGGCCGACCTCAATGCCCATGCTCTCATACGGGTCGCCGATGACGCGCAGCTCCCTGCCGCAGCCCAAATCAACGCGGCTGTCGTCCACATCGCCCAGATAGAAGTGGCTCTTGATGGTGCCCTGCAAAGCGCCCTGCCCATCGTCCTTTGCATATTTGACCTGCTCGGGACGGATGCCGACGATGACGTCGCCCTTCATGTCGCCGTCATACGGCAGGCGCTGGCCGCAGCCGTCGAGGGTGATGAAGCCGTCCGCCGCCTTGCCCTCCAAAAATTCGATTTTGCCGACAAAGTCCGCAATGAAGGGGTTGGACGGCTCGTTATAAATCGTCTTCGGGGTGCCGATTTGCTGAATCACGCCGCGGTTGATGACGACGATGCGGTCGCTCATGGCCATCGCCTCGGTCTGGTCATGGGTGACATAGACGACGGTGATGCCGTACTCCCGCTGAATCTCCTTGATTTCAAAGCGCATGCTCTCGCGCAGCTTCGCGTCCAGGTTAGACAGCGGCTCGTCCAAGAGAAGGAGGGCGGGCTCTGCCACCAGCGCACGGGCCAGCGCCACGCGCTGTTGCTGGCCGCCGGAGAGCTGGCTGGGGATGCGGTCGCGGTACTGCATCAGGTGGACGACCTCCAGCACGTGCTCGACCTTCTTTTTGATGGTCGCCCTATCCGCCTTCTTGATTTGCAGCGGGTACGCCACGTTTTCAAACACCGTCATATGCGGCCAGACGGCGTAGCTCTGGAAGACCATGCCGATGTCGCGCTTTTCCGGAGGAATGAAGACCTTGTCGGAGGACACCACGCGCTCGTCAAACAGCACGCTGCCGGAGGTCGGCTTTTCAAAGCCGGCGATGATGCGCAGCATGGTCGTTTTGCCGCAGCCGGAGGGACCGAGGAGAGTGACGAACTCGCCGTCCGCAAACACGGCGTTAAAATGGTCGAGCACGACGACATTGCCGAAGCTTTTGGTGATATTTTGAATGGTTACGCTGGACATGCTTCCAACTCCTTTGTGAAAGAATGAGCGGTTTGATTAAATGGAAAATTCGCCTTTTGTCAATTTATTGAGCAGGAAATTCAGCCCCACGACAATCATCAGGATGCCGAACGCCATGGCACAGCTCTGCGGCTGGCTGGTGAACGTCCAGTATTCATAGAGCTGGAAGCCGATTGTCTTGGTGGTGTTGGAGTACAGCAGCGTGGTCATGCTCAGCTCGTAGAAGCTGGGGATGAAAATCAGGAACCAGCCGGCTGCGATGGAGGGGAAAATCAGCGGGCCGGTGATTCTGAACATGGTGCGGAGCCACGTTGCGCCGGAAATCTGGCTGCATTCCTCCAGGGAAACGTGAATCTGGCTCATGGCGCTGACCACGGTGCGCATGCCCATCATCAGGTATTTGATAAGGTAGGCGATGATGATGATGGAGGCGGTGTTGTAGATGTTGACGCCGAAGCTGCCCTTCATGGTCATGATGAGTCCCAGCGCGATGACGACGGACGGCGTGCCGGAGCCGAGCGTAATCAGAAAGTCCGGCAGCTTGCGCCCGCGAATCTTCGTGCGCTGGAGGAGATAGGACATCGTGCAGGCGACAACGATGCCGATGGTCGCCGTAATCGTGCCGAAGACCAGGCTGTTCTTCAGGCAGTTCATCGTTTCGGCGCGGGAGAAGATGGTCTCCCACTGGCCGAAGGTGAAGTTGCCCTCCGCAAACAGCGACTTGCCGACGTCGATTTTAAACGAGGTGGTCAGGATGGTGGCAAAGGGGATAAGCACCACGATGACGGCGAACAGGCTGACGATGACGGTCAGCGGAACGCGCCATTTGCCCAGGTCAACGATGTTCGGGCGGGTGGATTTGCCGGACACGGTGATGTACTGCTTCCGCGCCACCACAAAGTCCGACACATAGAGGATGATGATGGCCAGCACCATCAGAAAGACCGCCAGACCCGTCGCATCGCTGATGCCCTGCGAGCCGAGCCCCATGTATTCGATGATGCGCGTCGTCACGGTGTGCACCTTGCCAGGCGCGCCGATGATGGAGGGAATGCCGTAGCAGCTCATGGCGGCGACGAACACGAGCAGAGCGCCCGCAATCAGGCTGGGGGTCATCATGGGCAGGGTAATGCGAAAAACCGTGCGCAGGGGGGAGGCACCCGAAATGCGGCTTGCCTCCTCCAGGGACGGGTCCATCTTCTCCATGGCGCGGGAAATCGTGATAAAGGCGTAGGGATAATAGAAGGTGGTCAGCACCCAAATAAGCCCGCCCAAGGTATAGATGTTCAGCGGGCCGGGCGTGTCGCCCAAGCGAAAGAGCATCCGCAGAAATTCGTTGATTGTGCCGACATTCGGGTTCAGAAGCCGCAGCCACGCCATTGCGCCTACATACGGCGGCACCATATAGGTCAGCACAAAGAGGGAGCGGAAGAACTTTTTGCCGTACAGGTTGGTGCGCCCCACCAGCCACGCCAGCGGGAAGGCCAGCAGCGTGCCCAGCACCATGGTCGCAAACGCGGCAATCAGCGTGTTCTTGAGCGCACCCAGATTCATGGAATAGGTGTACAGGCGCTCAAAGACATGGAAGGTGAAGGCGCCTTCAGGAAAGAACGCCTTGATGACCAGATACACCATCGGCAGAACCTGGAAGACCAGCATAAAATCAACGATGGCGAAAATCATGACCCATTTGAAATCCAAATGCCAGCTGCGGTCCCAATACAGCATCAGGGACAGCAGCAGAATATCCAATACCAGCAGGATGCCTATCAGCACGGCCGTGCGGCTGTGCGAAACGAGCAGCCGCGTCATAAGGGAAATATTGCCGCCGACCGCCATTTCATACGCCGTGAGCCGTGCCTCGGCATTGCGGACAGCCTTTTTCAGGTTGTTGACGGTCTCCGTCTCCAGCGGCTCATTGGCTTCGTTGGCGCTGACGAAGAAGAGCTGAAACAGCGAAGAAGCGCGCTCCGTGCCCGTTTTATCCCCGATAAAGCCCTTTACAAATTCGGACAGCTCGGCGCTTTCGTCCGTGACGGCGTACAGCATGGCCGTGCGCTCCTCGGTGCGCTGCGCAGCCGTCCATCTGGACAGCTCCTTCTTCTCCGCGGAGACGACCTTCGGGCCGCTCATGGCATAGGAAACGGCGAGGAGCTTCAGCGCCTTTTCCTGAAGCGCCGCGCCGGAAAGCCCGGACAAATCGGCCTCCACGCGGGCGGACTTATCCTCCTTCACCGCACTGCTCCAGTTTTCCTTAAGCAACGCAACGGCCGCCTCGGTCAGCGCATCGCTTTCTTTTTGGTCAAAGCCCTCGGTGATGGGCTGAATCGCGTCATGATACAGAGCGCGGATGTCATTTGACAAACTGTTAATATATTTGTAGGCGTTTTCCTGGTCAAAGCCGGAGGCCTGATACTGCCGCATTCCCCAAAGGCCGCCCGCAATCAGCGCTGCGCCCAGCAGCAATAAAACAAGCAGCACGATTTTACTGCGCAGCTCCTCTGGGTCTTTTCTTCCTTGTTCCTGTAGACGTGTCTGCATGAACAACACTCCTTAAAATACGGGGGAAGTCGCCGCAAGGACAACTCCCCCCATCTGGCTCGCATATTGGTTATTTTCTCATTCAATCATGCATTACTTCTGAATGGTAACGGCTTCCTGGAACTTGGTGCGGATTTCTTCGCGGTTCTTGTAGCAGCGCTCCCAGTCAACGCCCATGTCCTTTTCAATCAGGCCGTCGGTGTCAACGGAATCATAGGGAACTTCGGCAAAGCCCTTCAGGACGGAGTGCATATAGCCCTCAATCATGAACTTCTGGCCTTCTTCGCTCAGGAGGTAGTCAGTGATGGCTTCACAGGCTTCGATGTTGACGTTGGCGCTGCGGTCTTCAGCCACGGTCATCACGGTGGAGGGAATCAGGATGACGCCGTCGTCGGGATAGATGCAGGCGATGTGGGAGCCGTTTTCCTTGCGCTCCTTCAGCACGGATTCTTCCAGAATCATGATGACGTCGCATTCGCCGGTCTGCAGCTTCGCCAGCGCGGTGGAGCCGGACTCAATCATCACGTCGTTGTTGCCCAGCGCAGTGAAGTAGTCATAGCCGTACTTGTCGGACAGGGAGGCGATGGCGGCCATGGTGGTGCCGGAGGTCAGCGGGTTGCCCATGGAGATGCGGCCCTTCAGCGCGGTGTTCTCTGCGAAGTCCTTGAAGGTCTTGGGCAGGTCATCGGCGCTCTTGAGGTCGGGGTTGTAGGCCAGCACCATGTTGCAGACGCGGACGGGATACCAGTAGCCCTCTTTGTCATAGTCGAAGCGGAGGTTTTCGGCCGCATCGGTCATATAGGAGTGCAGCCAGCCGCCCTCCTTGAGCTCCAGGCTGTATGCAGGCTCGGCCACGAGCATCATGTCGCAGCCCAGCGTGCCGGTTTCCATTTCGCCGGCCAGCTTGTTCTGCAGCGTGCCGGTGCCGCCGTAGAAGAAGAAGGAGCCGTTGTTGCCGGGGGTCAGATTCGGGAATTCCGCCTTGAGCGCCTCGTCCATCATATCGATAACGAACTGATACATGGAGGTGTAAATCATGATGGTGCCGGTCACGTCCTCATTGACGGCCAGCGCAGCGGGCATAATGCCCAGCAGCATGGCGATGCACAGGGACAGAGCGAGAATCTTCTTCATAAAGTGGGAGCCTCCTTGATGAAAATAATATGTTTACATCGGCATATCGCTTGCCAATGTAAAGAGCAATCCTTTTGCGACCGAAAAGACCATGCCCTATGAGGAAAATATTTTTGAGAAATCCTTTTTCCATCAGTTATTATACAAAAGTTTTTCCCGCTTGGCAAGTGCTTTTCCGCATCTTTGCAAAAAATTTATGCCGAATTTATATCGAATTTCGCTATGCCTTGTATCAATACCTGTATAACCGATTTCGTAAAAAAGAGAGGGAGCGTTCCGAAACGCCCGACGGGTGAAATGCATTGAACCCGAAAAAAAGACGAATCCGCTGATTTTTTTCTTAAAAATCGGTGTCGGAAAGCCCGTGATTTGCTTGACAAACGTTCCCCGCAACAGCTATAATATTGATTTGGAAAATACGCTGTATTTTGCCCTTTTTGCATAAAAAACAGGACAAAATGCTGTGTAGCGACGCAGCGGGGCGAAGGCGTTTTCGTTCGGCTGCCGCATATGAATCAAGGGAGGTTTTCAAATTGGCCAGTAAGATCACCATTGACGGCAACGGTGCCGTCAGCCACGTCGCCTATGCATTCAGCGACGTAGCCGCGATCTACCCCATCACCCCCTCCTCGACGATGGCCGAATACGTCGATGAGTGGGCTGCCCAGGGCCGTCTGAACATGTTTGGTCAGAAGGTGCATGTGGCTGAAATGCAGTCTGAAGCAGGTGCGGCCGGCGCCGTACACGGCTCCCTGGCTGCCGGTGCTCTGACGACGACCTTCACGGCCTCTCAGGGCTTGCTGCTGATGATTCCCAATATGTACAAGATTTCCGGCGAGCTGCTGCCCGGCGTATTCCATGTGTCCGCCCGTGCGCTGGCCGCCCATGCGCTGTCCATCTTCGGCGACCACAGCGACGTGATGTCCTGCCGTCAGACGGGCTTTGCAATGCTTGCCTCTTCCGGCGTTCAGGAAGCGGAGGACATGGCGCTGGTGGCGCATCTGTCAGCCATCAAGGGTTCTGTTCCCTTCCTGCACTTCTTTGACGGCTTCCGCACCAGCCACGAGATTCAGAAAATCGATGCGTATGACTACGATGAAATCGCCAAACTGGTGGACTGGGACAAGGTCAACGAATTCCGCGCCCGCAGCCTGAACCCCGACCATCCGCATCAGCAGGGCACCGCACAGAATCCCGACATCTACTTCCAGAACCGTGAAGCGGCCAACAAATATTATGAAGCGATTCCCGCCATCGTCGAAAAGTACATGGCGAAGGTCGCCAAGCTGTCTGGCCGCACCTATCATCTGTTTGATTACTACGGCGCTCCGGATGCCGAGGAAGTCATCGTTGCGATGGGCTCCTCCTGCGAGACCATCCACGAGACCATCGATGCCATGCTCAAGAAGCACAAGAAGGTCGGCGTCATCAAGGTTCATCTCTATCGCCCCTTCTCCGTCAAGCATTTCCTGGCGGCCATCCCCGAAACCTGCAAGAAGATTGCCGTTCTTGACCGCACCAAGGAGCCCGGCTCCTTCGGCGAGCCGCTGTTTGAAGACGTCTGCTCCGTCCTCAAGGAAGCCGGCCGGTCCGATATCGTTGTTGTCGGCGGCCGCTACGGTCTGGGCAGCAAGGAATTCAACCCCACGATGGTCAAGGCTGTGTACGACAACCTGAAGAAGGCCAATCCGAAGAACCACTTCACCGTCGGCATCACCGATGACGTGACCAAGACCAGCCTGCCGCTGGGCGCGCTGTTCAACGCGGCGCCCAAGGGCACCGTGTCCTGCAAGTTCTACGGCCTCGGCTCCGACGGCACTGTCGGCGCGAACAAGAACTCCATCAAAATCATCGGCGACCATACCGATAAGTACGCGCAGGCGTATTTCGCCTATGACTCCAAGAAGTCCGGCGGCCTGACCGTTTCCCACCTGCGCTTTGGCGACGTGCCTATCCGCTCGACCTACCTGATTGACGCAGCGGACTTCATCGCCTGCCATAACCCCGCCTATGTGACCATGTATGACATGGTGTCCTCCCTGAAGGACGGCGGCACCTTCCTGCTCAACTCTCAGTGGGAGCCGGAGGAAATGGCCGAGCATCTGCCCGCCGCCATGAAGCAGCTTCTGGCCAAGAAGCATGCGAAGTTCTACACCCTGAACGCCATCAAGCTGGCCGCGCAGGTCGGCATGGGCGGCCGCATCAACACCATCATGCAGGCTGCGTTCTTCAAGCTCGCCAACATCATCCCCTATGAGGATGCGGACAAGTACATGAAGGCGTATGCCAAGAAGACCTACGGCAAGAAGGGCGACGCCGTTGTCCAGAAGAACTGGGACGCCATCGACATCGCCATCTCCGGCCTGAAGGAAGTCAAGATTCCCGAAGAGTGGGCGACCACCACCGAGGGCGCCGCTCCCATCAAGGTGGAAGCGACCGAGCACTTCGAAAAGGTCATCGCGCCAATTCTCGCGCAGGAGGGCGACCAGCTGCCCGTCTCTGCGTTCAATCCCCGCGGCTTTGTCCCCACCGGCACCACCAAGTACGAGAAGCGCGGCATCGCCGTCAAGGTTCCCAAGTGGCTGCCCGATAACTGCATCGAGTGCGCTCAGTGCGCGCTGGTCTGCCCGCATGCCTGCATCCGTCCCATTCTTGTGAAGGAAGGCACGGAGAAGCCCGAAGCCTTCGTCACCAAGAAGGCCATCGGCAAGGAAGTCGCCGGCTACGAGTATCGCATGCAGGTCAGCCCGCTGGACTGCACCGGCTGCGGCAACTGCGTTGAGGTCTGCCCGGCCAAGCAGAAGGCGCTGGAAATGGTGCCGCTGGCCGACCAGCAGTGCGAAGAAGGCAACTGGGAGTTTGCGATGAAGCAGCCTGAGCCCGACATCAAGGTCAACAAGGCCACCGTCAAGGGCAGCCAGTTCTTAAAGCCCCTCTTTGAGTTCTCCGGCGCCTGCGCGGGCTGCGGCGAGACTCCGTATGTCAAGCTCGTTACCCAGCTGTTCGGCGACCGTATGCTCATTGCCAACGCCACAGGCTGCTCCTCCATCTATGGCGGCTCTGCTCCGACCTGCCCCTACACCGTCAATGACGAGGGTCACGGTCCCGCCTGGGCGAACAGCCTGTTCGAGGACAACGCCGAGTTCGGCTTCGGCATGAATCTGGCAATGAGCCAGCGCCGGAATAAGCTGGCCGAAACCGTCAAGCAGCTGATTGACGTCGAGTGGGCGCAGGCCGATATCAAGGCCGCCGGCGCCGAGTGGCTCGAAAAGATGAACGATGCCGAGGGCTCCAAGGAAGCGGGCGCCAAGCTGCTCGCCGCCTGCAAGGACGGCATCGACCTGACCGGCGTAGTGTTTGAAGGCAAGGATATGACCGGCGTGGACTGCCAGTGCGAAGCCTGCAAGCTGGCCAAGGAAGTCATTAAGAATGCGGACCTGCTGACCAAGAAGTCCATCTGGATTTTCGGCGGCGATGGCTGGGCCTATGACATCGGCTACGGCGGACTGGACCACGTTCTGGCGCAGGGAGAGGATGTCAACGTGCTCGTGCTGGACACCGAAGTGTACTCCAACACAGGCGGACAGGCCTCCAAGTCCACCCCGACCGGCTCTATCGCCAAGTTCGCGGCTGCCGGCAAGCGCACCCGCAAGAAGGACCTTGGCCTGATGGCAATGAGCTACGGCTATGTGTATGTGGCGACCGTGGCCATGAGCGCCAACCCCGCTCAGCTGCTCAAGGCCATGAATGAGGCGGAAGCCTATCACGGCCCGTCCCTCATCATTGCCTATGCGCCCTGCATCAACCACGGCATCAACATGTCTCAGTCTCAGGCCGAAATCCGCAAGGCTGTGGCCGCCGGCTACTGGCCGCTGTACCGCTTCAACCCCGATACGGGTCTGACCGTGGACAGCAAGGACCCGACTGAGTCCTATCAGGACTTCCTCCGCGGAGAAAACCGCTACGCATCCCTGCTCAAGCAGTTCCCGGATGTCGCGGAAGAACTGTTCCGGCATAACGAGACCGAGGCCGAAAAGCGTCTTGCCATGTATAAGAAACTGGCTGAAAAGTAATTCTTCCCTCATATTTACCCTGCCGCCGCGTTCAAAAAAAACGCGGCGGCGTTTTCATGAAGAGGGAGCGCTCTGTGTGCAGTCAGACAGGCGCGGCATTGCAACCGGGGGAGTTGCGAAGGCACGCCTGTTTTTGATATAATACATTCGGAATACGGAACAAAACGGAGCGGACAGAATGGAAACGAAAAGAAGGCTGACGATCGGGCTGCTGGCGCATGTGGACGCGGGAAAGACGACCCTGTCCGAGGGGATGCTGTTTAAGAGCGGCGCACTGCGCAAATTGGGGCGCGTGGATCATCGGGATTCCTTTTTGGATACTGACGCGCAGGAGCGGGAGCGCGGTATCACCATCTTTTCCAAGCAGGCCGTGCTTTCGTGGCAGGGCGTTTCCGTCACGCTGATGGATACGCCGGGGCATGCAGACTTTTCCGGCGAAGCGGAGCGCGTTCTGTCTACTTTGGACTGCGCTGTGCTGCTGGTCAGCGGCGCGGACGGCGTGCAGGGGCATACGATAACCCTGTGGCGGCTGCTCCGGCGCTATCGTGTGCCGACCTTTATTTTCGTCAATAAAATGGATCAGCCGGGAACGGATAAGGCGGCGCTGCTCACGGAGCTGAAGGCGCGCTTCGGCGCGGAGTGCGCGGATGCCGAAGGGGATGAGCTGGCGGAGACCGCCGCGATGGGGCACGAGGAGCTGCTCGACCGATATCTGGAGACGGGCACGCTGCCGGACGAGGCCGTTGCGCAGGCCGTTGGAGAAAGGGCGCTGTTTCCGTGCTATTTCGGCTCGGCGCTGCGGCTGGAAGGCATTGACGCGCTCCTGTCCGGCCTTGTCCGCTTTACGCCGAGCACCGCGTTCGGCGACGCGTTCGGCGCACGGGTGTTCAAAATCGCACGGGATAGTTTGGGGACGCGTCTGACCTATGTCAAAATCACCGGCGGCATGCTGCGGGTGCGCGATATGCTTTCGGGCGGCGCGGGCGATGGCGCGTGGGCGGAAAAGGTTGCCCAGATACGCATCTATTCAGGCGCGAAATTTACCGCCGCGGAGGAGGCAGAGGCCGGAACGGTCTGCGCGCTGACGGGGCTTGATCATACCTATGCGGGCGAGGGGCTGGGCGCGGAGCGGGAAAGTGTGCAGCCGCTGCTGTCGCCCGTGTTCACCTACCGGCTTTTGCTGAAGCCGGACGAGGATGTGCATGCGGCGCTCGACCGGCTTCGCCGTCTGGAGGAGGAAGACCCGCAGCTTCAAGTAGCGTTTGAAAACAACGCGATTCATGTGCGGCTGATGGGCGATGTGCAGCTGGAGATTCTGAAGCGGCTGCTCAAAGACCGCTTTCAGTTGGAGGCGAGCTTTGACGATGGCGCGATATTGTTTCAGGAGACCATCAAGGACACCGTGGAGGGCGTCGGCCATTATGAGCCGCTCCGCCATTATGCGGAGGTGCATTTGAAATTAGAGCCGGGTGAGCGTGGGAGCGGCCTGAGCTTTTCAAGCGCCTGCCGAACTGATGATTTGGATATGAACTGGCAGCGCCTCATCCTGACGCACCTCATGGAAAAGCAGCACAGGGGCGTTCTGACGGGCGCGCCGCTTACGGACGTGAAGATAACCCTGATAGCGGGCAGAGCGCATATCAAGCATACCGAGGGCGGCGATTTCCGTCAGGCGACCTACCGCGCTGTGCGGCAGGGGTTGATGCAGGCCAGCTCCGTCCTTTTGGAACCGTGGTATGATATGCGTCTGGAGCTTCCGACGGAGTGCATCGGACGGGCGATGGCGGATATGACGCAGATGGGCGGCACGTTTGAGCCGCCTGAGACGGACGGCGGGGAGGCCGTCCTGCGCTGCGCAGCGCCCGTGCGCAGGGCGCGGAATTATGCCCGCGAGGTAACGGCCTATACCCGCGCCAGGGGCAGGGTGAGCCTTTCTCTGCGCGGCTATGCGCCGTGCCCTGACCAGGCGGAAATCGTGCGGGAAATCGGCTATGAGCCGGAGCGCGATGTGGAAAATACTGCGGATTCCGTGTTCTGCTCGCATGGGGCGGGTTATGTCGTGCCGTGGCGCGAGGCTGCGGCGCACGCGCATATTCAGACAGGGCTGACCAGGGAAAAAAGGGAGAGTCAAACAGCCGCGCCCGTTCGCAGCGCATCCGCATACACCGCATCGGCGGGGCAGGACAGGGAGCTGATGGCGATTTTCGAGCGCACCTACGGCCCGGTAAAGCCGCGCTCCTTTATGACGCCGCCACCGCGGGTGCAGCAGCAGGAGCCGGAAAAGCAGGAAATCATCCTTGCGCCAGAGGAGCCGGAATATCTTCTCGTGGACGGGTACAACATCATTTTCGCATGGGACGATTTAAAGCGGGCAGCACAGCAGGACTTGAACCATGCGCGGGATTTGCTGGCGGACATATTGTGCAATTATCAGGGCTTTCATCCGTGCCGAATCATTTTGGTCTTTGACGCCTACAAGGTCAAAAACAATGCAGGCAGTGCGGAGCAATATAAAAATATCCGCATTGTCTACACCAAGGAGGCGGAGACGGCGGACAGCTATATCGAAAAAGCAGCCTATGCATTGGGCAAACACAACCGCGTGCGCGTGGCGACATCGGACGGGCTGGAGCAGCTCATTATCTTGGGAAACGGTGCGCTTCGCCTGCCCGCACGGGAGCTGCGGCGGGAAGTCGAGCAGGCGAATGTGCAGATAGACGCCATCCTGTCCGCCAATAACCGCGCACACAGAGCGCCGCTGATGCAGAGCGCCATGCTGAAAGCAAAAAACAAGATAAAATCTTAATTCTTATTTTGTCTTCCAATGCGCTTTCTATGTTTTTACGCCCATGCGGAAGCAATGTCCGGCATCCGTGCCGGGCAAGCAAAAATATGGAGATATTGCGGTCATGCCGCCGAACGCTCATTCGCCGCGCTCGGCGGCGGTCTGTGCGTCCTCCTCCAGTACCTGATACATCTGCGCGGCGTTTTCCTTGCGTACGACCTCGCTGATGTCGGTGATTTTGTAGCGTCCCAGACGGTTTCCGAAGCGGATGGCCAGCTCATCGCCGACTTTGACCTCCGTTCCGGCCTTGGCCGTTCTGCCGCCCACGGTCACGCGGCCGCCGTCACAGGCTTCCTTGGCGACGGTGCGACGCTTGATGATGCGAGACACCTTGAGATATTTATCCAGTCTCATGCAATGATGCCCTCCAAAATGCCTGACGGATGAAGAAAAAAGCTGCATCGCGTGTGCGAGCAGCTTTGACATTCGATAAGCCCTCTTAAATCGTTCGTAAGGCAGCGCCGAACCGATGAAGCGGTGCGCAGGCTTTGGGCCTGTCGCAGATTCACGGAGCACTGCCGACGAACGGCGCGGCGGACAGCTCAGTTCAGGCTGTCCTTGAGCGCTTTGCCGGCCTTGAAAGCGGGCACCTTGGAAGCTTCGATTTTAATCTCTTCGCCGGTGCGCGGGTTGCGGGCGGTGCGGGCGGGACGCTGCTTTGCTTCGAAGGAGCCGAAGCCGACAATCATCACCTTGTCATCAGCCTTCAGGGTCTCGCCGACGATTTCAACGAAAGCGTTCAGAGCCTTTTCAGCATCCTTTTTGGTCAGCTCGGTCTTATTAGCGAGCGCCACGATCAATTCAGACTTGTTCATGAAAAAACCTCCTAAATCTGTCTTTTCAACCAACGCCCGTGGCGCAAGCCGTTTACGGGCGGTGTTTGCTACTATTCCAGTATACATCCATTTCGGCCGTTGTCAAGTCCTCAAAGGCTTTTCCGTCGCTTTTTATCATATTTTCCATCGCCCGGAAGCGCCGAATGAACTTTTCGACCGCGCCCATGAGCGCCGTTTCGCTCTCAACGCCGCAAAGACGAGCCGCGTTGACGCAGGAAAAGAAGAGGTCGCCCAGCTCCTCGGCGGGGTTTCGTCCGTTTTTCAGCTCCTCCGCTACCTCATCGGCCTCCTCATACACCTTTTTAAGCGCCTGCATCGGGCCGTCAAAGTCAAAGCGCACCTGCGCCGCCTTTTTCTGCACCTTTTCGGCACGCATCAGCGGCGGCAGCGCGGGCGATACATCCATCAGCGAAGCCGTCTGCGTGGCAAGGCCGCGCTCTTTGCGCTTGATTGCTTCCCAGTTGTCGGATACTTCCTCGGCGCTGTCCGCACGGACATCGGAAAAAATGTGCGGATGCCGCCGAATCATTTTTTTGCAGATGGCTGTGGTGACGTCGCTCAGCTCAAACGTGCCGTACTGCGCCCCGATATTCGCCTGAAAGACCACCTGAAGCAGCACGTCGCCCAATTCGTCCGCGATGTGCATGGTATCGCCGTCGTCAATGGCCGCTGCCGTTTCGTAGGCTTCTTCAATGAGATAAGGCCGCAGGGACTCGTGCGTCTGCTCCTTATCCCACGGGCAGCCGTTCTCGCCGCGCAGGATTTGAAGAATGACCACCAAATCGGCAAATGAATAGCGCTCCTTTTCGCAGAGCGTGCGCGGGATGAGTAGTGCCGCCGCCGTATGGTCGTATTTTTTCTGCCTGTCCAAGTCGCTCAACGGAATCGTTTCCGCCCGGCGGGATTTTCCTTCCTTTTCGGGGAGAAAAAACAAAACAGGCTGCGTCTCCCCGAAGACAGGCAGGAGTTTTAGCTTGAGAACGCCCGCCAAGAGCCTTGAATCCAGCTCCGTGATAAGCAGCACGTGGCTGCCGTCCGTTTCCGTGAACGACATGGCGGGGCAGACGGCCGCACCGTCCGTTTTTTTCGCCGCGCACAGCAGGGGTGCTGCCTGCGAAACGCCCGGCAGCAGCGTGACGTCGGCCTTTTTTGAAAGCGCACGCACGGTCTCGTCAGCGGAGGCGTCGAACACGGCATAGACGACGTCCTTTTTCTTCGCTCTGTCCAGTACGAAGGAAACGGCGCGGTCAATCAGCTCGTCAAAGTCCTCGCATTCCTCGTGCAGAAAATCCAAGCTGTCAAAGGCAATGTCCGCTTCGCGCAAGTATGCAGCGGCATCGCATCTGTCCGTGCGCAGAAGGAGGACGGGCGCTTTTTGCATCACATCCAGCGCACCGAGCGTCAAATACGCCCGGTTGCCCGGCCCTAGGGAGCAAACGGTGATTTTTTTCATTCGGCGCTCCTCTCCCTTCTCTCCAGCCAGACCATCAGCACGGCGATGTCCGCCGGCGATACGCCGGGGATGCGCGAGGCCTGCGCCAGGGACTGCGGACGCTGCTTTTGCAGCTTCTGCCGCGCCTCGATGCGAAGGCCGGAAATGTCCATGTACGGCGCGTCCTGCGGCAGTCTCCGCTCCTCCATCGCGTGCGCCTGACGAATCTGCGACAGCTCCTTGTTTAAGTACCCTTCATATTTCACCTGAATTTCCGCCTGCTCGACGGCGCCGGAGGTATAGGCGCCCCAGTCCTGCGGAACAATCAGGTGGTTTTCGGGGCGGCGCAGGGAGGCAGTCAGGTGATGCTCGCCGATTTTTCGGATAAGCTCCTCCGTTTCGCGCTTTTTTTGCTCCATCCGACGAAGCCGTTCATCGCTCGCCAGACCGATTTTGTGCGCTCGCTCGGTGAGGCGAAGGTCGGCATTGTCCTGCCGAAGATAGAGCCGATGCTCGGCGCGGCTGGTCATCATGCGGTACGGCTCGTCCGTCCCCTTGGTGGTCAAATCGTCCGCCATCACGCCGATGTACGCCTGGTCGCGGGTCAGAATGAGCGGCTCCTCGCCCTTTACATACAGCGCCGCGTTCGCGCCCGCCAAAATGCCCTGCGCGGCGGCCTCCTCATAGCCGGATGTGCCGTTTATCTGCCCTGCTGTGTACAGCCCATGCACATTCAGCGCGCCAAGGGTGGGGGAGAGGGCGGTCGGATCGATGCAGTCATATTCGATGGCATACGCCAGCCGCACCAGCACGGCGCGTTCAAGACCGCGGATGCTCCTGTACAGTTCAACCTGCACATCCCTGGGCAACCCCGTGGACAGCCCCTGCGCATACCATTCGGGATAGTTTTCGCCCTCCGGCTCCATAAAAAGCTGGTGGCGCGTTTTATCGGCAAAGCGCGTGACCTTGTCCTCGATGGACGGGCAGTAGCGGGCGCCGACACTGTGAATAAGCCCCGAATACATGGGGGCTTTGTGCAGGTTTTTGCGGATGATGTCGTGCGTCTTTTCGTTCGTCCAGGTCAGGTAGCAGCAGGCGGTGTTTCGGAGCTTCCTGTCCGTCAGAAAGGAAAAGGGGGTAACGGGGTCGTCCCCGTCCTGCCGCTCCATTAAATCAAAATCAATGCTTCTGCCGTCCACGCGGGCGGGTGTGCCCGTCTTAAAGCGGCGCAGGGTAAAGCCGAGCGCCTGAAGGCTTTGGCTCAAAAGATTGGCGGGAAGCAGACCCTGCGGCCCCGCCTCCCAAACGGACGAGCCGATGATGATATGGCTTTTCAGATAAACGCCCGTGCAGACGACGACGGCGGAGCAGCCGATGACATCGTCGAAGGCGGTTTTCACGCCGGTCACGTGCGCATTGTGCGTCTGGATTTCGGCGGCCTCCGCCTGCAGGACAGTCAGCCTGTCCTGCGCAAACAAAGCGCGCATCATGCGCAGATGATAGGCGCGCTTGTCCTCCTGCGCCCGCAGGGAATGGACGGCAGGGCCTTTGCCCGTGTTCAGCATTCGCCCCTGAATCAGCGTATCGTCCGCGGCAACGCCCATTTCGCCGCCCAAGGCATCCACCTCGCGCACCAAATGTCCCTTGCCTGTGCCGCCGATGGATGGATTGCACGGCATCAGCGCGATGGATTCAAGGTTCAGCGTCAGCAGGACGGTGTCCAAGCCCATCCGCGCCGCGGCCAAAGCCGCCTCGCAGCCGGCATGACCCGCCCCGATGACGACAACCTGCGTCTGCATATTGAAAATCACTTCTCTCCATGTTCGGTCTTACCGTTTTCATTCGGATGCGCCCATGCGTAGACGTTTTCCGCCGCCGATGCGGTCATGCCGGAAACGGCGCGGAGCGCCTCTACATCGGCCTCCTTAATGGCCTTGACGGATTTAAATGCCTGTAAAAGAGCACGCCGTCTTGCCGCGCCGATGCCCGGAATATCGTCCAGCTGGCTATGGACGGTCGCCTTGCCGCGCAGCCCCGTATGGTGCGTGACGGCAAAGCGATGCGCCTCGTCGCGGATGCGCTGAATCAAATGGAGCGCGGGGCTTTTTCTGTCCAGCAGGATGGAATCCTCCTGATTGGGCAGGAATATTTCCTCCAGCCGCTTGGCCAAGCCGAACATGGGCACGTCCGCGCCTGCCGTCAGCATTGCCTCCCGCGCAAAGCGGAGCTGTTCAGGGCCGCCGTCAATCAGCACCAGATCCGGCATGACCCATTTTTCATTCGGGTCATCGCTCATGGCGCGGCGGAAGCGCCGCCCCAGCACCTCGTTCATGGAGGCAAAGTCATTCGCGCCCTCTACGGTTTTGATGCGGTAATGGCGGTATTCCCGCTTGGCCGGCTCTCCGTCGATAAACACCACCATGGAGGCGACAGAAAGAACGCCCTGCGTGTTGGAAATATCATAGCCCTCAATGCGGCGCGGGGTTTTGTTCATGCCGACAACGCGCCCCAGCTCCTCGCACGCGCCGACGGTGCGCTCGTATTGAATCTGCTCGTTCTGGCTGCGCTTTTGCAGCGCGTCCCGCGCATTCTTTTCGCACAGCAGCACCAGCGCCCGTTTGTCTCCGCGCATGGGAGCAAGCAAATCACAGGCGCCCTGCCGCTTTTCGCGCAGATATTCGCAAAGCTCCGCAGAATCACTCGGCAGTGCGGCGCAGAGCACCTCGCGGGCGGGTCTTCGCTCATCATAATACTGCAGCAGAAATTCGCCCAGCACCTCGGCGGGCTCGTCCGTCCCCGCGCCCTTCAGGGGATAGTTTTCCGCGCCGACCATCTTGCCCCGGCGCACAAACAGCACCTGCGCCATCGCGTCCAGGCCGTCCTGACAAAGGGCGATGACGTCGCGCTCCGCGCCGTTTGTCTCGTTCACCTGCTGGCGCTGCATCAGCCCCTCCACATCCGTGATGCGGTCGCGCAGGAGAGCCGCCTTTTCAAACTCCAGCGCGGCGGAAGCATCCGCCATCTGCCGCCTCAGGTCATTCAGCACGGCTTGGTAGCGCCCGGACAGGAAGGAGATGACCTGCTCTATCTGCGCGGCGTATTCCGCCTGCGTACACCAGCCCGCGCACGGCGCAAGACAGCGGCCTATCTCGTAATTCATGCACGGGCGGGCGGGACGCTTGAGCGGCAGCGCATGGGAGCAGGTGCGAAGCGGAAAGGTTTTTTTGAGCAGCTCCAGCACGTCCCTGACGGCGCTTGCGCCGATATAGGGGCCGAAGTATTTCGCCCCGTCCTTCTGCGCCCGCCGCGCCAAGGTGACGCGGGGAAAGGGGTCGTTCAGGTCGATGCGGATGTAGGGGTATGCCTTGTCGTCCTTGAGCAGAATATTATAAAAGGGGCGGTGCAGCTTGATGAGATTGCACTCAAGCAGCAGCGCCTCCAGGTTTGTCCGCGCCAGCACAATATCAAAATCATCCACGCGGCTGACCATCGCCTCGACCTTGGGCGTATGCTCCGTTTTCTGAAAGTAGCTGCGCACACGGTTTTTGAGGTTGACGGCCTTGCCGACATAGATAATCTTCCCCTGCTCCTTCATCAGATAGCAGCCGGGGCAGTCCGGCAGATTTTTGATTTTCAGCGCCAGCGTATCGTTCATGCATCAGTCATCGTCCAAGTCGTCAAATTCTTCGTCCAGCACGGTCTGTACGGCGTTTTGCAGCTTCTCATACAGCGCGTCGTCATCGATGGGCTCGAATTCTTCCATGTCCGCTTCGCCTTCGACCTCGCGCACACGCATGATGTATCGGGACGCTTCCTCGCCCATATCGCCCGTCAGGTCGTCGGTCAGGAGGACAAACTCCTCGCCGTTATAGTAAAAATAGCGGTCAACAAGAAGGCGAAGGGTCTCTCCGTTTTCGTTTTCCAGCTCCACAATGTCCAATTCCTCGTTGTCCATTTGCTTTCAACCTCCTTTACGGCTTGCTGTGTCCTTTATTATAGCCCAAAGTCTTCTGTTTTGCAAATATGTCATTAGGCGGTCAGCGCTTGCGGAAAAAAGGATAATTTCGTATAATAAACAGAGAATAAACCCGCCTGTATTCTGCGGCGGGTGAGGAGGCGCAGGGGTAAAAATGCTGAAGAAAAAGCTGATTTTGATTGCGGACGATGAGCAGGGCATCCATGAAAGTCTCCGCATTTATCTAACGAGAGAGGGCTATGAGGTTTACTCCGTGTTCCGCGGCGACGATGTCATGGAGGCATTTAACCAGATGCGCCCCGACTTGGTCATTTTGGATATTATGATGCCGGGGCGTTCCGGTACGGCGGTCTGCGCGGATATCCGCGCCGTCAGCATGACCCCTATCATCATGCTGACCGCCAAGGGCGAGGAGGTCGATAAGCTGCTGGGCTTCGCACTGGGCGCGGATGACTACATCGTCAAGCCCTTCAGCCCGCGGGAAATCGTATCGCGCATTGCCGTTATCTTCCGCCGCATGAATCAGATGGAGACCTCCCCGGAATCCGGCGCGCTGGTGCTGGGCAATACCCGCATCGATCTAAAGTGCTATGAGGTCTATGTGAACAACGAGCGGGTGTTCCTGTCGCCCAAGGAAGTGGAGATATTGCATCTGATGGCGAGCCACCCACGGCAGGTGTTTACCCGCGAGCAGCTTTTAGACAATATCTGGGGCTTTGACTTTGACGGCGACCCGCGTGTGGTGGATACATCCATCAAGCGCATCCGTAAAAAGCTGCCGGAGGACACCAGCGTGGTGCTGAGGTCCGTCTATGGCGTAGGCTACAAGGCGGAGATTACGGATGCTTAAGGCCGGCCTTGCGTCCTACCTGACGCGCTTCGTGGCCATAACCGCGGTCATCGTGCTGCTTTCGGCGATGGGCATGTTTGCGCTGTCCAATTATCTGTCCAATTCCGTTTTCAGCGTGTCTAACCGCTCGGAGCTGGAAAAGGTCATTGCGCAGGCAGACCGGCAGCTTGCGCGCTATAATGCGGGCGAAATCAAGCGCTCGGAGTTGAAGGAAATCGTTAATCCCGCCATCAATTCCGGCGATATTTTTATGATGCTCCTGACGCCGGATACCCGCGTGGCGGCGTATACGGAAAGCGCCGTGGCATATTTCAGCAGCACCAAGCTCGTGCGCTACTGCCAGCAGCTCGACATGGGCAGAACGCTCTATTCCTCCGACTGGGAGACGGGCGGGCTGGCACTTTTGATGGGGCAAAAGACGGACAACGGCTATGTTTTTGCGGGCAAGCCCATGCGGACGTTCCTGAACGCGGCCAGCTCGTTCAGAATCAGCCTGATCACATGGTTTCTGCCGATGCTTTTGCTTTTGTTCCTTGTAGGCGGCTTCACGATGCACATCTTTGCGCGTCCCGTCAACGTGCTGACGGAGGCGGCGGCAAGGGTGGCGGCGGGGGAAATCGTCGATTTGGACGAGGAGCTGCCGGGCGAAATCGGCGATGTGGCGCGGGCGTTCAACAGGATGTCCGAGCGCATCGCGCATACCATCGGCGAGCTAAACAGGGAAAAGGAAACCATGCGCATGATTTTGGAATCCCTGAACGAGGGCATTCTGGCGCTGGATTTTGACGGAACGACCCTGCTTGAAAATTCCGCGGCCGTGCAGCTTCTGGGCGAAACGGGCACTCAGGCGCATGAGCGGGTCATGGCCGCGCTGAAGGAGAGTCTGAAGGACGGCAGGAACGGCGAGGGGCGCGTCGAGCGCGGCGACGCCGTTTTGCAGTATTTCATCACGCACCTGCCGTCCGACCAAAAAAGAAAAGGTGTGATTGCTCTGGTGCGCGATGTGACGGAGCAGGAGCGGCTTGAGCAGACGCGGCATGACTATGTCGCCAATATTTCCCATGAGCTGCGTACACCTTTGGCCAATATGCGCGGGCTGGCCGAGGGGCTTCGGGACGGGCTGGTCACGGATGCGGACGACAGGATGCGCTATTACGGCATTATCGTGGACGAGGTCAAGCGCCTGTCCCGACTGGTTAATGACCTGCTGGAGCTGTCCGGGCTTCAGTCCAATCCCAAGGCGTTTGAGATGGAAAAGGCCGAGCCGACGGAAATCATGTGGGAATTGTACGACCTGAATAAAAAGCCATTTTCGGACAAAAATCAGACGCTTTTGCTGGAGGTGCCGCAGGACGACCTGCCGGTCATCATCACCAATGAGGATCGCTTGTCCGAGGTGCTGACCATCCTCCTTGACAATGCCCGCAAGTATACGAACGAGGGCGGCACGATTGTGCTGGGCGCAGAGCCGAACGTGCAGGACGGGCTGGTGACGGGCGTCCGCTTCTATGTGCGCGATAACGGCATCGGTATGGACGAGGAAACGCAGAAGCATGTCTTTGAGCGCTTCCATCAGGCGGATAAGAGCCATTCGCAGAAGGGCAGCGGTCTCGGCCTGTCCATCGCCAGAGAAATCCTGCTGAAAATGGGCGTCGGCATCACGTTGAAAAGTGAGCTTGGCAGGGGCAGCGAGTTTTCGTTTATTCTGCCGGTTCCGTAAAATCGGACGCTTTTTGGATGCGCAAAGCTCCGGGGCTGTTCAAGCGGCCTCGGATGTGTTATAATATCCATTGGATTTTTGTTTGCGGGAGGAAACGGGTATGTTCGGCCGAATGATGAACAGCTTTTACTACGGAAAAAGCGGGAAGGGCGATTTCAGGCGGGAGGATCTGCCGAAAAACCGCTGGCAGCTGTTTTTTGAAATGCTCAGGGTGCGTCTGGCGGCGCTGTTCCGTCTGAATCTGATGACGGTGGTCGCCTTTCTTCCGCTGATCTTCGTGGTCGGCAATGCCGCGATGACCTTTTTAAGCGGTCTGAGCGGGTGCTTGGAGTACAGCAATCTGCTGGCATCGGGCGGCGACATGAGCGCCGTCACCGAGGCGGAGCTTGCCCTGTATGCCAACTATGTGTCGAACGGGGTTATGAATACCGCGGCGTTTGCAAGCGACCTGTTCAAGGCTATCTCCATGCAGTCCCTCATCTGGCTGATTCCCTGCATCCTGATTACCGGCCCAGTGCAGGCGGGCATGGCGTATGTCACCCGCAACTGGGCGCGTGACGAGCATGCCTTCATCTGGGCGGATTTTAAGGATGCGGTCAAGGAAAACTGGAAGCAGGCGCTGGGTGTTTCCGCCATCACGTCCGTTGTTCCCATCATTTTATATGTCTGCTGGATGTTCTACGGGCAGATGGCGGAGCAGAATGCGTTCTTCTATGTGCCGCAGGTTTTGACGATATCGCTGGGCGTTATCTGGATGCTGGGTCTGACGTTCATGTACCCCATCATCGTCAGCTATAAGATGACGTTTAAGGACGTCGTGAAAAACAGCATCCTCCTTGCCATTGCGCGGCTTCCGCAGACTATCGGCATCCGTCTCATCACCGCCCTTCTGCTGGTGCTGTGCCTGTTCCTCTTCGTCTTTACGGGCGCGGGCGTGTATGCGCTGCTTGCGTTGGGCGCGTATTATATCTTCCTCGGCTTCGCCATGACGCGCTTTATCCAAGCCTCCTTCACCAATGCCGTCTTTGATAAGTACATCAATGCGCACATTGAGGGAGCGAAGGTGAACAGGGGACTTGCGCAGGACGATGACGACGAGGATGAGGACGAAGAGACCGAAAACAAAGAGGAAAACGGCGAAAAGTCTTCGCCCTCTGCGCAGTGATTCATGTATACGGATTTTGCGGCCGTTTATGACCTGCTGATGCGCGATGTATGCTATGAAAAATGGGCGGCGCATTACGCCGAGCTGCTGAAAAAATACGGCGCGGATCGGAAAAAATGCGTGGAGTGTGCCTGCGGAACAGGGGCGCTGACCGTGCCGCTCGGCAAACAGGGCTTTCAAATGACGGGCGTTGACCTGAGCGGCGAAATGCTGGAAAGGGCCATGAAGCGGGCGCGGGAGGCGGGGCAGACCATCCCGTTCATTCGGCAGGATATGTGCAGGTTAGCGCTTCCCTCCCGCACGGACGCGGTTTTATGTACCTGCGACGGGGTGAATTATCTGACCGCGAAGCCCCGCGTATCGGCTTTTTTCCGAGCGGCCTATGCAGCGCTTCGGCCGGGCGGGGTGCTGATTTTCGATGTTTCGACGCCCTATAAGCTGGGGCATACGCTCGGAAACGGCACAAGAACGTTTGCGGGCAGCGATTACGCCTATATCTGGAACACGGCGTTCAGCGGAAAAACTCGGCTGTGCCGCATGGCGCTGACGATTTTTACAAAAACGGACGACGGCCTGTACAGGCGCACCGAGGAGGAGCAGACTCAGCGTGCGCACTGCAGGGAAGAGCTGGCGGAGGCATTGACCGACGCCGGCTTTGAGCGCATCCGCTTTTTCGGCGGATATGCCATGCGCTCTGCCCGTGAGACAGACGCCCGATGGCACGTCGCCGCCGTTCGGCCAAAGGAGAGATGATTTTTAATGGATGAAGCATACAAAATGCCGGCAGATGAAATGCTGCATATGACGCTGATGGACGGGCAGGCGCGGGTGCTGCTGTGCCGCACGACCGCAATTTCTCAGTCGGCAGCCGATATTCATCAGCCCTCGGACACGGCCTGCGCCGCGCTGTCGCGGCTTATGAGCGCCGCGCTCATGCTGAGCGTGATGATGAAGGGTGACAAGGATTCCGTCACCGTCACGGTTGCCGGAAACGGTCCTATCGGAAAAATGACGGCCGTGGCGCACGGAACGCACGTCAAGGTGACGGCGGACAATCCGCAGGCCGATGTCCCCAAGCGGGCGGACGGCCACTTGGATGTGGGCGCACTGATCGGGCATCAGGGAAGGCTCACGGTCATCAAGGATTTGGGGCTGAAAGAGCCGTATATCGGGCAGGTCAATCTCGTCTCCGGTGAATTAGGGGAGGACTTTGCGCAGTATTTCACCGCCTCGGAGCAAACGCCGTCTTTGGTGGCGCTGGGCGCACGGGTGAACGGTGGGCTTCTCTTGTCCACGGGCGGGCTGCTCATTCAGGCAATGCCCGGATGCAGCGAGGAGCTGCTCAGTCAGCTGGACGTGCGCAGCATGCTCTTTGCCGACATCAGCCGCGAGCTGGCCGAAAACGACTTGGAGGAGCTGGCCAAGGGATGGTTTGACGGGCTGGATTTGAAGGTTATTCAAAAGCAGCCGCTGGCCTATGTCTGCGACTGCTCCCGCGAAAAAATGGCGCGGGCGCTGGTGCTGCTGGGGCGGGACGAACTGAAGGACATCATCGAGCATGACCATCACACGGCGCTGACCTGCCGCTTCTGCCGCACTTCGCAGATTTTTTCGCAAGAGGAGCTGCGCCGCCTGCTGGAGGAAGCAAAATAAAGGCTGCGCGGTATGTGCGCGGTGCTGTCTTACGGAAAATGGATGCCGGAATGAAAGCCTGCTTTTGACGGCTTTTATCCGAATTGACGGAGGTGCGGATGAGCGATGAGCATAAGGTGGTGCCGTTTGAGCGGCCTGCCGCCTATTGGGTGTCCAAGGCGCGCAAATGCAGGGGCAGGACGCGCCTGACGGACGCTGCGCCGCTGCTTCGTCAGGCGTATCGTCAATCCGGCGAGGATGACGTCGCCATGGAACTGGTGGGCACATACTGCGCGATGGAATGCCATTCCGCCGCGCATCGGGTGATTGCGCAGGTGCTGGAAAAAAATCCGCGCTGCGCGGAGGCGTATTATATGCTGGGGCTGTCCGCCCTGTCGCAGCAGCAGGAGGCGCTGGCCGAGGACGCATTGGCGACCGCCCTGATGCTTGGCAGGGACAGCGCCTTTGCCGATGACGCGCAGGACATATTGAGCAGCTACGCATGGCACGACGAGCCGCATCCGCCGCGCGGCGCACGGGCGGAAACGCTGTATGCGCAGGCGCTTCGCTATTTGAACGCGGGCAATACGGAAAAGGCGGCGGAATATCTGCGCAAATCGCTCTGCCGGGGCTTTACGCCGCGGGCAAGCGCCCTGCTCGGCGAGATTTTTCTCCGCGTCCGCGGCTATGCCGCTGCGTCCGCCCTGCTTCTGCGTGCGCTGGCAGCTGACCGCATGAATATCCCCTATGCGCTGCTGCTGAGCGAGGCGTTTTTCGGCATGAATATGCAGGAAATGGCGCAAAAGGTGCTGTCATCTGCCGCCCCGCTTTGCCAAACCCACAAGGAGCTTGCCCTGCTCGCTGAGGTCTGCGTCAGGCTCGGCCGTCCCCAAATCGCCTCGGAGCGGTTGGAGCAGGCGCTGAGAACAGCCCCGCAGAGCAACGACCTTTTGTTCATTTTAGCCGCACTTCGCAGCGCAACGGGCGATTTCATGGGCGCCAAAAGCCTCTTGCACACCATTTTGATGCGCGACCCGGAGGACGCGGATGCCATCAGCGCCCTGAAAATGATAAAATTTCGCCCCGTGCCATTCAACCGCATCGGCCTGGAAGAGGAGCTGGCCGCCCTGTGCGCCCGTAAGCCCGTTCGGGGCGATGCGGCGCTCAAGCGTCTTCTGCACGGGCTGACCATTTCGCTGAACGGCGATTTGTCCTATGCAACGATTGAGACGCTGGTGGGCTATGCATGGCGACGGATGAACCCGATTCAGAAAATGCATTGCGACATGAGCAGACAGCACCTCTGGCCGCGGGCATTTTATCAGTACCTTTGCGAAAAGGCGGGGCTGAAGAGGCGGCGCCCTGCACTGTATCGGGGAAAAGGGTACGGGCGGCGCGTCCGAAGGATGCTTCGGTTTATCAAATCCAAAGAGGCATGGAGTGAAATCCGATGAAGTGCATTGATTTTGACAAGAAATTTCAGTATTATGTCACCGAATGGGTGAAAAAGCACGCGAAGGAATTTAAGAATTATGACGAGATGGAAGACCGTATGCCGGAGGTCTACGAGGAGTTTTTGGATCTTCCGGCGGACTGGCTGGCGGGCGTAAAGCCCGGCGAATACTTTGAGCGCTTTGACAATGCCAAGCAATTGGTCGATTGGATGGAGGACTACGAGAAGCAGCGCGTGCCTGTTCCGGATATGCTGCTGAACCGCATCAGCGCGCTTGGCAAGGCGTCCGAAGCGCCGCTGATGAATCTCCTTAGCAAGGAGCGCACGCCGCACGCGGTCAGGATGAGCGCGGTCACGCTGTTGCGCGAAATCGAGAGCGAAGCGCCGATTGACCTGTATTTGCATTGGATAAGCGGCTGGCAGGGCGAGGACGAGCTGTGTGAAAACGCGCTGGAAAGCCTCCAGTCCCTGGGCGCTTCGGCGGCTGACCAAATGAGGGCGGCTCTGCCGAAAAGCACCCGTGAGGGGCAGATAAGCCTTTTGACCGTCCTGTGCGACCATCAGAAGGATGAGGAGCTGACCGACCTTGCGCTTTCCCTGCTGGAGACGGAGGAAAGCGCACACGCCGTTTTGTCCGACGTGCTGGCACGGCTCGGCAATGACAAGGCGCTGCCGGCGCTGGTTCGCTTGGCCGGCAGCGAGGAAACACCCTATCTGGATTATATTGAGCTGCGCAATGCCATCGAAGCGCTGGGCGGCGAAGCGCCGGAGCGGGAATTTGACGCGGACGACCCGGATTATCAGGCGATGCGCAGCATTGAGGAGCATATGCTGCATCACGGGCATGAGCATGAGGAAGACGCCTGCGGGCATGACGGCTGTATCTGCCGCCATCACCATTGAGGAAATAGGCTATGGTATGTGAACATTGCGGCACGGTTGCGCGAAGCGGCGAAACCGTCTGCTCTCAGTGCGGGGCGATGCTCCCCGTGCGCGAAATGGGCAAGGGTGCGGCGGCCATTCGTCAGGGGCGCGATACTTCGTCGCAAAAAAAATCCCCTGTCGGCAGCAGTGTGCCGGATACGCGCACACGGTCCGCCTATGTATTGGATGAAAACGCCGGTACCAGACGGCGGGCAGCGGGCGCAGCCGCCGATACGCCGGCCGCTAAGGGCAGGAAAACGCATAAAATCCACCGCTTCATGGTGAACTGGGCGATGATTGGCGCGGTCTCGTCGGTGTTTCTTGTGTTCCTTGTGGTGGGCGGCTATCTTTTTTTGCAGCTCACCGCTCAGGGACAGCTTGTGCTGGCGCGTCTGGGCTATGAGGCGGATACGACCGCCATGTGGACGCTCGGCGGGGAATATCTGGATCAGGGGTACATTGAACGGGCCATCGCCACCGAGGAGGCAGCTTACGCAAAAGACCCTGACCGAGAGGATATTTACGTTCGCCTGCAGCAGCTCTGCGAGGCGTATGAAGCGGGTGCAAGGCCGGAGGATGCGGAGCGCATCTATACCCTCATGTATCAGGAAATCGACCCGGCCAATCCCGTTGCCTATCGCAATATCGTCCGTCTGATGCTCGACCAGTCGCGCCGGACGGAGGCGGCTAACCTGCTGTCCGTTGCGTATGCGAACACGGGCGAGGTGTCTTTTAAGACCCAGCGGGAGGAAATGCTTCCGGCCGTCCCCACGGCAACACTGGAGGGCGGTAAGCACATGCTGCCGCAGGACTGTACGCTGATATCCGCCGAGGGCTATGATATTTATTATATCATCGGTGAGGAGGGCACGCTGCCGGAGGACGGCCAGCTCTTTGAAGAGCCGCTTCATTTGGAGGAGGGCGGCTGGACTGTCCGCGCCGTTGCCGTTTCCAGCGATTTGGTGAGCGATGAATTAAGCGTGAAATATGTCATCTCCCTGCCGACCCCCGATGCGCCCTACCCATCCTTGGCACCCGGAACATACCAGCAGCGGCAGCGGATGCGCCTGAAAAATATCGGCGATGATCCGAATGTCACCTTCTATTACACCATCGACTCCACTTCGCCAACCGTCAATTCACCCATTTACAACGCGGATGAAGGCATCCTGCTTCCGGGCGGCACGGTGACGGTGCGCGCCGTGGCGGTCAATCAATACGGCAAGGTCTCCAACGAAATGAGCGTGCAGCTCGTCATTAAGAATGTCAAGTACGCCAAGTATTACCGTTCAGGGGATACCTTTGATGCCTTTGCGTTGATGAAAACGACCTACGACCAGTTCGTCAAAAAATACGGCACGGCCAAGGAGGAGCAGGAGATTGTCGACCCCCTGGTGCGCAGCCAGTGCGTGCGGCTCGTGTACAGCTGGGGCGAGGCGAGATTCTATTATACAGAGACCGGTGCGCTGCTGTATTATATCGATACGACGAACGCCAACATGACCGCCCCGCGCTCGACAAAAATCGGCATGACCGAGACGTCCATCACGCAGAAATACCGCGATATGGGACAGGCGAAGAATCAGGACGGCAGCCGCAGCCTGTATTACGATTCCGGCGACCAGTGCTACGGCAAGATAGAAATCGTGGACGATACCCATCAGACCATCAGCTATTCGTATGTGGACACCGAAAACGATGCGACGGTGACACTGCAATACCACATGGAGAACGGTCAGTGCGTCCGGCTGACGAATAAGTTTGTTATCAACTGATGAAATTTTCTTGATAAAAAGGCTTGCCGCATGTGTGGAACAGACGGCAAGTCTTTTTCATATGTGATATATTTTAATACTTTAAACCACAGCCCCTGCGGGCGACTTTTCCGCTCCAGCTTTGCTTTTTCAGCTTAGAGCAGCAATGCCGTGCATTCTTCGCTCAGCTTTACTGAAAGCGAAAATTCATCCCGAATTTCAGCTATGCTTTCGATGCCTTAATACATGAGGGAACTCATTTCGACCCAAACTCTGCATTTTGGTGTTTGATACGCAAGCTCCACCTGTGCCCAATCGCCTTCTGTCGCAATCAGCATGTTTTCACCGCAGTTAACGGGCGTGATATTCAACGATGAATAACTATCACCGGGACCGGTTCTCAGATTAGCGCTATCATAGAAATCTGCGGACATGCCGCTTGTCCATTGCTCAGAATCCATTTCCTGCGTGAGTTTATTGATATTCACATTGAGCTTGCTTGCCTGCGCATAGCCTCGACAATGTGTACCGCCGTCCCAGCCTTCAATCATGCACCAAGCCGTGCCGTAGGCATCATAGGCGAGGGAAATGGCACGCACGGACGAACCGGATGAAAAGTATTTGCCGATATAAACATAATCAGTTCCGGGGCCGGTATATAGTGAAAGGACAGCATTGGTTGTTGTGGAAACGCCGGAGGTGGAAATTGATTTTTCCCAGCCGCGGCTCAGCTCGGTCTTTTTTACGGAAGCCGCATTTTCATTCGTGGATGAAGAGGAAGAAGAGGGAGAAGAGGAGTTATAGTTATAGGTCGGTTGAGAAACAATGACTGAGGACGAAGAGTAACTCGAAGCAGAGGAGATTTGGCTGGATGACAGGTTAGCCTTGCTCAAATCAACCCAGATACAGGGACGCAGACCTGAGCGTTCAGCGCTTACGTTAACACCGTTTGACATGTCGCCAAACCAGTCAACGCAGGGCGTGTCGGTGTTATGCGTATGCGGCTGACGCAGCAGCCAGTTGCTATTACTGACCCTGTATATTTTTTTGTTGGTCTCCATATTGATATCATACTTGTCGGTTGAAACACCTCCAATATAGACAGCGTAAGGGGTTGCCATTGCAATGCGGTCATATCTACCGGGAAAATACTTCAGTGCTTCAACTACATTTAGAATGAACACATAGTCATAGGTATCGTTGCCGCTTCCGATTACGGGTTTTTTCTCCGGATGAAGCGGATTATCCTGCGCCGGAACCCATGAAAGCACGATGGCATGCTGTTCCTCTTGGGTAAATGCAATATTTAAAAAGTCGTTATTCAGCCAACTGCGAAGCTGACAATATTCCCATGTGATAGCAACCTGCTTGGGATGATAAACATGATGATCCAGTACCTTGGATGAAATCAGCAGTGCCTTGCCGTCCTGAACATCCAGCACACGCCATTCGATGGGTTCAATCACATAATGGGTGTCAATCCAATTCTGTTTATAGCGGCCGAATTTAACCGTATCGCCGACGCTAACGGATTGCTGCTGTATATCGACCCAGCAGCTGTTATTGACACTGACAGCACTATTGTCGGTGTTGAAATATATTTCAAAGCTTGAAGAGCTTGTTGTGGAGAAGGTCAGTGTACACAGCGCACCGCTGGAAAGACCGTTTTTTGAAAAAATAGCAATTTTTCCATTTTCCACGCCATAGATATATCCGCTCGCGACGGAAACAGATTCCAATGTAAGACGGCTATTCTGCGATGTGAAATAGCTAAGCTCAACATAGGAAACATTCTCGCCGCTCGATTTTGAAATAGTGATGGGGACTTCAAACGAAGTACCTGAATAAGCACTGACCCAGCTTTGCGGCTGAATCGAAGCTGCCGATGCATACCGCACAGGAATGAACAGGAGGATAGACAGAACGAGTGCAAGGCCGAGAATCGTAATCTTTTTCATGGTTGACATCCATTCTCTCCAAGGTAGGAGTTTATTTTAATTAAGTATAACAAATAATTCAATAATAGGCAATAGTTTTGTCCAACTAATACAGGAGTATTTTATAAAATTATATTAAGAATGAGCAAAATGACAAATCAGACTGTCGAAAAAGTCCGCAGCCTTGCCATGCAGGATGAAGTGCTTCATCCTGCATAGAGCGTGTCAAAAACGTAGTTTTTTGACACGCAGAAATATTATTCGTTCCATTCATGCGCTTTTTGCGCTCACAAAGTTAAAACATATCATTGCATACTTTTGATTCAATGATGCAGTCATGTTGAATCGTACGGGGAAATTGTGCTATAATGGAAACGCTGCAAGACCGCTCAGCAGTTTTCAGCATCGGCGGATAACGAAACCGACTGGAAAAAAACTTTATGAGGAAGGATTTATTTTGAAGAAAATCGTTTTAACCGGAGGGGGGACGGCGGGGCATGTCACGCCGCATCTGGCGCTTCTGCCGCATTTGATGGAAAAGGGTTATGAAATTCATTACATCGGCACGGAGGATGGCATCGAGCATAAGATGATGACGATGTCGAACGTGACCTACCATGTCGTCAAAAGCGGCAAGCTGCGCCGATACTTTGACCTGAAAAATTTTACCGACCCGTTCAGGGTGCTGGCCGGAGCGCATGAGGCGTCCCGGCTGATGGCGGAGCTGAAGCCGGTTGTGTGCTTTTCCAAGGGCGGCTTTGTGTCCGTACCGGTCGTGTACGGCGCATGGAAGCACGGCGTTCCCGTCCTGTGCCATGAGAGCGATTTAACGCCCGGCTTGGCCAACAAAATCTGTGCGCAGTTTGCGAAAAAAATCGCCACCACCTTCCCCGAATGCGCCAAGGCGCTGGGGGCAAAGGCCGTCATGACGGGGACACCCATGCGGCCGGAGCTGTTTCGGGGCGTACGCGAAAAGGGGCTGGCTCTGGCAGGCTTTGACGGCAGCAGGCCTGTTCTTTTGATGACGGGCGGCAGCCTGGGCGCTCAGAGCGTCAATAAGGTGCTGCGCGAGGCGCTGCCCGCCCTGCTTCCCGATATGGACGTGCTCCATCTGTGCGGTAAGGGCAACCTCGACGAAGCCCTGAAGGGGACGAAGGGCTATGCGCAGTTTGAATTTTTGTCCGATGACCTGCCGGATACCTTTGCAGCGGCGGATGCCGTTTTGTCCCGTGCGGGGAGCAATTCGCTATGTGAACTGCAGGCGCTGAAAAAGCCGATGCTGCTCGTGCCGTACCCCAAGGGAGCGAGCCGCGGCGACCAGATATTGAACGCCGAAAGCTATCGTGCCCGCGGGCTGGCGCAGGTGCTGCTTCAGGAAAATCTGAACAGGGATTCGCTCGTTGAGGCCGTTCATACGCTGATGGACAGCCGCGAGACCCTGCGGGCCGCGCTGGAAAATGCGCCTGCGGCTGACGGCACGATGAAGATTCTTGCATTGATAGAAGAAATTCAAAAATAAAGAGCGCGGAGAAATCGGCCTGTGATTTCTCCGCGTTTTTATGATGACAAGATGGAGGAAGACTGTATGCAGAAAATGCTGACCGAAGGGCCGCTCTTGGATGAGCATGGGTGCCTGAAAGAGGCGGGCTATGCGACCCGCCTTGTCAAACAATACGACCGTACACACATCAGGGCCGGCGCCCTGCGCATCAAGGAATGGGACTATTATCTGATTGCCAACGACTGCCATGCCTTGGCGCTCACCATCGCGGATAACGGCTATATGGGGCTGGTCTCGTGGTCGCTGCTTGATTTCAGCCGCGCATGGGAGCAGACGACTTCCAAAATGACCTTCTTTCCGATGGGAAAAACGGGGCTGCCCGCGTCCAGCGTTTCCGGCTCTGTACGGGCGGAGGGCAGAGATTACAGGATGGTGTTTGAAAATGACGGAAAAAAGCGGCGCCTGTACGGGAATTGCCAACGCTTTTTCGGCAATCAGCCGCTGACCTTTGACGTGACGCTGACCGAGCCGCCGCAGGACAGCATGGTCATTGCCACGCCGTTTCACAAGAAAAAAGCGTTTTATTACAATCAGAAGATAAACTGCCTCCGCGCAGACGGCAGGGCATTTTTAGGCGATGAAGAAATTCTTTTTCCGTCCGCTGTCACCTGCGCCGTGCTGGACTGGGGGCGCGGCGTCTGGACATATGATAACACATGGTATTGGTCGAGCGCATCCGGCTTTGTAAACGGGAAGCGCTTCGGCTTTAATTTGGGCTACGGCTTCGGCGATACGAGCGCAGCCAGCGAAAATATGCTGTTCTATGACGGAAGGGCGCATAAGCTGAGCAAAGTGACGTTTGATATTCCGCAGAAAAACGGACGGGACGATTTCCTGTCCCCGTGGCGGTTCACCTCGGATGACGGGCGCTTTGAGGCGCGGTTCACTCCCATTCTCGACCGTGCCGCGCTGACGGACTTTAAGCTGCTATGCTCCGACCAGCATCAGGTGTTCGGCCGGTTTGACGGTCAGGCGATATTGGACAACGGTGAAAAAATTCCGCTTCGCCGGTTTTTGGGCTTTGCGGAAAAGGTCCGAAACAAGTGGTGATTATGGATTCTGCTTTGCAAAATAGCGCAGTCTCGCGGCTTCAAGCTGCCGCTCAAACGCTGCGGCGGCCTGCCTGCCGGCTTTTGAAAAGGGCAGCAGCATATCAAAGGCGTGAAAGAGACGGGGATATACATCGACAGAGGCTTCGACGCCCGCGTTTTTCAGATTTTGAATATAGGTCATGGTCTCGGCATAAAACGGCTCCGCCGTGCAGACGAAGGTATAGGCAGGCGGAAGATTCGCATAATCCGTTTGTCTTGCGGGAGCGGCATAGGCGGGAATAACCTGCCCGCTGATGCCTTTTAAGTACCGTGACCACGCTGCATGATTGCGCCTGGTGTTCCAGACCGGGGCATGGTTATCGCGGGAGGTCTCGGTGTCCTCGTTGTCCAGCATGGGGTACAGCGGCATCTGAAAGGCAATGCGCACGCCGCCTGTGTCCCTTTCATACATACAAAGCGCCGCCGTCAGCCCGCCGCCCGCACTTTCGCCGCCCACCATGATTTGGTCATCGCGCACATGGAGCGCCGCCGCGTTCTCCTTTAAATACATCAAGGCGCTATGGCAATCTAAAAGTGCTGCGGGATAGGGCGCCTGCCATGACAGGCGGTAATCGGGCGCGACCACCACCGCGCCGTATTTTTGAACGAGATTTCCGGCGCGGGATATATAGACCATTTCCGCCATACCCGTTTCATAGCCGCCGCCGTGAATCCAAAGAACGCCTGTACGCAGGACTCCTTTTTCGGTCTCGACGGGCCGCAAAACCAGCAGCCGCAGCGGATGCCCATCCGATTGGATGATGACCCTTTGCGCTTGGTATTTCATGCGACCGTCCTCTCAGAGAAAAAAGTAATGCGCCGGCGAAGGCCGCCCTTTTTAAAAAGGCGGATGCTTTTGCTCATGGTTTGTCCTCGCTTTTATTGATAGCTCCCATTCTCTTCCCGAAGGAATTTTTCCAGCGTCTTGATGTATGCATCCATGTCGGACAGCATCGCCAGATGCCCGCCCTTTAAGTCCCACACGACCGTCGGGCCAGTCAACAAATCCACAAGGTTTTGCTTCAGGCTGTCGCAGAAGACGGTGCCCTCCTTAGAAAAGAAGCACCTCGTTTTGATACGGCAGAAATTCCTCCTTTGCCATGGTTCCCGAATGGTTTCGGATGTCGCCCAGCAGCGTATCCATGAGGACGAAATATTCATTGGACATCGAATCCTTGCAGATGTCCACGATGTCGTTAAAGTCTCGCCGCAGTTTTTTATCCCGGATGACCTTGAACGAGGCCAGCTTGAACAGAGGAATGAGCAGGGGCATGGGCAGACGCCTATCTGTTTTGAGGTTCTTTTCGATTTTTTCGGGTCGAGCATCTTGCCGATGACGGCGCGTCCATCCGCGTCCATGTCCTTGCCTAAGCCGTAGGTGCCGGACAGCAGGAGTCCCTTGACGGTGTCCGGATGAGGCTGCGATAATCTGAGCGAGCAGCCCGCAGTAGGAAGGGCCGAGCAGGTAGACGTTCTTTGCGCCGACGGCACGAATCAGTGCCGCAATCGTATCCCCCTGCGCGATATTGTCCCGAAAATCCGTTGAATCATTGAATGAAAGCAGGCTGTATTCCGGCATGCAGCGGTCATACAGATAGAAAAAGCCGTCCGTCAGGCCGCTGCCTCGGCCAGCATTATCAGCGTCATATTTTTCTTTTCATCAGGATTCCTTTTCCTCCCCGCTTTCCGCAGGCTAATACGCTTTGTAAAAAGAATGTTAATCGGCGCACCAGAAAACCGTACGCATTTCAAGAAGAAATGGGTACGGTTCGATGCATTGCAATTATTGTATGACGCGCAGCGCGGCGTCAACAGCGGCCTGCGCCGTGAAGCCGTATTCCTTAAACAGCACGGCAGCGGGGGCGGAAGCGCCGTAATGGTCAAGCCCCAGCACTTCGCCGTCCAGACCAACATACTTATACCACGGCATGGTGCTGCCGGCCTCCATAGCAACACGCGCACGGATGGCGGAGGGCAGGACGCTTTCCCGATATTCGCTGTCCTGCATATCAAACAGCTTCATGCACGGCATGGAGACGATACGCGCCGCAATGCCCTTTTCCTCCAGCAGCTTCTGCGCATCCATGACCTGCTCCACCTCGCTGCCGGAGGCCATCAGGATGACGTCGGGCACGGCCTTGAAGCTTTCGGAAAGCACATAGCCGCCGCGCATGGCGTTGCAGCCGCTTTCCGCATACTGCGGCAGATTTTGACGGCTCAGCACCAGCGCCGTGGGCAGGCCGCGCAGGAGGGCGGTCAGCCAGCCGGCTGCGGTCTCCTTGCCGTCCGCAGGACGGAAGACCAGCAGGTTCGGAACGGCGCGAAGGCCGGCCAGCTGCTCAATCGGCTCATGGGTCGCGCCATCCTCGCCGACGCCGATGGAATCGTGCGTCAGCACATAGATAACAGGCAGCTTCATGATGGCGCTCATGCGCATGGCATGCTTCATATAATCGCTGAACACAAAGAACGTGCCGCAGAAGACGCGCAGACCGCCGTGCAGCGCCATGCCGTTGCAGATAGCCGCCATGCCGTGTTCACGAACGCCAAAGTGCACATTCCGTCCGGCGCGGTTTTCGGCGCTGTAATCGCCGCCGTCCTTGATGTTGGTCTTGTTGGAGGGCGCAAGGTCGGCAGAGCCGCCGACCAAATTCGGCAGCAGCTTGGCCAGACGGTTTATCATTTCGCCGCCTGTGGCGCGGGTCGCGGCCTTGCCCTCGAACTTCCACAGCGCGTCATTCAGCATCACATTGTCCGGCAGTTCATCGGAGAACCAGGCGTCCCACTCCTCCTTCAGTTCCGGATATTTTTCGGCATAGGCGGCAAAGAGCGCGTTCCATTCTTCCTCCGCCCTGGCATTCTGCGCGGCGATTCCGCGGAAGTGAGCATAGACATCCTCGTCCACGGTGAAGGAATCGGCGGGCATTCCCAGTTCCTCGCAGGCGGCGGTGAGGTTGGCCTCGCCCAGCGGCTCTCCGTGCGCGCTGGCCTTGCCCGCCTTGGCGGGGCAGCCGTAGCCGATGATGGTTGGGCAGATAATGAGGGTGGGCCTGTCGGCCTTCTTCGCCTCATTCAGCGCGTCCAGCACCTGTGTCCAGTCGTTGCCGTCCTTCACGCGGATGACGTTCCAGCCGTAGGCGGCAAACCGTGCACCGACATCCTCGCGGAAGGCGATATCCGTGTCGCCCTCAATAGAAATCTCATTGTCGTCATACAGCAGGGTGAGCTTATTCAGCCTGAGCGTCCCCGCCAGGGATGCGGCTTCGGAGGAGATGCCCTCCATCATGCAGCCATCGCCGCAGATGGCGTAGGTGCGGTGGTCGACCACGGGGAAGCCTTCGCGGTTAAAATGCGCGGCCAGCATGGTTTCGGCAATGGCAAAGCCGACGGCATTCGCCACGCCCTGACCGAGCGGGCCGGTCGTCGTTTCTACGCCGACGGTGTGGCGGTATTCGGGATGGCCGGGCGTTTTTGAGCCCCATTGACGGAAGCTCTTCAAGTCGTCCATCGTGAGACCGAAATTCATGAGATGCAGGAGAGTATAAAGCAATGCGCTGGCATGGCCGCTGGACAGAACAAAGCGGTCGCGGTTTTTCCATTCGGGGTCGGCGGGGTTGACGCGCAGGACGTTGCCCCACAGCGCATACGCCATCGGCGCCATGCCCATCGGCGCACCCGGATGACCGCTGTTGGCCTTCTGCACCATGTCGGCCGCCAGAATACGAATCGTGTTGATGGATTTGGTTTGTATGTCAGCCATTTTTTTGTTCCTCCGTTTTCTGAATCAGTTGTTGGAGAGAGGCAGTGTCAATGTCAGGGTCGTCCTTCAGCACCTGATACAGACCCTTGGCCATTTGAAGCAGCCCGCCCCTGACGTCGCTTTCGATATTCAGCGGCAGCACGGGGTCATGCACGGAGAGCCGCAGCAGAAACCAGCCGTTTTCCAGCCCGCCGTCCAAGTCAAAGTTGATGCGGATGCCCTCGCGGTTGTCGGGCGCAATGTGCCAGCCCTTGGCAAAGGCGGCATAGTCCATCACCTTTTCGATGGCAGCCCGCCCTGTTGCCTTAAAGTCCGCCGTCTTGATGGACAGGCGCACCTCCACGCTTTCCAGCGGCTCACGCAGACCGTCCAGCAGCGCGCCCAGCTCCTTGCCCTCCTGCTTTAAGCGCATGGCTTCGACAATCAGCACGGTGGCAAGGTACATCCCGTCGTCCAAAAAATGGTTTTCCCGAAGCGCCGCGTGACCGCTCGTTTCGATTGCCAGCGGGCAGTCGATGCCGGCGGCGTTCAGGCGGACGGCCTCATCAATGACGTTCTTGTAGCCGCGCTTGAAGCGGTAATGCACGCCGCCCCATTCCGCAATGAACTGCGCAAGGCCGGAGGAGGTCACGGAATCCGTGACGATGGTCGCGCCGGGGTCGTCGTTGAGGAGAATGGCGGAAATCAGCGCGATAAGGCGGTTTCTGTTGATTTCGCGCCCCGTATGGTCCACAATGGCGGCACGGTCGCAGTCGGCGTCGAAAATCACGCCCAAGTCGGCTTCGGCTTTGATGACGGCAGCGCTTAACGAGGCCATCGCCTCCGCGTTTTCGGGGTTGGGAATGTGATTGGGGAAGCGGCCGTCCGGCTCCAGGAACTGGCTGCCATCGACCCACGCGCCCAAGTCCTCCAGCATATCCGCATAGAAGCCGCCCGCGCCGTTTCCGGCGTCCACGATCACATGAAGGCCGAGCAGGGGCTTGGCGACATCCGTGTCCAACCCGTCCATGACGCGCTTTTTCAGAATGTCCTGATAGGCGGGCAGATAATCGCGGCGAACATAGCTGCCGGACAGGACGGCCGGCACTTCGACGGTTTCCGCAAAGCGGATGATTTCATCCAGCTCCGCGGATTCCACACCGCCTTTTTTCAGGATGAATTTGAGACCGTTTTTGTTTGCGGGGTGATGGCTCGCCGTCACCATGATGGAGGCGTCCGGCTGAAAGCCGTCGGTGATGAGCGCCATGAACATGGCGGGGGTCGTGCAGAGACCAAAATCAATCACATGAACGCCCATTGCGCGCAGGCCATCGGCACAGGCCGAAAGAAGCTGCTCGCCGGTCAGACGGGAATCCCGTCCCAGCGCTACGGTTCGCAGCGGTGAGCCGATTGAGTGCATATAGGCGGCAAAGCCTGCGCCGAGTGCGCGGGATGCCTCCGTTGTCAAGGTACAGCCTTCGCCCATCGCCGTGCCGCGCACGTCCGTGCCGCTTTTGAGGGGTTTAAGGTTCAGCATAAAATCCTCCCTGCTTTTTTTCCGTTGAGGCGTTCAAGTCCTCCAGCGCTTCCTCCGTGCAGCCGCGCAAAAGCAGATACACGGGCGCCATGCGCTTAAAGTCGCGGGTGACGCGGGGAACAAGGTCGGGGGAATACGCCCATTCATATTTGATATTGGTCTTTTCAAAATAAATCTCTCGCTTTTTATACAGCGGAACAAGCTCTTCGGGAATGCCGGGAGGAATCTCCAGACGCTTGAACTCAGCGCCTCCGACGGAAAAGCCGCTTTTTTTCACCAGCTCCGTCAGCGGAAGATAATCCTGCGGCCGTGCGGCGATTTTGCGGCGAAGCGCATTCATCGCCTCGCGGTTTTCGCCCCAGACGCCGACGCCCCAATTCATGCGCTCCGGCCCTAACTCAAACCAGTAAAAGGGAAGGCCGCATTTATCCGCAGCCGCTTTCCGAAAGGCGATCCAGAGATGGTCGCGGTAGGGGGATTTATCGCTGGTGAAGCGCGTATCGCGGTAAATGCGGGAAAGACACTTGCGGGGACGCACCTCCATGTCAGCGTCGATTTTCAGCATGGCGGGCACTAATGCGTCAATCAACGCATAAAAAGGCTCCTGCACAAGTTTCACATAGTCGTCATGATGCGCGTGCATGAAGCTCTTGTCGTTATGAAAGCGGATGTCCAGAAAAAAGCGAATGGTGTCCTCATTGAAGCCGGGAAACAAACAGGCGCCTCCTTTTTGTGTTGAGGAAACGAAGAACATAGCTATTATACCCGATTTTCCTCCGCATTTCAACCGCTCACGAAAAGGAAGCGCAGAAAAAACAAAATATGAAAAATATAAATTTTCGGGAACAAAGACGGGCTCTGCTTCGTCTTATGAATGGACAGGCAAGAAAAGGAGGATGAAGCCATGAAGACAATGACGAAATGGATGGCATTATTGGCCGCGCTGCTGCTGGCTGTTTTTCCGGCGCTTGCGCAGACGGCGGAGATTACGCTCAACCCGCCGCAGGCGGCCAGCGCCGTGTTTGTCCTCAGAGGCAACGCGACAACGGGCAATCAATGGACGGCAGTGCTGCTGACGGACGGCGTGGCGCATTTTTCTGACCCGAACGGCGTGTACACGGTGGATGCGGCCGATGAGGGCATGACGGGGGTCGGCGGCACATATCGCTTTGAGCTGATTGCGGATGCCGTGGGCGAAACGGTGGTGATTTTCCGCTACGGCCGGTCTTGGGAGAGCGGTGCGGCGGAGACGCTGAGCTATTTGGTGACGGTATTGGAGGACGGCACGATGCAGGTGGGGGAGACGGCGGTTCTGACCGGAACGGCCGCGGAAGTTGACGAGGAAAATCACGCGGCGCTCATCAAAACGGACCATGAAGAGGTGCTGGCGTGGTTCCCCAAGGACATGACCCTGCCCGTTCCGAATGAAGAGCTGCGCATCTGGTACAACGGCATCATGACGCTGTCCCTGCCCGCGCAAATCAATGTCATCGGCTGGGAGACCATCCCGAATGAAAATGCGAAATAGCGCAGGATAAAAAAATCGGCTGTGAAGAAACAAAATGCGTCTTCACAGCCTTTTTTCGTTATTTCGAGGGAGTGGGAACTTTCGGGGCGCGCAGGATATGCGCCTTGCCCTGCCTTATCATTTCGCACAGTTCGCGGCAGTCCGCCGGTTTTTCATCAAAACCGATGCAGCCGACCCCCGTCGTGATGACATGGTGCGTATCCGAGCCTGCGACCATCGGATAGCCGTGCGCCTGCGCGTAGGCCAGCGCCTTGTCATCATAGTCCGTTCCGGCGGGATTGCCGCCGTTGTAGACCTCGATGGCATCCGCAATGCCCTCCCGCTCGATGCAGCCCGTGGGAATGTAGTCGGCGCGGCGGTAGGGGTGCGCCCGAATGATGAAGCCGTCCGCATCGTGAACGGCCTTGGCGTACTGCTCAATCGTCCATTTATCGCAGTCGACCGCCTTGTTGTACAGAAAGTCTTCATCCAGCGCCAGCGTCAGATAGTCCTCGGCGTTATTGCCCCGATAGGTGTATTCCCAGCCGAGGAAAACGTCAATGCCCAGCTCCTCGCCGGCCTTTTTCGCCGCGTGATAGCCCTTCAGATAGGCGTCCATTTTTTCCTTCCATGTTTTGGGAAAGGCGGAATAGGAAAAGCCGTTCACAAAGTGGTCGGTCACCGCCACACCGGAAAAACCCTTGTCTTTATATGCCTTCACCATGTCGTAGGCGGTCGACTGCCCGCAGCGGCTGGTTTCGCTCGTGTGCAGATGCAGCTCGTATTTATACATCGCCAAACACCTTCCTTATGCACCAGCCACGGAAATTTCGCCGACGTCCAGCGTCGGAGAACCCATGCCGCCCTGCGGGAAGGTGAGGTCGCTGCCGACGGCGCGGATGCCCTTTAAGAGCTGGTAGAAATTACCCGCCACGGTAATCTGCTCGACCGGCGCATCCTTTTTGCCGTTCTTCACGGTATAGCCCTTGGCAATCAGGGAAAAGTCGCCGCTGATGGCATCAGCGCCCGCATGGAGACCGCTGACATCTGTAATCACCAGACCGTTGTCCATGGCTTCCATGAGCTGCTCCTTGGACTGCGCACCGGGGACAAAATAGAGGTTGAACGGCCCGATGCGCACGGCGGTGGAATAGCTGGAGCGGCTGGCGTTTCCGGTGGTCTGAACCCCTGCTTTGCGGGCGGTCTTGAGGTTGTGCAGGAGCGTTTTCAGCACGCCGTTTTCGATGATATTCTTCTTAAAGGCGGCCACGCCTTCCGCGTCAAACGGGCGGGATGCAAAGCCGTTCGGAAGAAGCGGATCATCACACAGGGTGACGCACGGCGCGGCGATGGTATCACCCTCCTTATTCAGCAGAAGCGACAGACCCTGCTGCGCGTTTTCAGCGGAGAAGATGCCGCAGAACGTGCCTAAAAAGCTGACGACCGCCGTCGGCTCAAAGAGGGCGCGGTAGGTGCCGCTCTTCACGGGCGCGGCATCCAGCATGAACAGGGTGCTGTCCACGGCCTTCTTTGCAACGGCGTGGGCGTCCAGCTCGGAAAAGTCATGCACGATTTTCAGCGCATACTCGTTGGAGACATGATTTTCTTTGCGGGCAACGGCATCCACATAGGCAAAGGCCATATTATCCCGATGGGACAGCGAGAGACCGTAGGTGTTTTTAAGCAGCGTGAGACCGCTTTCCGACATTACGTTCGCGTGACCCACCTGAGAAATGCGCTCGTCCATGCGGAGGGCTTCTTTTTCAAGCTGAAGCGCCAGCGCCAGCTTGTCCTTTTCATCCACGTCATCCAGCGCGGCATTGTAGCTGTCCGCCGCTTCGTAGTGCGGGCTGCCTGAAAAGATTTCCTGAACGGATTCATCCTCGATAAGCTCTGCGCTCTCCCGAACGCCATTCACAAGCTGGGAAACCGCCTCGTCATCGAAGGCTTCCGTCGAGGCATAGCCCATTTTGCCCTTCCACAGGCCGCGCAGGGACAGTCCGCCCGTGCTGTTGACGGAATATTCGGCGATTTCGCCCTTGACGCAGGACGCGATGAAGCTGTTCCTGCCGTTATAGTAAACCTCCGCCTGCTCAAACCCGGCTGCCTTGGCTGCATCCAATACGCGGTCGATAAACACATTCATATCCATCTGCTTTTTCCTCCTTTAGCGGCCGCCAACGGTGATGGACGAAACGCGGATGCGCGGCTGGCCGACATTGACGGGAACGCTGCCGGACGCGGAGCCGCACATGCCCTGCGCAAGTTCAACGTGCCTGCCGACACGGTCAATCTTAGGCAGGATTTCTCCGCCGTGGCCGATGAGGGAAGCGCCGCGCACGGGATGGGCGATTTTGCCGTCTTTGACCAGATATCCGCGATTGACGGAAAAGTTGAATTCGCCGGTCATGGGGTTAACGGAGCCGCCGCCCATTTCGGCCGCGTACAGGCCGTCGCCCATCGTGGCAATCATCTCATCGTCGTCATCCTCACCGGCGGCAATGTAGGTGCTGCGCATGCGGGAGGTCGGAGCATATTCATAGCTTTCACGGCGGCCGCTGCCGGTGATGGGCATTTCCATGCGGCGGGCATTGAGTTTGTCAATCATATAATTCTTGAGAATGCCGTTTTCAATCAGCACCAGCTTGTTGGTCGGTGTTCCCTCGTCGTCAATGTTTTCGCTTCCCCATTCGTTCGGAATGGTGCCGTCGTCAATCGCCGTCACCTTGTCGGAGGCAATTTTCTGCCCCAGCTTTCCGCAGAATTCGCTGTTACCGATGGCCACGGAGGTCGCTTCTAAGGAATGACCGCAGGCTTCGTGGAAAATCACGCCGCCAAAGCCGTTGCCGATGACGACCGGCATCACGCCCGCAGGGCAGAAGGGCGCTTTGAGCATTTCAACGGCTTCCTCCGCCGCTTCACGGGCACAGCGTTCCGGATTGACCGTCGTATCAAACAGCTCGAACCCGCGCAGCGCGCCGGGGGCGCGGTAGCCGCTCTGATTTTCCTTGCCGTCGCTGGCCACGGCGGAAACGGCAAAGCGGGAGTATACGCGCAGATCATGCTTAAACAGGCCGTCGGAATTGGCAATCCACACGCGCTGTTCGCTGTCGTTATAGCTGATGATTCCCTGCTTAACATCGGGGTATTGCTTGAGAACGTTCTGCGCCGCCCGCATTTTTTCCACTTTGCGGGCGCCCTTGACGTCCGAGGGCATGAGCTTGAATTCATGAATGTTTTGCACCTTTTCCTCCGTCAGCGTCGAGGGGGAGAGAATGCTGTCTCCGTGAATCGCCGCGGCTGCACGGCGGGCGCAGGCCAAAAGCCCTTCGCGGGAGGTATCGTTGGTATAGATATAAACGCCGCGCAGCCCCGAAAACACACGGACGCCCGCGCCGTGCATCCTCCCGTTGCCGACCGCCTCGACAACGCCGGAACGCATGGTCAGAGAATGGTTGAGCCTGTCCTCCAGAAAAATCTCGGCAAAATCGCCGCCGGTCCTGAGCGCTTCGACGATTACGTCAAACGCTGTCTGCTTGTCCAGCATAAACGCCTCCTACATGTTGTTCGGCGGAACACAAGGGTGAATGTTCCGCAACATATTATATCACGAAAAACGAAAAAAGTACAGGGCGGAAGAAGGCAAAAAAAGAGAGCCCGCCGTGCTCTCTTTCGGTTTGCCGTTGTTTATTCGGTGAATTCAAAATGAATCCGCGCATTGGCGGTCGAAACGCGCAGGCGCTTTTGGGCATCGCGCCTCGGATGCGTCCCCAGCTCGTTTTCGGCGTTGACCGTATGACTTTCGATGTCGTAGTCCGTCATGCTGCCGCTCAGCCTGCCGCTGACGGATGCATTCGACGTTCTGATATTGATTTCGTCAGATACGCAGTCCTCCGAACGGACCGCCCCGTTGGAGGTTTCCAGCGCAAGCAGGCTCGGCGCGACGACGCTCTTTGCTTCGATGCGGCCGTTGGTGCTTTTGACCCTGACTTCCCCCTCCACCCGAACATTTTCGAGCGTGACCCGCGCATTGGAGGTCGTCAGCGACAGCTGATTCACATCGTAGTTTTCGGCCGTGCTGCAGGCGTTGGCCGTCCGCATTTTGATATCGGCACGGCAGTGCAAATCGCTTACATGAATCCGGCCGTTCTTGCCGTTTGCGGAAATGCCGCCGATGAAGGAATCGGGAACAGCCAGCTTGATATAGACGCCGTCCGTGCTGCCGCGGTATGCGGAATGCCCGCTCAGCATCCTGCTTAGCCCGCCGAGAAAGCCGCCGAACGTTTGCTTCGGCTGTCCGTGCGTCGGCGCGATGAGCGTCAGCTTCCCGTTTTCAACACTCGCCGTATAAGGCGTCGCATCGCTCCTGAAATAGGTGAGGGTGATGTCCTGCTCTCCGCGCACAATGCGGATGGGCAGATTGAAGGCACTCAATTCGATTTCGTGAATTTCGTCCGCCATGCGGGTTTCCGAGCGCATCTGCCAGTCCGTTTGAACGGCGATCTTTTGGCAGGGCTTTGCGTTTTCCCGCTCATCGGCGTTCATCATTTTACGCAAGTGTTCGGCAATCACCTCTGGGCTTTCAATTTGCCCGACGGCCTTTTCTTCCTCACAGCCGTCCTCTACGCGGTCGTCAATCATTTCGGCATAATAATTCAGCGTTTCCTCCGCATCCTCAGGCTTCATGAAACGGAGGTGTTCCTTCAGGCTTTCCAAAAAGCAATGCTTGGTCATACCGTCGCCGCCTCTCTGATAAATTCATAGACTTTAGCCACATCCGCCCATTCGCGCATAAACCGGTCAATCCGCGCCCGCCCCGCATCCGTGATGGAATAATATTTGCGCAGCCGGCTGTTATGCTCCACCGCGTAAATCGTCAGGCACTGCGATGCCTCCAAACGCCGAAGCACGGGATACAGCGTGGATTCGGACAGCGGCATGATGCCTGAAATATCCTTGATGAGCCGGTAGCCGTAGGAATCTCCCTGCGACAGGAGGGAGAGAATACAGACCTCGATGAGTCCTTTTTTGAGCTGAGCATCCAAGAAATTGTCACCTCCGACCGAAAATTCTCATGTGTACGCCTGCCGAACCGATTCATGTCACGCAGAACGCCTCCTTGCGCGATATATTATATAATGCACAGTATATCGTGTCAAGCAATATTTTTAATCAATGACTATTCACACCTGTGCCATCGGAGGTGCTGTTTGACGCCACATTTTCCTCTTGCCAATCCGTCCAAAAGCGTATACAATAGGACATGAACAACAAGCCGGAAATGGAGGAGACTTGTATGACGCAGAAAGTCATTGACGCCGCTAAGGAAAAAATGGAAAAGACCCGCGAGTTTTACAAAAAGGATATGCTCTCCCTGCGCGCCGGCCGCGCAAATCCGCAAATCCTTGACAGAATTACGGTGGACTACTACGGCACACAGACGCCGCTCAAGCAGATGGGCAACGTGATGGCGCCGGAACCCCGTGTTTTGACGATTTCTCTGTGGGACCCCAAGGCCATCCCGCTGGTGGAAAAGGCCATTCAGAAGAGCGATCTGGGCATGAACCCGTCCAATGACGGCAAAATCATTCGCCTGATTGTGCCGGAGCTGAACGAGGAGCGCCGCAAGGAGCTGACCAAGGTTGTCCGCAAGGGCGCGGAGGAGGCGAAGGTCGCCATCCGCAACACCCGCCGCGATGCCATGGAGAACATTAAGAAGCTGAAGAAGGACTCCGCAATCACGGAGGACGACCAGCGCAAGGCAGAGGATTCTCTCCAGAAGGTCACGGACGCCGCAATCAAGGAAGTGGACAAAATCGCCGCGGACAAGGAAAAGGAGATTATGGAGGTCTGATGACAGAAACAAGCCTCATCGGGCTGCCGCTTGCAGAAGCAGCGCGGCGCTTGGACGAAAGCAGGGAGGCGTATCGGGTCGTGTTCACCTGTCCGCCGCGCAGGGACGAAAAAACGTCCAGCAGTGATAATGGCCGCGAGCCGTTTGTCGTCGCTGTGCGAAACGGGACATTGATTGCGGCCCGATTTCTGATATCCGACCCAAGGAGCCGCATATGACCGAACCGACGCTTCCACGCCATGTCGCCATCATCATGGATGGCAACGGCCGGTGGGCAAAGCAGCATAAAATCAGGGTTTCTTTAGGACACAAGCAGGGCGTGGAGGCGCTTCGCGCCATCATCAGAGAAAGCAGCGACTTGGGACTGGATACGCTTTCGCTCTATGCCTTTTCCACGGAAAACTGGAAGCGCAGCGAGCAGGAGGTATCGGCTCTGATGGCGCTTCTTTTGGAATACTTTTCATCGGAAATCGACGAGCTGGATGAAAAAAACGTCTGCATCCGCATTCTGGGCGATAAGGACGGTCTGCCCGCGCCGCAGCGGGAGTCAGTCCTGCGGGCGGAGGCGCGGACAAAAGATAATACCGGCCTTCATCTGCTGATTGCCATCAATTACGGCGGGCGGCAGGAAATTGTGCGGGCGGCGAAAATGCTGGCCGCAAGGACGCAGAGCGGCGATATGAAGCCGGAGGACATCACGGAAAAAACATTTTCGGATGCCCTGTATACGGCGGGAAGGCCGGATGTGGACCTTTTAATCCGCACCGGCGGCGAGCAGCGGCTCAGCGGCTTTCTGCTGTACCAGAGCACCTATGCGGAGTTTATGTTTCCGAAAGTTTTATGGCCTGATTTCACCATCGATGATTTTCATGCCGCATTGGATGCCTATGCGAAAAGAGACAGGAGATTTGGAGGAAGAAAAGCATGACGACACGGATTTTGACGGGCGCGGGGCTTTTGGCGGTGCTGGCGTTTGCCGTCATCATGGGGTCATGGGTGTTTGCCGTGCTGTTCATGGCTGCGCTGTGCATGTGCGTGTACGAGGTCTACCGCGCTCTGAAGGGCGCGGGCAACCGGCCCGTGCAATGGCCGGTCTGGTTTTGCGTGGTCATCAGCGTGCCGCTGTTCGTGCTGACAAAAAGCGCCGTCCTGCCGCTTTTTCTGAGCGTCTGCGCCTGTTTTTTGGTCTGCACCAATGTTGTTTTCCGCGGCGAGCCGAAGCTGGATGACCTGATGGCTTCCTGTCTTCCGCTCGTATCTATCCTGATGCCGGGTCTTTGCATGCTGGCCTTTTTGCAGGCGGACAGCCGACGCATCCAGAGCATGATGATTCTGCTTTCCTTCGGCATTCCGCTGATGGGCGACACCCTGGCCTACTTTATCGGCAGCCGCTACGGGGTGCATAAGCTCTGCCCCGCCGTCAGCCCGAACAAGACGGTGGAGGGCGCTGCGGCGGGCATGATCGGCAGCATCCTGTTTTCCATCGGCTGCGCCGCCTGCTTCGGCTTTTCCGGCGCGATTCCCGCCCTGTGGAAATTTCTGATTTTAGGGATTGTCGGCGGCTTTGCCGGAGAAATCGGCGATTTGTTCGCTTCGCTGGTCAAGCGGCACTGCAAGGTGAAGGACTTCGGAACGCTCTTTCCCGGCCACGGCGGGATGATGGACAGGCTGGACAGCGTATTCTTTTCAACGGTTGTCGTGTATATTTTTTACTGTCTTGTGAATATTTGACCGTTTCGGAGGCGCGAGATGCGAAAAATTGCCATTCTGGGCAGCACGGGCTCTATTGGACGGCAGGCGCTGGATGAAATTCGCCGTCATCGGGAACGGTTTCAGGTGGCCGCGCTTTCTGCTCACAGGAACGCGGCGCTTTTATTTGAGCAGATTCGGGAATTTCATGCGCCTGCCGCTGTTTTGACGGGCGCGGAGCTTCCGCCTGTTCCGCACGACCTGTCCTTCTGCCGGTTTTATCGGCAGGACGAGCTGGAAAAAATGGCGGAGGAGTGCGATGCGGACGATGCACTCATTGCCGTGGTCGGCGTGGCAGGACTCGGCGCGACCTTGGCGGCTCGCGCCAAGGGGAAGCGCATCCTGCTGGCCAATAAGGAAACGCTGGTGGCCGGCGGCGCGCTGGTCATGGCCGCCTGCCCCGATGAAAACGGTGTGCCGTCGCTTCTGCCGGTGGACAGCGAGCACAGCGCTGTTTTTCAATGCCTTCGTGGGGCAGAGGGCAACAGGCTTGCTAAAATTTTTCTGACGGCCTCCGGCGGCCCGTTCAGAACGTGGACGAAGGAACAGATGGAACGGGCGACCAAGGCGCAGGCGCTTTGCCATCCGACGTGGAGCATGGGCAGTAAGATAACCGTTGATTCGGCCTCCATGTTCAACAAGGCGCTGGAAATTATCGAGGCAAAATGGCTGTTCAATGTTGAGCCGGAGCAGATAGAGGTGGTCGTTCATCCGCAGAGCATTGTCCATTCCATGGTCGCCTTTGAGGACGGGGCGGTGTTGGCGCAGCTGGGCGTTCCTGATATGCGCGTGCCGATTTTGTATGCGATGACCTTTCCGGAACGCATTCCGAGCGCTGTCGGCACGCCGGATTTCGCGGTCTTGGGGACGTTGACCTTTGAAAAGGGCGACCCCGACCGTTTTCCGGCGCTTCGTCTGGCATATGAAGCGCTGCATGCGGGCGGCGCGGCCTGCTGTATCCTGAATGCAGCCAACGAGGTGGCAGCGGAGGCGTTTTTGAACGACAAAATCCCCTTCGGCGCGATTGCACGCACCGTGCGAGAAACGCTGGAGAGGGTCGGGCATCTGCCGCTGGCCTGCCTAGCGGATGTTTACGCGGCTGATGAGCGGGCAAGAAGGACGGCTCTTGATTATTTATCGGAGGAAAAATTTTGATGACGATTTTATATGTGCTGGCTGCGCTGCTTATGCTGGGCGTCATGGTGATGGTGCATGAGGCGGGGCACTTCTTTGCCGCGCGGCTGACGGGCATTCCCGTCAAGGAATTCGCCATCGGCTTTGGCCCGAAGCTGTTTTTGCGCAAGAGCAAAAAGCACGAGACGGATATTTCCCTGCGCCTGATTCCCGCGGGCGGCTTCTGCGCCTTTTACGGAGAGGACGATGTTGAGGGCAAAGAAACCAAAGACCCCCGCGCACTTCAGAATTACAGCGTCTGGAAGCGGATGCTGACCATCATCATGGGGCCTGCCATGAACCTTATCATGGCCTTTGTCGTGTGCATGGCCTTTTACGCCTGCACGGGTGTGACCGACGTGACCTACGGCGACAGGGCGGAAATTGTGGAAATTTTCGCAGGCAGTCCTGCGGAGACGGCCGGCCTCCAAACGGGAGACATCATTGTGAGCATCAACGGCGAGGACGCAAGCGGCGTAAACGAGCAGGGACAGACCACCCGCGTAGGCGAGCTTATCGCCGAGCAGGGAAAAGACGGCGAAGCGCTTGAGTTCATCGTTCTGCGCGGCGGGGAGCGGGTGACGCTTTCCGTCACCCCGAATGCAGAGGGGAAAATCGGCATCAGCATGGTGCCGGAGGAGCTTGAGCGGAAAACGGTGTATCTGTCCCTCGGTCGGCTTTTTGAAGCGTCCTTTGACGAATGCACCTATCTGGGCGGGCTGATTTTTTCGTCCCTGCGCGACCTTGTGTTCGGCAGGGCGGGCGTAGACCAGCTTTCGGGACCAGTGGGCGTGGTGCAGACCGTGGCGCAGCAGACGCAGGCATACGGCATCACGGCGTATATTTCGCTGCTCATTTTTATCTCGGTCAACCTGGGCATCGTCAACCTTCTGCCCATCCCCGGCTTGGACGGCAGCCGTGTCGTTTTTCTGCTGATTGAGGCCGTCTGCCGCAAGCCCGTGCCGCAGAAAATTGAGGCATACATTCATTTGGCGGGCTTTTTCGTGCTTATCCTCCTGTTTATTGTTTTAACGTGGCAGGACATCGGCAGAATATTCGGCTTTTAAAGGAAAGACAGCCATGAAAAGACAGGTGCTTGCGGGAAAGCTGAAAATCGGCGGCGGAGCGCCCGTTTCCGTGCAGTCCATGACAAACACGGATACGCAGGATGCGGCCGCCACCTTACAACAAATCGCTGATTTGGCTCGCGCCGGCTGCGACCTTGTGCGCGTGTCGGTCTATGACGAGGCGTGCGTCCGTGCGGTGCGCGAGCTTGCGGACAAAAGCCCCGTGCCGCTGTGCGCGGACATTCATTTTGACCATCGGCTGGCCATCGGCGCGGTGGAAAACGGCATTCAGAAGCTGCGCATCAATCCGGGCAATATCGGCTCGACGGAAAATGTGCGCAAGGTTGCTGACTGCGCAAAAATGCATCATGTCCCCATCCGCATCGGCGTAAACGCCGGCTCTCTTGAAAAGGACATTTTGGCGCGGGACGGCGGCGCGACGGCCAAGGGCATGTGCGACAGCGCGCTTCGCCATGTGCGGATGCTTGAAAAGGCGGGCTTTGAGGACATCGTGCTGTCCTTAAAGGCCAGCGATGTGCGCATGACGGTGGACGCCTACCGCATGATGAACAGGCTCTGCGGATATCCGCTTCATGTGGGGGTCACGGAGGCGGGCTTGCCGGGCACGGGCACGGTGAAATCGGCCATCGGCATCGGCGCGCTCCTCTTGGACGGCATCGGAGATACCATCCGCGCTTCCTTAACGGGCGACCCTGTCCGTGAGCCGAAGGCAGCGCTGGAAATCCTGCGGGCACTGGGCTTGAGAGGCGGCATTCGCTTTACATCCTGCCCGACCTGCGGACGGACGCAGATAGATGTGGAGGGTATCGCCAAACGGCTGGAGGAGGAATTTGCCTCCGCCTCGTGTGATTTATCCGTGGCCGTGATGGGCTGTGTGGTCAACGGGCCGGGCGAGGCAAGGGACAAGGACATCGCCCTGTGCGGCGGCAGGGACTGCGGCGCTTTGTATGTGCGCGGGCAGTTCGTGCGCCGCTTGGAGGGAAACCTTGCGGATGAAATGGTTCGTGCGGTGAAGGAATGGATTGAGCATGACAAAAACTGAGCTGCTGGACAAAATCATGCGGGCGCTCCCCGAAACACAGGACAAGCTCCGCATTGAGAATGTTCATTACTGGAAGAGCAGAAATTGGGCACAGATATCCTTTCTCTCGGATGTTCTGGTTGAGCAGGAGGGTTTTTGGACGATAAAAAAGGTCGTGTCGGACGCATTTCCCGGCATGCGCATTTCCGTGCGCGTGGCCTCTCCGTCCCTCCAAAATGATTTTATGGAAAGCCCTGCGCGGTTCTCAAAGCCCGTTGATGATTTTCTGCGCCGCGAATATCCCTCTGTTGCCGCGTGGCAGAGTGCCATGCGCTGGGAAAATGTGAACGGCCGCGTGACGCTGCAAATGCCGGATGCCTTTGCCGCCGCCTATCTGAATGAGCATGGGGCGCGGGAAAAGCTGCAGCAGGCCATTTACGATGTGTTCCGTTTGGAAACGGATGTGGCCATCGCCGTGCGCGGGGATGCGGAGGCGATCTTGAAAGAGGAAATAAGGGAGCGCGAAAACGAGGAAAAGCTGGCGGCTGCCCGTGCCGAGCGAATGCGCGAGGAGGAGCGGAAGAAGGCCGATAAGCCTGAGAAGCCCAAGCCTGAGCATCCTGAACGCATCAAGGGACGCTCCATTGCCGAGCCGCCGGTCTCCATTCGGGAAATCACCTCGGATACGGGGCTGGTCGTGGTGCGCGGCAAGGTGCTGTCCGCGGAAACAAAGGAAATTTCCGGCGGCGAGGCCGTCCTTCTGTCCTTCGCCGTGACGGATTTTACCGGCTCTATCAAGTGCAAGGCGTTCCTGTACTACCGTGCGCGGAATCCGCGAAAGGAAGAAAAGGAAGCGCCGCCGCCCATTACGCCGGAGGAAAAGGCGGCTGTGGACGATGTTATCAGGCAGATAAAGCCCGATATGGGCGTGCTGGTGCGCGGAAACAGTCAATACGATAATTTTTCACATGAAACGGTTATCATGGTGCGCGATATCACCCGCGTGGAGCTGCCCGTCCGCACGGACGATGCCGAAGAAAAGCGCATCGAGCTGCATATGCACACGCAGATGAGCAATATGGATGCCGTGACAAGCGCCGGAACGCTGATTGCCCGCGCAGCAAAGTGGGGGCATGAGGCGGTTGCCATTACGGATCACGGCGTTGTGCAGGCGTATCCCGAAGCGTTTGCGGCGGCGAAAAAGAACAACATCAAGCTCATTCCGGGCGTGGAGGGCTATCTGACGGACGATGAGCAGATTGTGGAGGACGCGGACGAGCGGGATATCGACGACCCAATCGTCGTGCTGGACTTTGAAACGACGGGTCTGAACACGCAGAAGGACCGCATGATTGAAATCGGCGCGGTCAAGCTGGCGCACGGACAGGTTGTCGATTCCTTCGGGATGTTCATCAACCCCGGCCGCCCGCTGCCGGCCAAAATTACGGAAATTACCCATATTACCGACCAGATGCTGCGGGATGCGCCCTCTGCGGCAGAGGCACTGCCGCCGCTGATGGAGTTTATCGGCGGCTGCACGATTGCCGCGCACAATGCCCGCTTCGACTGCGCGATTTTGAGAAACGAGCTGGCGCGTGTCGGAAAGACCTACCACTGTCCGCAGCTGGATACTTTGACCTTTGCCAGAAAACTGTATCCGGAATTAAAGTCGCACCGCTTGGGCGCTGTGTGCAAGCGCCTGTCCGTGTCCCTGAAGGACGCGCACCGCGCCGTCAATGACGCGGCGGCCACGGCGCAGTGCCTGTCCAGAATGCTGGAGGAGGCGCAGAAGCGCGGCGCGAAAACGCTGGCGGATTTGAATGAGCTGTCCCACACCTATACCTTGGGCAACAGCACGCACATCATCCTGCTGGCGCGGACGCAAAAGGGCCTTGAAAACATCAATCATATCGTGTCCGAGGGACACCTGAACTATTTCAGAAAAAAGCCGCATATTCCCCGCGCAGTCCTGCAAAAGTACAGGGAGGGCATCATCGTCGGCTCGGCCTGCATCGAGGGTGAGCTGATGCAGGCCATCGTTGCGGGGGAAAGCGACGATAAGCTCAAGAAAATCGCCCGCTTCTATGATTATCTTGAAATCCAGCCCATCGGCAACAACAAATTCATGCTCCGTGAGGGCATGGCGGACAGCGACGAGGACTTGCGCAGCTTAAACCGCAAGGTCGTTTGGCTGGGCGAGCAGCTTGGCCTGCCGGTCGCGGCCACGGGCGACGTCCACTTTATGGACCCTGAAGACGCCGTTTTCCGCGCCATTTTGCAGGCCGGACAGGGCTTCAAGGACTGCGATGAGCAGCCGCCGCTCTATTTCAAAACCACGAAGGAAATGCTGGAGGAGTTTTCCTATCTGGGGAGGGATAAGGCACACGAGGTCGTTATTGACGTGCCGAAAAGAATCGCCGGCAAGGTGGAAAAAATGTTCTGGCACGTTGACCATCCGGAAGGCAAAGAGACTTTCTCTCCCTTCTGGCCGGACGCAGCGCATGACATTGAGACCATGAGCTGGCAGACGGCACATGAATTGTACGGCGATGAGCTGCCGGACATCATCGTCAAGCGTCTTGAAAAGGAGCTGCATTCCATCATCGGCTACGGCTACGCAACGCTGTACTCCATTGCCAACAAATTAGTCCAGAAATCTCTGAAGGACGGCTATCTGGTCGGCAGCCGCGGCAGTGTCGGCTCATCCTTTGTCGCCTGCATGAGCGGCATCACGGAGGTCAATGCGCTTCCGCCGCACTATCGTTGCGCGCACTGCCGCAAAGCGTATTTCGATGTGCCGAAGCAATACACGGTCGGCGTTGATCTGCCGGACAAGAACTGCCCAGATTGCGGTCGGCCGATGCGCAAGGAGGGCTATGACATTCCCTTTGAGGTGTTCTTGGGCTTTAAGGGCGACAAGGTGCCCGATATTGACCTGAACTTCTCCGGCGAATACCAGCCCCGCGCTCATGCCTACATCGAGGAGCTGTTCGGCAAGGGCTCTGTGTTCCGTGCCGGCACCATCGGCACATTGGCGGAAAAGACCGCTTATGGTTATGTGCTTAAATATCTGGAGGAGCGCGGCCTGACGGCATCGGAGGCCGAAAAGGAGCGTCTGGTTGCCGGCTGCGTGGGCGTTAAGCGCACCACGGGGCAGCACCCCGGCGGCATCGTCGTTCTGCCAAAGGGCTACGACATCTGCCAGTTCACTGCCATTCAGCATCCGGCGGACGATTTGGACTGCGGCATCATCACCACGCATTTTGACTTTAACTCCATGCATGACGTGCTGGTCAAGCTCGACTGCCTCGGCCATGATGACCCAACCATGATGCATATGCTGGAGGAGCTGACGGGCGTCAACTTCCGCGATATTCCGCTGGATGACAAGAAGGTCATGAGCCTGTTCCAAAGCCCGAAAGCGCTGGGTGTCACGCGGGAGGAAATCGGCTGCACGACCGGCACATTCGGTGTGCCGGAATTCGGCACGGCATTCGTGCGCGGCATGCTGGATGAGACGCATCCAACGACGATGGAGGAGCTGATTCGTATTTCCGGCCTGTCGCACGGCACGGATGTGTGGCTGGGCAATGCTCGCGACCTCATCATGAATGGCATTGCACCCCTGAAGGAGTGCATCTGCACACGCGACGATATCATGAACGCACTTATCGGCTACGGCGTCGAAAGCAAGATGGCGTTTACCACCATGGAAAGCGTCCGCAAGGGCAAGGGTCTGAAACCGGAAATGGAAGAGGCGATGCACGAGCATAACGTGCCGCAGTGGTTTATCGACAGCTGCAAGAAGATTAAATATATGTTCCCCAAGGGACATGCCGTGGCCTATGTTACGATGGCGTTGCGTGTGGCATGGTATAAGGTTTATTACCCGCAGGCGTACTATGCAGCCTACTTTACCATCCGCGGCAAAGGCTTTGATGCCTGCACCATGCTTCTGCCCATCGATCAGCTCAGGATGCGGCTCAGCGAGTTCTACCGCTTGGACGAGGAGAAAAAGCTCTCCGACAAGGAGGAGAACGAAATCACCGCAATGGAAATGGTGCTGGAAATGATGGCGCGCGGCTTTTGCTTCCTGCCGGCCGACCTGTACAAGAGCGATATCGTCTGCTTCGTTCCTGAGGGCGAAAAGGGACTGCGCGTTCCCTTCATATCCTTGGGCGGCCTCGGTAAAAGTGCGGCGGAAAGCATCGTGGCCGAGCGAAGCACGCCGTTTATTTCCGTGGAGGATCTGAAAAACCGCGCCAAGGTATCCAGCGCCGTCGTGGAGCTTCTGCGCGAGCACGGATGCCTGAATAACCTGAGCGAAACCAGCCAAGTAACGCTGTTCTGAGCGTCAAAAGCGCTTTTTGACGCTGCTTCCTGCGGCGTATAGGCCGCTGTGGAATCGACCTGAAAGGGCTTATGCTCTTTCAAATATCACCAGTAATAGGGCAACACGAACGATTCAAAGACATAAGGAGGAAACACTGATGGAAAAGCTTCTGACCATTGAAGGAATGCACTGCATGCACTGCGCAGGCGCTGTGCAAAAGGCGGTTGAGGCGCTGGGCGGACATGCGGAGATATCACTGGAGAACAAGACGGCGCTCGTGACGGCGGAAAAGGAAATCCCGGATGAGGCGCTGCGCGGCGCGATTGCGCAGAAGGGCTTTGAGGTCGCCGCCATACGAAAAAATAATCCTTCATAAAATACCTTTTCTGCGGGAAAACGCTTGAAAAACCGTAAAAGGTATGCTATACTGACGCAGGAACGCCGATTTGCGTGAGCAAACACACAAAACGGCGCGGAGACCGGAAGCGCTTTACGCGGACGGCTGAATGCAGATGTGTTACCCCCGGAAACACTGAGAAAGAAGGGTTTAACGAAGAGTGGGAGCTGCTTTGGAAGGAGTGAAGCCGGAAGCGCTGTATTTTGGCCGCACTTTTTCAATCAAAGCAGGGGAGCCCGCTCTTTCTTTATGCAAAGGAGCATGAGATGGCGCAGAAGCAGTCGTTTATAAAAATCATCACGCCCGCCTGCAAAAGACTCGCCTCGGAGCAGGGCTTGGAATTGTGCGATGTGGCGCTTGAAAAAGAGCCGCAGGGCAGCTATCTGCGCATTTATCTGGACAAGGCGGGCGGGCTGACGCTGGACGACTGTGAGCGTTATCACCATGCCGTGCAGCCGATGCTGGAAAAATACGACTATGACTTTTTGGAGGTCTGTTCGCCCGGCATTGACCGCCCGCTCAAGACAAAGCGCGATGTTGAAAAATCGCTGGGTTTGTTGGTCGAGGTCAGGCTTTATAAGCCGCTGAACGGGCAAAAGACCTATCAGGGTACGCTTGAAGGTATGGACGAACAGCAGGTGTCGATTCTGACAAATGAGGGTGCGGCGGTATTTGAAAGAAAAACAGTCGCCTTGGTCAAACTGGTGCCCGATTTGAGCGCACTGAATGACGAAGACGGCGATGAGCAATAAACGGAAGGCAGGAAGAAGATAAAATGGCAAGCAAAGCAACTCCTAAAAACCCCAAGGCCGAAATTCTGGATGCGGTTCTCGCACTGGCCCGTGAAAAGGACATCAGCGAGGATCTTATCATCAACGCAATCGAAGAGGCTTGCAAGGCAGCCTTCCGCAAGAATCTGAAGCGCCCCGGCGCACCGATGAATCTGGCGGTCAGCCTGACTCGACAAAACGGCGTGCAGGTGTTTGCACGGAAGGTCGTTACCGAGGAAGTGGAGGACGAAAACATCCAGATTTCCTTGGAGGATGCCCGCCGCATTTCCGGCAGCTACGAAATGGGCGACATCGTGGAGATAGACGTAACGCCCGCGGACTTTGGCCGCGTGGCCGCTCAGACCGCCAAGCAGGTCATCATGCAGCGGCTGCGCGAGGCGGAGCGCGGCAAGGTCTATGATGAATTCAGCGACAAGGAAAACGAAATTCTGACGGGCATTGTTCTGAAGGCGGATGAAAAGAGCGTTCTCTTCGAGCTTGGCCGCACGCAGGGCATCATGGAAGCGTCCGAATTCCTGCCCGGCGAGGAATATCACGAAGGAGATCATCTGAAGGTGTACGTTTTGCAGGTTGCGCGTGCGGCGCGTGACGGCGGCTCGGCGGCGCAGATTCGCGTCAGCCGCTGCCATATGGGGCTGGTCAAGCGCTTATTTGAAATGGAAGTTCCCGAAATCGCCACCGGCGTTGTACAAATAAAATCCATCGCACGGGAGGCCGGCAGCCGCACCAAGATGGCCGTTGCGTCCTCCGACCCGATGATTGACCCTGTCGGCGCCTGCGTCGGCCCCCGCGGAACGCGGGTGGACAGGGTCGTGACCGAGCTGCACGGCGAAAAAATCGATATCATCAAGTGGTCGCCCGATCCGGCGGAGTTTGTGGCGAATGCGCTGAATCCTGCGCACGTCATTTCCGTGTTTATATCCGAAAAGGAAAAGATATGCCGCGTCGTCGTGCCGGATAATCAGCTTTCTCTGGCCATCGGCAAGGAAGGACAGAACGCTCGTCTGGCCGCCAAACTGACCACATGGAAGATTGACATTAAGTCTCAGGCGCAGGTCGCGGAGCTTCTGCAGGCGCAGCACGGCGATATGCCGGAGCCGCAGGGCATGGTGATTGCCGACGAGTACGAGGATTATCATCCGCCCGTGATGGATGATGACGACGAAATCATGTAAGGCAGGGGCAGCATGAAGGAGAAAAAAATCCCGCTTCGCATGTGCGTCGGATGCCGCGAAATGAAGCCGAAAAAGGAGCTCCTGCGCGTTGTCCGCTCCGCCGAGGGGGATGTGTCCATTGATTTGACGGGACGAAAGCCCGGCCGCGGCGCTTATGTATGCGCCAGTGCGGACTGCCTTGCGAAGGCCATCAAGCAGCGTCAGCTTGAAAGGGCGTTTTCCTGCTCTCTAAGCGAGGAGACCCGCCAGGGGCTGACGGACACATTGGAAAAGCTGAGAAGCGAGGAAGGCACGCATGAATGAGCAGGCCGTGCGCGGAACGATAGGGCTGGCGATGCGGGCAGGGCAGGCCGTTATGGGGCTTGACCTTGCCGTGCGTGCCATTCGCAGCGGAAAGGCTGCTGCCGCGCTCCTGGATGCGGGCGCATCGCCGAATGCCCAAAAGCGGCTGTCGGATTCTGCTTTATTTTACAAGGTGCCGCTGTTCAGCCTGCCGGAGGGCTTGCTGGATGCGGCCTGCGGCAAAGAAGGACGCGTTGCGGCTGTGATTCTGAAGGGCGACCTTGCCCGAAAACTGATTTCCTTAATGACCGGCGCCGAATCAAATTGAGACGGCACAACATAAGTCGGAGAGACTATCGCAATTAGCGGGGGTGCAAACGTCGAATGACCAAGGGAAAGCTGGCAGAAGCCACCAAGGAGCTGAATGCTCAGTCCGGAGTAATGCTGGAGGAGACAGCTCGCGTCAGGCGCAACATTGACAGCCTGCTGCAGTCGCTGCGCAAGCAAGAGGGGCTTTTTGCCCGTCAGGAGGAAGAGGCTCGCGCCAAGAAGAAGCTGGAGGAGCAGCAGCTGCTGACCCGACAGCACGCCAAGGCATGGACGATGCCGGACGATGACATTCCGGAGCAGGAGTCTGCAGCCGAGGCAATGCCCGTTTCTTCCGCGCCGCAGGAGGTCAACGCGGATGCCCCCACGCAGGAGGAAGCCAAGTCTGAGCCTGTAAAGACGGAAGAAAAGCCTGCTGCGCTCAAGGCGCAGGAGGAGAAAAAGCCTGAGCCTGAGCAGCTGCCTGTTTCCAAGGCGGAGGATAAGACTGCCGAGCCTAAGAAGACGGAGGAAAAGGCTGCTTCGGCGCAGAAGGCGGATAATAAGCCCGCTCCCGCGAAGACCCCAGCACAGCCCGCTGCCAAGCAGCCTGCGTCCAATGCGCAGACGGCGTCCGGGCAGCAGCGTCCCCGTCAGCAGGGGCCTTACGGTCGTCCGGCCAATGCGCAGCAGGGCGGGCAGTTCGGCCGCCCCGCGAATCAGCAGGGGTCTTACGGCCGTCCCGCCAACCCGCAGGGGCCTTACGGTCGTCCGGCCAATGCGCAGCAGGGTGGGCAGTTCGGTCGTCCCGCGAATCAGCAGGGACCTTACGGTCGTCCTGCCAACCAGCAGGGGCCTTATGGCCGTCCCGCCAATGCACAGCAGGGCGGGCAGTTCGGTCGTCCCGCGCCGCGTCCCGGCATGGGCGGTCAGCGTCCGGCCGGCGCTCAGGGACAGGGCGGCTTCCAGCGCCCGCAGGGAGGCGTACAGCGTCCCGGCATGGGTGGCAACCGTTCCGGCGGCGGCCGTCCCCGCGCCGCATCGCTTGATTTAACGCCCGTTGCGGAGAAAGAGCGTGTCAGCAATTACGACCCAAATAAGAAGCAGTACATCCGGCAGCATGACCCCGAATATGTTGCGAAGAACCGCAAGCAGCTTGTCAAGGAGAGCTTCAACGGCTACGATGATGATGTCGTGCGCGGCGGAAAGCGCTCCCGTGTCAAGAAGCCGTCCGTCCAGCAGACCATGGCGCCCATCAAAATCGAAAAGGCGTATATGACGGCGGAAACCATCACCGTCAAGGACTTAACCGAGCGCATCGGCAAGCCCGCCGGTGAAATCCTGAAGAAGCTGCTGATGCTGGGTGTCATGGCCAACATCAACAGCGAGCTGGACTTTGATACCGCTGCCCTCGTATGCTCCGAGTTTGATGTCACCCTCGAAATGAAGCTGGATAAGACCGCCGAGGATGCCCTGAGCGAAATCAACTACGAGGACAAGGAAGAGGATTTGCAGCCCCGTCCGCCGGTTATTACCATCATGGGTCACGTTGACCACGGCAAGACGACGCTGCTGGACTATATCAGAAAGAGCAAGGTTGCTGCAGGAGAAGCGGGCGGTATCACCCAGCATATCGGCGCCTACACCGTCAGCTTGGACGGCCGCCAAATTACCTTCTTGGACACCCCCGGCCACGAGGCGTTTACTGCCATGCGTCTGCGCGGCGCACAGGCCACGGACATTGCCGTTCTGGTGGTCGCCGCGGATGACGGCGTGATGCCGCAGACCGTTGAGGCCATCAACCATGCCAAGGCCGCTAATGTGCCGATTATCGTCGCTATCAACAAGATGGATAAGCCTGATGCCAATCCGGACCGCGTGATGCAGGACTTGACCAAGTACGGGCTCGTTCCCGAAGCGTGGGGCGGCGATACCATCATGGCGCCTGTCAGTGCCGTTACGGGGCAGGGCGTGGATGAGCTGCTAGAGCTGATTCTGCTTCAGGCCGATGTCCTTCAGCTCCGTGCCAACCCCAACCGCATGGCCTCCGGCGTCATCATTGAGGCTAAATTGGACAAGGCACGCGGCCCGTTGGCCACGGTGCTGCTCAAGAACGGTACGCTTCATGTGGGCGACAACATCGTTGCAGGCATGGCCTCCGGCCGCGTCCGCGCCATGACCAATGACCGCGGCGAGCGCGTCCAGTCCGCCGGCCCCTCCATGCCGATTGAAATCGCCGGCTTCACCGATGTGCCGCTGGCAGGCGAGGAAATGACCGCCGTCGAAGACGACAAACTCTCCCGTCAGGTGGCTCAGGAGCGCCGCGACAAGCTCAAGGCATCCCGTGCGGCCTCCGTCAAGGTCTCTCTGGATAACCTGTTCGCCAGCATCAGCGAGGGCAAGGTTCAGAATTTGAACATCATCATCAAGGCAGATGTGCAGGGCTCGGTCGAGGCCGTCAAGCAGAGCCTCGAAAAGCTGTCTACGGAACAGGTTAAGGTACGTGTGCTGCACAGCGCTGTCGGCGCGATTACGCAGGACGACGTCAATTTGGCCTCTACCTTCAATGCCATCATTATCGGCTTTAACATCCGCCCCGATGCCTCCGCTCGTGACGCGGCGGAAAAAGAGGGCGTTGACATTCGCCTCTACCGCATCATCTATCAGGCCATCGAAGACATTGAGAAGGCCATGAAGGGTCTGCTCGACCCCGAATTCAAAGAGGCGCTGCTGGGTCACGCACAGGTGCGCAATGTCTTCAAAATCACCGGCGCGGGCACGATTGCTGGCTGCTATGTGCAGGACGGCAAGCTCCAGCGCAACGCCTCTGTCCGCCTGCTGCGCGACAATGTGGTCGTGTTCGAGGGCAAGCTGTCCTCTCTCCGCCGCTTCAAGGATGATGTGCGTGAAATTGCCGCCGGCTATGAGTGCGGCGTCGGTTTGGAAAACTATAACGATATCAAGGAAAACGACGTGGTCGAGTGCTTCGTCATAGAAGAAATTGAACGGTAAATTGATATAAGACGGGAGCCCGTGACCGCCGGCTTTGCTCCGTGCGTCCGGGCTCTTGTCAGCCTTTAGAACGGAGGGACTTTCCATTGAGCAGCTTTCGCATTGACAGAATTTCGGAGGAGGTGCGCCACGCCGTGGATGCGGCTATCCGCACCCTGAATGACCCGCGTGTGAGCGGCACTTACGCCGTCACCCGCGCCGATGTGACCCGCGACCTTCGCTATGCGAAGGTCTATGTCAGCGTATTGGAGGATGATAAGGCGGACGGCCTGATGCAGGCGCTCAAAAATGCGGCGGGCTATCTGCGCCGCGAGGTTGGTCGGCAGGTGGATTTGCGTTATACGCCAGAGCTGATTTTTGAGCGCGACCGCAATATTGCCTATGGCGCGCATATCGCACAGGTGCTGCGCGAGGTCGTGCCGGAGGACAAGGAACATCATGAAGAAATTTGAAAATAAGGCTGTGCTGTCCGCACTGGAGCGTGCGAACAGCATCTTGCTGTGTACGCACGTTTCACCGGACGGCGATGCCGTCGGCTCTCTGCTTTGTGTCGGCATGGCGCTGAAAAAGCTGGGAAAGCGGGTCATCATGGCCAGCCATGATGCTGTGCCGGAAAAGTATGCCTTTTTGCAGGACGCTGATTTGGTCGTGCCGCCGACCAGACTGAACAACGAGCGTTTTGACCTTTCATTGGCGCTCGACGCGGGGGATTTAGGCCGCATCGGAGATTGCCGCGAGGCTTTTTTGCAAGCCTCCGTTACGGCACAAATCGACCACCATGCGACCAACCCGCGCTATGCAGACATCAACGAGGTGGACGGGACTGCAGCGGCAACGGGCTGCATCGTGCTTCGCCTGCTCCATGCGCTCGGCATCGCGTTGACTAAGGAAATGGCGGAATGTCTGTATACGGGCATCAGCACGGATACGGGGAATTTCTGTTTTGCCAATACGGATGAGGAGGCGTTCTCCGCCGCGGAGGAGCTGCTGAGGGCGAAAATCGACCTTGCGGATTTGGCACGGAAAATGCATCTGATGCATGAAAAAGAGCATGTGCAGCTTCTCGGCCGGGCGCTTTCTACCCTGCATTTTTTTGAAAACGGCCGTGCCAGCGGGATGAAGCTTACGCAGGAGGATTATCAGGCGTTTCAAGCAAGGCCGGAGCATTCGGATAAAATCGTGAATTACGGTCTGTATCTGAACGGCGTTTATATGACCTATTTGGCGGATGAACGCGAGAAGGGCATCACGAAATTCAGCCTCCGCGCCCTGCCGCCCTGCGATGTGAGCAAAATCGCCGCGGCCTTTGACGGCGGCGGTCATGCTTTGGCCGCGGGCTGTAAAATCGAAAAGCCGATGGCCGAGGCCTGTGCCGTCATAGAAAAGGCCATGCAGGAACAAATCGAGGCAGTGCTTTAAAAAATGGATGGATTTTTGAATATATTAAAGCCGCCGGGCATGTCCTCCGGCGCGGTCGTTGCGGTCGTGAAAAGGCTGCTCGGCGAAAAGGTCGGTCATGCGGGAACGCTGGATCCTGAAGCAGCGGGCGTACTGCCGCTGATGGTCGGCAGGGCGACACGGTTGCTGGACTATTTTTCGGACAAGGAAAAGGAATACGTAGCGCAAATCGCCTTCGGCTGTGCGACCGACACGCAGGATGCGCAGGGAACGGTGACGGAAACGGGCGATGCGCTGCCTGAGCGAGCGCAGATAGAGACTGTGCTTTCCTCATTTACGGGCGAGATTATGCAGTGCCCGCCGGCCTATTCCGCCATTAAGCTGGATGGAAAGCCGCTTTATGCGCTTGCGAGGCAGGGCGAGTTTGTTCAGACTATGCCGCGCCCCGTGATGATTCATGAAATCACCTTGGGCGCGCAGGCGGGGGAAGGGGTCTATGTGCTGACGGTGCGCTGCGGGAAGGGAACATATATCCGCACCCTCTGCCATGATTTGGGACAGGCGCTCCGCTGTCCTGCCCATATGCGCTTCCTTCTGCGCACACAGTCCGGCCCGTTCCGCATAAAAAACGCAAACACCCTGGAGGAATTAACAGAGGCCGTCCGGAACGGGGAAGTGCAAAAAATGCTTCTTCCGATGGACTATCCGCTTATCCAGCTTCGCGGCATCGACATTCCGCCAAGGCTGTGGAAGCAGGCCGTGAACGGCGTGCATCTTTCGGCGCGGCTGTTCCCATTAGAGGAAAACGAACAGGCGCGGATGTACGCAAACCATGAGCTGATCGGCATTGCAAAAAGGCAAAAACAGGAAATCGTCTTTTCCGTGCTGCTCACCGGCGCAAAGGAATTTTTTGAACGGTGCAGAGCGGAATAAAGGCATTGTCGCCCCCTAAACATAGGAGCAATGCAAATGTGCCCTCAGGGGACGCGCTTCCATATGCAAACGCAGGGCTGTCCGCATCGCGTTCGTCAGAGATGAGCCGTGCCATGCACATTCTGCTCCGTCGAACCGGGTTTTCTGTATGCATGATGTTTTTCTGCCACGGCAATTTTTTGCTGACCTCAATTCTGTTTGTTATGTCGATGTCTCCTGAGTTGGTTAATGTAATACAAAAGCATAAAGGACCAGATAAAATAGTTGACGATCGGCTGCAATAAAGCAAAGCCGATCGTCTGAAAAAGTTGACCATATTCTCTTTGTCAGCCTTTGATGCCCGTCATGGTGATGGAGCTGACAAATGCATTCTGGAAAATCATGTATACAATTATCATAGGGAGAACCGCTAAGGTACTTGCGGCCATCAAGAAGCCATAGTCCGTTACGTACTGACCTTTGCATAACGCGATGAACATACTTAAAGTACGGTTGGTTTCTTTGGTGATGATAATGGTCGGCCACAGAAGGTCGTTCCATGCCCACAGCAAAACCATAACGCCCATGGCTGTAAGAATTGAAGTGGACAGCGGAAGTAAAATCTGAGTAAAGATGCGAAGGTGCGAGCAGCCGTCAATTTTCGCAGCTTCTTCTAATTCGGCAGGGAAGCTTAAGAAGCTTTGACGAATAAAGAAGGTAACGTTGATGCTGATAAAGTTTGGCATGATAATGCCAATCAGCTTGTCATAACCGCCCAAAGCACGCACAATGTGAAATTTAGGAATCATGGTCATGTTCTGCGGTACCATCATCATGGTTAGCACAACAAAGAAAAGAATGTTTCTGCCGGGAAAATGAAGCCGTGCAAATGCGTAGGCTGCCATTGACGCAGTCAGAAGCTGGAAAAAGGTGATGCCGATCGCAACGATGATTGTATTGATATACGGAGAAACAATGTTGCGCTCCCACGCACGGGCATAGCCGTCAGTCACCCATTCCTTTGGGAAGAAAGAAGGAGGAATCTGAATAACTTCGATGTTAGATTTAAAAGAGCAGAGAATCATCCATACAAAAGGGAAAATCGTAATGAAGACGCCTAAAAATAAAACGAGATAGACTCCCACACGACCGGGTGCAATTTTCCGATGCTTCCGAGGCAGTCTGCCGATGTGAACGCTCATTGCTTTTCCTCCTTCCTTAATAATTGACCCAGCGCTTTTCGCCAATCATCTGGAAAATGGTAACAGCCAGAATGACAAAGAACAGGAACACGGCTTTTGCACAGGCATAACCCATCTGCATATCGGCGAAAGCGGACTGATACACACCAAACACCAAGGTGCGCAGACTGTTTGCAATTGGCCCGACAGCACCTGATGTAGAGTTATCCGACATCAGATAGACCATATCGAATTGATTAAAGGCTGCAATAATGCGGGTAATCAGCAGAAAGAAAATCGTCGGTGTAAGGAGCGGTACAGTAATCTTAAAAAATTGCTGAACGCCATTCGCACCATCGATTCTTGCGGCTTCATAATAGGTCGGAGAGATGCTCTGAAGACCGGACAAAAGAATAACGATGCAATAGCCGGCGCCTGCCCAAACGGAAATCATGCACATGCTTAACATGGTGAGGTTGGTATCGCTCATCCATGCGGGACGAATGCCGAACAGTGCGTCCAGGCAAGTATCAACGATGCCGTACTGGGAATTGAGCAGCCAGCGCCAAATCATGACGACAACGGCGGTCATGGTGACATTGGGCAAAAAATAAACAACACGGAAGAAGCCAACGGCTTTGATTTTTGAATTCATCATCGCCGCCAGCACGATAGCGATGATCAGCGTCAGCGGTACAGAGCCGAGAACAAACGCAAAGGTGTTGATGATTTCGGTACCGAAAGTTTTATCTTTCGTAAACATCTTGGTATAATTTTTCAGGCCGACCCAAGTCGCCGTTCCGATGCCCTTCCATTTTGTAAAAGAATAGTAGAAGGTCTGAACGATGGGAACTATAAAAAACAGGGCGATACCGACCAGAAGCGGCAGCAGAAAGAGATAAGCGACCAGTATCTCTTTTTTATCATAGCGGTTTCGATACCGCAGGGAACGCCCGGAAATTGATTTCGCAGACAACGGAGATTCCGCCTCATCAAGATAAATTATGGCAATCATGAATTAGGCGAACTGGAGAACTGGAATAGAAAAAGCGAAATTTGCCCGGCCCGGCTTGGAATTGTCAGCGTATTTTCTTTGAAAAGGCTGTCGGGACAGGAAATTGAGCCGTCCCGACAGCCAAGTATACAGGGGATTAGATGATAAAGAAGGAATAGTTACTCATCCAGAGCTTCGTTCACGGCTGTTTCGGCAGCAGCGCAGAACTCTTCCGCATTGGCATACACACCGGCACGGAAATCGGCCAGCGCATTCTGATAAGCGGTACGAGCCAGCGTCGCGTTCACGGTGGACAGATAGCCGCGACCATAGGACAAAGCGTTCATGAAGGCGCCGACATTGACGTTCGGATAAACGCTTTCCCAAGCAGAGGCGCACTCCAAGTTGGCGGGAATAACCACTTCGATCTGCTTCACCTGGGCTTCGTAGCTGGCCAGATAACGCAGGAAGTCAACGGTTTCTTCCATATGCTGGTTTTCGGTTGTGGTGGCATAGCCGATGCCGTGGTTGGAGCTGAACTTGCCGGCCTTGCCGGAGGGCAGCTCGACGATGCCCAGATTATCGCCCAGAGCGCCGGCGTACTGAGAAATCATCCAAGAACCATTGATGGTCATCGCGGCGATACCGGAGGTGAACGCAGCAGTGTCGCTTACCTCAGAAAGCTGAGAACCGGTGTAGGCATAGCCGTTATTCCACAGGTCAAGCAGCTTCTGCAGCACTTCGATGGCTTCGGGGCTGTTGATGGCAGCAGCGGTGCCGTCTTCGCTGTAAATTTCGCCGCCATTGGAATAGACGAAGTTGTAGAATACGCGGTCAGATGTGGTACTCGTCCAGCCGATTACGCCGTCAGAGGTCAGCTTCTTGGCGGTCTCGCAGAAATCATCAATGGTCCAGCTGCTGTCCGGATAAGCAACACCGGCAGCATCGAACAGCGCCTTGTTGTAGAACACGGCATAGGAGTCGGTGTCCTTGGCAACGGCATAGACCTTATCACCAACGGTGTAGGAGCTCACGATGCCGGAAGCCAGAGCGCTCTGATCAATGTCATAGGAGCTGAGGTCGGCAACGATGCCCAGCGGGATGTATTCGGCAGCGAGGTTGTAGTTGAGGAAGAAGATTTCGGGCGCATCGGTGGTGCCGATGGTGGCCTGAATCTTTTGGTTGAGACCGGATACGTCAGCCTGGCAGCTGATTTCGACAGTCACATTGGGATGAGCAGCGGTGTACTCATCCGCCATTGCGCGGATAGCGGGTACCTGAGCATCATCCCACATCCAGAAGCGGAGCGTTACTTTTTCTTCAGCAGACGCTACGCCTACGCAGGAAAGCACCAGGGCAAGGATCATAACCAGACTAAGCAGTTTCTTCATTCAATTTGTCCTCCTTTTTTTATTGATATGTCGAATGAAGTTCATATTGATTATAACAAATTAAAGCGGTTTTGTCTGTCACTTATCTTTGGAATTATGACATCAAAATTTGTATTTTGGCAGAAAGTTTACCATAAATGATACTCCGGCGATTTATGTTTAAGCGAATAAAACTGTTTTTTGATTGCCGGATTATATCTTCTGCACACCAAAACGTCAAATAGCTCAGATGGGCAAGGGAAGAATCTGTTTTTCATTCAGGTAAGCCGTCCCTGCCTGATAATTGACTGTCATGATGTCACCGTTTTCGTAAGTGATTTTTCGCGTGCCGTCTTCAAGTATCTCATGATGCTGCATCGGAATCAGCTGCAAATAGCGAATGCTTTCATACCAGCGATACACGCGGGCGATATAGGCAGCGCTGCTTTCTCTGTCCTCCTTCGTATGGCAGTGAAAATCATCCTCACCCATCCAGTTGACTTCCTTTCCTTCCTCAGGAGTCACAAATTTGGAATCGTAATAGAAGGTGGGACGCCCTCCATATTCGGCGACCGTGAGCAAATCGCTCTCTGTCGGGTTGACGGTTTTTGTATAGGGGTTGCTGAGTACATAGCCGTGATAGGTCAGCTGCCACAGCGGGATGCATGCATCAGCAAACGAGCTGTCTTTGAGACCAAAGGAAACATACAGCCCAAAGTCTAATTCCGGCGCGGAAAAGTCAAAAGTGCCTTCTGAACTGATGCCGCCAAATTCATGACGGGCAAGGCGAAGAATACGATTCCAAAGCGCCGCAGTTTCCCGCTTAGTGACAGGATGCTTTTCATCATAGCACGCACGGGGGAAAACGGTTGTTATCACATCAATATAATGTGTGCCGGAGAAACCGAGCGCACGAACCTTGGGAAGGAGCTCCCGTGCCTGACGAAGGCCGCAGAGCGGACAGACCTGATACATGTCGCCTCCACTCCAAGGCTGAACATTTTTCACACGATTTCCGCTTTGATCGGTGATTATGTCAGTATCCTTCCAGCAATCGGCAATGGAGTATGCATCCGTGGAATTGGTGTGGCAGACCATTGCATAGCCCATGTTCGCGGCCTTTTCTGTCAGCCGACGCAGAGCCTTTTCTCCGCCCAGCTTATCTTCAACGGGAAATGCTTGCGGCCAACGACCGTCATGACCGCTCTTATTCCAGCCGACAAGACAACATTCCGCTTTATCAATTCCATGCGCTTTCAATGAGTCTAAAAGTTCGGATACATCTTCAAACGTCGATGCAACGTGCATTTCCGGCTCATTTTCAATCGTCTGCTCACGAATGAGCGGCGGTACGGGCTTCCAGCCCTGCCGAATGCGGATATAAATGCTTTCCGCAGTATACTGTGCAGCAGGACGCCCCTGCATGCGGTTCGCATAACGATGAATCTCGCCGCGCTTTTCACGCCATGCCCGATAGGACAGCGCAACAGTGCTGTAATCAGCTGAATCTGAAAGCAGGATGTATTCGACGGTAATAGGCTCATAGGGCGCTGCTCCGTTCAATACAAAACGGGGATGGCAGGAATACATGCCTTGTTTTACGGAAACGGTCAGCTCATATTCATAGGTCATCGAAGAAACGACAGCCAGAAAGCTTTGGCCTGCGTGAATAACACCCCATATCGGCATCAGAAACCGCTGAAGCGTCATTTGATGGTCTTCCCGTGTCCGAAAACGGCATAGTATCGAATCCCCCAGACTATTTTCACCGTGAGGAATTACGTAGCAACCATCATCGCCGCTTTTTGCCTGCCCCATCAGCGGTGCAAAGTCAATGGAGCGAATATTCGACCAGTCGTCAAGCTCTGGAAACGATGCAATAACCGAGCCGTCTTCTTCAAAGCATTCCAAGGCGACCGTTTCTTCCGTTCCGTCCATATGAAGAACCTGAGCCGACATTGCCTGCTTATACCAATCCATTTTTTTCACCCTTTCAAAAGCATTTTTGTATATTATGAATCCTGTTCAGGCTTCATATTCGCTGTACTTCATTGTCAAACATACTCCAAGCCCGCCGTCGGGCAGGGCGTACAGAGAAAGACCGCTTTCTGCGCCGAATTGCACCTGAAGCCGTCTGTTGATGTTGGCCATACCGATATGGCGGCTGTGCAGATAATTCTGCTTGACCATCTCCATGTTGATCGTGCGGATGCGTTTGGGGCTTATTCCACGTCCGTTGTTTTCAATACGAAGAATGAGCAAATTCTTTTTTGTTTTTTCTGCGCTGATTCGAATACAGGCATTCGGCAAATCGGCACCTTGAAAGCCATGCTGAATGCAGTTTTCAATCACAGGCTGAAGAATGAGCTTTCCTACGCGGGCAGTATAGAGGCTTTTATCAATGTCCCAGTCAACACTGAAATGAACGTTCTTCCGCATCTGCTGAATTTTGATGTACTTTTGCGCACACTTCATTTCTTCCTCCAGCGAGGCGTAAAGATCGGAAGAGTCCAGCGCATACTTCAGTATTTGACATAAATTTTCAATCATCTGGGATTCACGGCTATCTGCGCCTGTATGCGAAACGCTTGCCCAGTAAATGGAATCCAATGTATTAAGCAAAAAATGCGAATTGATTTGTACATGGCCGTACAGCGCATCCAATTCCGCTTTTAATTCCTGTTTGGATTGTACGAGCCCTTTTAACTCATTTAAGTCAATCGCATCATTCAGGATGCGCCGCAAAGTGTCTTCCGTTTCAGCCTCTGTTTTATCCGTTGCTTCGGTTTCTTCTCTTTGTGCGCTCATGGCAGAGAATATTTTTTGAAGGCCATTATAGTATTTCCGATAGCGCATTAAGCTGTAAAAGTTAATGGCCAATACAGCAAAGGAACAGATCATCAGAATATAAATGACAATGGAACTGATGCTATTGATTTCATGGCTTAACTGCACATCCTGAAGGCAGACTGCGATCGCCATGCCGTCGCAGATTTTTTGCACTCGGTAGTAATAGAAGCCCTGCTCATTTTCTTCGCGGATAACGCCTGTAAAACTATTTTCGATGTCAGCCTTTTGCATTGCTTCAAAGAACTGCTTTGCCTCTTCTTCTGTCAGTGAAAGGTTGCCGACATGAATGGTTTGCTGATGAACGGTATCATATAAATAGACATTTTCAGAGCTGTATTTATCTGAACTGAAGGCGTTGAGCATATTGGACAAGTCGTAGTTGAGGACCCAGAAGCCGTTAATGACTTCGCCGTCTTCAAAGCCTTCGGACTGAATTTTTCTATAAACGGTTAAGACCTGCGTTGTATTTAAGTAGGATAGGGGGATTGTACGCCACTCAATGAAAAGATTTTCTTTCATTTGAAGGCAGCTTGCCATCCAATCGGCATCACTGAGCTGTGTTTTGAGCGCCGGTGTACCGTTGACCAATACACAGGGCGCGCTTTGATCAGCCAGCATCCAGTAGCAGGAACGCAGATTGCTGCTGTAGGAAATGCCCTTTTTAATGTTGGTGCAGATGTTGGAAATGGATGTGGCAATTATGGGCGCCATGTCTTCATCGACGCCGTCCTGCGCGATGGCGCTAACCGTTGTCCTGCCGAAAAAGGCAGGCTTTAATTTAGCCAGATATAATGTATCCGGCTGAAGGTAATGATTATTTTCGAAAAGGATGTCCGAAATCTGCTGACTTCGGTTTTCAAGAATGCCCTGCCAAACATCCGAAACAGAGGAGGCGAGGCGTAAGGATGCCCTTGCGGTAAACAAAACCGTTCCGAAAACCAGCGCGGCCATGAGGCTAACCGTGATGATCAGCTGCCATTTAGAACCGGCCCATTGCAAAAGGTGCTTCTGCTTTACTTTTCGGCTGCTCACGGCTTTGTCTCCGCACAGTTAAAATTCCTGCGCACATCGGTCGGCGAAACACCGAACTGTTTCTTGAAACTTCTTGAAAAGCTGATGGCGTTGGTATACCCGACCTGTTCCGCAACTTCATTGATGGTTTTGGTACTGTCTGTTTTCAATATGCTCAGCGCAGCGTTTAAACGCACCTCAGTGATATAGTCAAACAGCTTTTGCCCCGTCTTTTTCTTAAAGAAAGACGAAAGATAGGTTGTGTTCATTTGCATATAATCCGCAAGCTGCTGCAGGCTGACTGCGTCGCAATGCCGATAGATGTACTTTTTGATTTGTTCGATTTTCACATCGGAAATGTTGCGATTGTTATCCGAATCAGCCGCATCGTCCGAGGACTCAGTGCTTTTTTGTGAGAGATGCGCACCGTTTGCCCGCTCCAGATCTTTTAAGACTTTCTGAATGGTTTCCCGCATTTCTCCGAATGTTACGGGCTTAATGCAATAATTGCTCACGCCATACTCCAGCGCTTTTCTGGCGTACTCAAAGTCTTTATAGCCGCTGACAAAGATGATTTTTTCCGGACGGCGCATTGCGTGAGCACGCCGTGCCAATTCAAGCCCGTTCATATTGGGCATTTTGATGTCGCACAGAATCAAATCAACCGTGTGTTCCTTGAGCCATTCGAGTGCGCTTTCTCCGTCCTGAAAAGTACCGACCAGAGAGAAGCCGGACTGTTCCCATGGAAAATTCTTTGCAAGACTGTTTACGGCATCCACATCATCGTCGATCACAATCAAACGATACATTCCGGCTTCCCTCCTTATTTTAGTGCAGTATTTGATGATTATTCGGGCATTCCGCAATCCGGCACATCCATCGGTACACTGCCCTGCAAGGCGGACTCATGCGCTATCAGTCCGGGAATCGTAAAACGGGCGGCGAGCCAGGCATGAACGGTCGGAAGCTGGTGAAGATAGGCAGCCGTGCAGAAGTCATCGATCAGGAATTGGTGCGAGGCCATGTGGCCGTTGTCCAAGTCCTGATAACTTTCAGGAAGACGGGAGCGCTCCTTTGCCTGAATGGGCGCAAAGTCATCCCATTGCCATGCATGGTTGGCAACGCGCAGCATGAAGTCTTCGTCCTGCTTGTGCTCCGTCATCGCTTCGGGATTTACATAGTCGCTGACATCCGTCAAGTCAACGCCTTCAGGCGTTTTCATATACAGCAGGTGGCGGGCATTATTGAACTGATAAGAACCATCCGCGCCATAGAAGGCCTGAATGGAAGAAGACGGCGCTTTATAGGCAATGCGGCGGCATTCATTGACGCGGGCCACACCGCCGTTGGCAAGCTGCATGAAGGCGTATTCATTGGAAAATACATTATTCCACTGATTAACGCCTTCTTTAAAATATTCATCGTTTTCCTGATCCTTGTAACCCATTCCAACAACGCGGGTGACATAGCTGTTTGCCGCATTAAGAATCATAGCGGTGGAATGCGTCGGATAATAGAAGGGCGGCACACCGGCACTGGTCAAGTCATCCTTGAAATTTTGCGGGAAATGCTCAATATCATGATAATATTGGCTTTCACCATATACGAAGTGTCCGAATGCACCTTCCAGATATTTTTCTCTGCAATACATCGAGCAGGGAAAATAAATGCAGGTTTCTCCCATCATATAGGTCAGACCTGTTTCCTTGACCGTTTTTACGATTTCTTGGCACTCTTCCACCTTGCTGGCCATCGGCACAGCGGAATAAACGTGCTTTCCGCTTTTGAGCGCCCGAAGCACGATATCCCCGTGAAGATGACGCTGCGTGAAGTTAGCGATGCAGTTAATATCTTTGCGCTCCAAAGCATGTTCATAGGTATCGATGATTTCGACATCGAACAGCTTGGAATACTCCTGCGACCGTTCGGCAATCAAATCACAGACATATACCTTTTCCACATACGGATGTTTCTTGAAAAGCGGGACGAAATTTTTTGCGAAGTCTCCGCATCCGACGACGCAGACGGTGAGTTTTTGCTCCACGAGAGTATCCTCCTCTATGGTTTGATTTTTTTTAAAGCACCGGTATTTCAAGCCGGTTTCTGTTCAAGACCGAAATTCTAATACGAACCCTTTTTCCCACGTTTCTTTCGGCTGAAGCAGTAATGCCCCGTCACGATCCTCAAGATGCAGTGCGCCGTGATTACCCGCATGGACGCCGGTGCAGGGCTCCAGGCAAATCAATTTTGCTTGCGGAGTCGGCAGTGTCCAGATGGCCAGATAGGGAAAATCCTTGCGATGGATACGCACGCTGCGGCCGTTTTTTGCGTTTTCAAGCTGTATCCAATCAGAGCGAATGCCGGTCAGACTGCGTGTATAATTGGCGAATAAATCATGAGAAAGCGGCCGCAGATTTCCCCGAACAAAGGGCTGTGTCCAGCCGAAGGGGTTAAAGGACTCAAGGCTTTCTTCTTTTTCAAAGCGAAGACGATAATCCTCCGGCGCATCGCCTTCTGTCAGAGGCCAGTTATAGGCGGTGTGGCAGCCGATAGAGAACGGCATTGCGCAGCTTCCGAAATTTTCAACCCGATAATCCACGTGCAATGTGTTTGCATCGGCCGTGTAAGCCACTGTCAGGCAAAAATCGAACGGGTACATGGCCAGCAGGCGCTCATTGGCGGTCAGCTGAAATACGGCGCGGTTTTCCTTATACATAAAGCATCGGAAATTTTCATCCATTGCCACGCCGTTCAGCGGCATTTGATAAGCACGGTCGCCCACATAGTAGGTGTCGCTTAAAAATCGGCCGACAATCGGAAACAAGGTCGGTGAGGTGCGCGGATAGATGTCCTTTTGTCCTTGCCAAAGGTATTCCAAACCGTCCATCTCCACGCCCTTCAGCTCCGCGCCCAGCGCATTGACGTGTACAGTCAGCTTGTCGGAGCGAATGATGATATCTTTCACGCTATCTCTCCTTTGATTTCGTCTCCGTATAACCCGATTGAAAAGCCGTAAAGGGCATCCATGCCGCTTGTGGCGCCGTAATCCGAGGCGCGAAGCAGCGAAGGCATGAGGTCGGCGCCGTCAGCCAGCGCCCGTGCCGCATCGAGAAGCGCCTCGGAAAAATAGCCTGCATCGGCAAGGCGCAGATACCGTGCCGAAATCTCCGCCGTTTCCCGCAGCGCATCCTCGGAAAGCGAGGGGCAGGGGAGACCGAAGGAACGCCGAGCGCATAGGAATCCGACGACGGCATCGTCAAAGGACGGAGTCAACCCGATGCCGAGACCCAGCATGGACGAAACTGCACCGCTTTTCAGAGCATTCGTCGCTTTTTGAAAGACATTGGGCAGAAGACGGTCAAAGCCGGTCGGACGCCGGAGCGACTGAAGTGCCGACGAAAACTTTGTCGCGTCGGGCTTCACTTGAAACGATACGGCTTTTCCCGTCCAGTCCGAAAGGTGAAAGCCGACTGCGCCCATAAGAACGGTCTGCCCGCGGGAATCAAATGCCAATTCGGTTTCCGGCCTCAGCATTCCGAGAATGCGCTGAGGAACACACAGGCTGTCCGGCATACGAAAAGCACTCGGCGGGAGCAGTGAAAGCATTCGTTTCTCCCCGTTTCCAAGGGAAAGAAGCACATTGACCGCATGGTCAAACACAGAATGCACACGAGTGGCGCAGGAAAGCCCGCGAAGAGCGGGAGTCAGGTACGCGGTTAATTCTTCGCAAGGCATTGAACACACCCTCTGGCCACCATCAGCTCTTCATTGGTCTCAAACACATAGATTTTGATACCGCTGTCGGGCGCGCTGATGAGCCCCTGAATGCGCCGCTCGGCATTTTTCCGAGCATCGAGCTTGGCATGGACAAAGCCGAGACGACTGACCACGTTTTCACGGAATTCGGAGCCTTTCAGACCGATTCCGCCGGTGAACACCAGCGCGTCCAAGCCGCCCATGAAGGCCGTCTGCATGCCGATGTAGCCGACCACGGAATCGGCAAAGGCATCCAGCGCCAGCTGTGCCCGTTCATTGCCGTCGGCAGCGGCCAGCTCCACTTCGCGCATATCGTTGCTGACGCCGGAAAGCCCCTGAAAGCCGCTTTCCTTGGAAAGAAGCTTCATGACATTGTCAAGGCCGCCAAGCTGTGCAGTCAAAACGGGCAGACAGAATGCATCAAAATCGCCGACACGGTTGTTGTTGAACACGCCGGACTGGGGGGTCGCGCCCATCGACGAAGCGACGGAATGCCCGTCTAAGATGGCGCAGACAGAGGAAGAGCCGCCAAGGTGCGCCGATACGATGCGGCGGCAGTCGGGCGCTTCCATGCCCGTTTTCCAGGCGATATAGCTGTGGGAATTGCCGTGAAAGCCCCAGCGCCGGACTCCGTATTTTTCCGCCCATTCCAGCGGAACGCCATAATAGCGGCGCTCTTTCGGCATCATAGCATGGAAGCCGGTTTCAAAGCAAGCGATTTGCGTAAGCGATGGATGCTTTGTTGCAACCGCCCGCATCATGGCGATATAAACGGGGTTGTGTGCCGGCGTCAGCGGCGCCATGCGTTCCATTTCGGAAAGCAGCTCCTGCGTTACAAAATGAGATCCGGAAAAGCATCCGCCGTGAACGGCTTTATAGCCGACGGCATCCAGCGATTTCAAATCGACCGAAATCCCCAGTGCCGAAAGCCTTTCCAGACAAAGGCTCAGAGCATCCATATGCGTCTTGCAGGCACAGGCTGCCTTTTCTTCACGGCCGTTTGCCGAAATCTCATATTTTCCCGCCGTGCCGATGCTTTCAACCCCGCCGGAGGCAAGCACAATTTCTTCCGTGCCCATTTCATAGAGCTTGAACTTAAAGCTCGTTGAGCCGAGATTCAAAACGATGATTTTTTTCATGAGCTTCCTCGACGCTTACTTTTTCGGGCTGTATTTGGCTGCGAAGGACTTCATTGCCTTTTCGAAGCAGGCCATCGGCACACGCGCCATGCCTGCGCCGATTAAACCGCCCTCATAATTGAACATGCCGCCGTGGATGGCAGGAGAAATGCCTGTTTTGAGGACAAGGCGCATATCAATGCCGGAGGGCAGACAGTCAAAGTCAAGGTTCGGAATCGGATAATTGGGATTTTTGGTGATGGTAATTTTTTCCATCTCGCGGGTTTGCGCAATGGCGTCTGCCAATGTCATGCCGCGCAGAGAACAAACGATGGGGCTGGCCGCGGCTGCCAGACCGCCCATGCCGGCGGTCTCCACGACGCAGCTGTCGCCTATCCACGGCAGTTGGTCCTTTTCCGTAAAGCGGGTGGAGGTGTAGCGACCCTTCATCATGGGCGCTGGCGCGGTAAACCACTGACCCGGCAGACCGGCGATTTTAATGCCGAATTCCACGCCGTTGCCGGCCATCGCCGTGACCATCGTTGAATACTCGATGCCGTCCGCTGCAATGGCGGAGGAACGGGAAGAACCCTGACCGTAGCAATGGAAAAAGCGCGGCGTTTCGACGATGTATTTGACGGTGCGCATGATTTCTTCCTTGGGGCGGTTCAGCTCAAAGAGCTGCGGCAGGACGATTTTATCGAACAGAAGGTCGGCTGCCGTCTGACGGGTGTGGTTTTCATCACCCATCTGCATCGCCTCGGCCAAAATGGGCTTAATGGCAATGCCGCCGTTTTTAAAGAGCATTTCACGAACGGGCGGAAACAGCTCCTCGCGCATATAGCGCAGATTTTCCGCAATTTCGGGGCTATACAAACCCCAGCCGCAGAAGCCGCCTTGGAACGGGCCTTCGGCCGGAAAGGTGGCTGCGGTGGTGTGATTGCGGCGGTCCTCGATGACATTCATGGCGACGGACTTGGTGATAATCCCCGTGCCCGCGCCGACCGTGTTGTGGTTCAGCGCCGAGTCGATTTTAATTTCGCCGGACTTGATGATTTCAACGGCTTGTTTTTCGTCCTTTGCCCAGCCTTCAAACAGCATGGCGCTGACCATGCCGCGCTTGTGCAGCATGACCATATCGTCATAGTCAATGGGCGGTCCGGAGTGAAGAATCATATGGTCCTCAAGGCCTTCAACACATTCGCCGGCAGGCTTGATATCCACCCAGAACGGGTCGTTATCCGTCAGACAGGCAGCGGCTTTTTGGTTGGCCTCGGCAATCAGCTGTTTTACATCCATCGCGCTTTCCTCCGTTTATTACAGGAATTCGTCGAGCATCTCTTCAATCTCTTCGGATTGCTTGACCGGCGGCATCCATTCGATTTGTGTGGTTTTTACATTCTGTGCGACCATCGCATCATAGAAAATTTTAATGCCGAGGTTGGCGACCGCCGGCTTTTCCTTATAAATGCCCTCCATTATTTTCGAGCCTCCAGTTCCTGACAGAGCTTTGCGCACAGACGCGCAGCTTCATAATTGCTGTCGGCAACGACAGCGCCGGCTTCTTGGAGCATCTTTTTGATACCATCCTTGTCCTGCGGGTCGTGTTCGCCGCCGCAAACCGCGCAGACATACAGCACATCCGGTCGGGACTGAATGAGCGGAACATAGCAGGAGGCGGGGTCGGGCGCAACGCCCGGACCCAAGATGATGTCCATCGCAATGATGCCGACGGCAGGGTCGGCCAGCTCCTGACGAAAACGCTGCACACGCTGCGTCGGGTCAAAAACGGTATGGGGTGCTTCGGCCGTAAAGTCAAGGTCGCCCATATCCAGCAGGGAATGCTCCTCGCTCTGCTTGTGCGTTTTCAGGCGCACGGCGTATTTGGTATTGTCTCGGTTGGTGTGCAGCTTCACTTCCGGCGCAACAGTGCGGAAGGTCATCAGCGTTTCCTCGGCAAAGGTGCCGCCTGTATACAGGCCGCGGAAATATTTTTTGTCCGGGGAAAGGCGCGCAGCCAGCTTCTTCGAAAGCCCGATGACTTCCTCCTCCGTCCAGCCGAGCTTCGGCTCTGCGCCCGTTATCAGCCGGACGCAGGCCTTGGCAGCATCGGTCAGGTTATATGTGCCGACGACCTTGTGCCCCCTGTACAGCGATTCATCTGCACCAAGGAAAACAGCGACAACAGGCTTGTGCAGCTTGTCCGCCTCGCACAGAACTTCTTCCATGACTTCACGGTCGGCCAGCATGGAAACCAGACAGATAAGCTTCGTGTCCTCATCTGCGTCCAGCCGTTTCATATCGGCCCTCATGGATACGCCGCCGACGGCCTTTTTGAGGTCGCGCCCGCCTGTGCCCAGCACGCAGGTCACGCCGCTGCCCATCTGCTCAATGAGGCAGGCAACCTCCTGAGAGCCTGAGCCGGAAGCGCCGATGATACCGACAGGGCCAAAGTTGACAATGCTTCCGGCGGCCATTGCAACGCCGCCCAGCAGACCGACGCCCGCATCCGGCCCCATCATCAGGCAGCCGTGCTCACGCGCATATTCTTTGATTTCGCGCTCTTCCTCCAAGGAAACATCCGCCGTAAACATGAACACGTCCATGCCCTTGTCAATAGCCTTCCGCGCTTCCTTGATGGCGTATTCGCCGGGCAGAGAAATCTGAAGCACATTGAATTCGCCGTTTTCCAGCTCATTCACATCCCGATAGACGCGCTGATGCTTGCCGCTCGTGGAAGACAGCGCTTTCATCGCGGCGGCACAGGCATTTTCCAACTGTTCCTCTGTTTCCGCCTCAACTGCGACCATCAGGTCGTTTTTCGTCGTATCTTCCGGTACGAAATAGCCCTCGCCCGTGAGCATATCGATGTTCTGCTTTGTTCCCATGCCAGATTCTGCGCCGGAAACGCCTGGAAGGTCTGTCAGATTGATGGCCACGCCCATCAGCGTGACAGAGTCAACATATCGGCTCTTTGTGACAAATACTTTTTTCAATGGCACACAGCCTCCTTGCAGACGGCACAGCTGCCATCCGAATTTTTCTGAATCAATGTATAGTAGCGTAAAGAAGCGGGCTTCGTGCTGTCCGTGCGCGTATGGCAGCCTAGCGATTCACGGCGGCACAAAGCGCTTTTGGTGAGCAGCATGGCGGCGGTCAGGTCATTTTCAAGGCGCATGGCCTCAAAACCGCTGTATTCGGACACCTGCTTCAGCAGCGCGTCCAGCGTTTGCTCTGCCTCGCAAAGCCCTGCCTCGCAGCGCAGCACGCCGACATTTTTGCCGAGCGTTTCCTGCATCTGCACACGAAGACTGGCGGGAGGCGGATTGCTCGGAATATCATCAGGCACAAGGGCATTCGGCGCATCGACCGTTTTAACATAGGCCGCCGCAGCATAACCGGCTCTCCGGCCAAAGACCAGCGTTTCCAAGCCGGCGCTCCCGCCGATGCGGTTCGCGCCGTGGACGCCGCCCGCCGCCTCGCCGCAGACGAAAAGACCGGGCAGGGTAGAAGCGCAGGAGGCGTCAATCACCGCGCCGCCTAAGCTCGTGTGCGCGGCGGGCGCAAGCTCAATCATTTGCTCCGCTAAATCAATGCCGACATCCCGATACCGTTTCACATACATTGGGTACGCTTCATTCAGGCGCTCGCGTCCGACTCCCGTGGCATCAAAGAAAATACCGCCGTGTTCCGTGCCGCGCCCCGAATTGATTTCCCTGGCGATTTCCCGCGCCATGACGTCTTTTGGAACGCGCTCGTCCATAAAACGCTGACCGAAAGTGTTGCGCATGACAGCACCGTCAAAGAACATGGTAGTAATCATGCTTGTGCCGCGCAGCGACTCCGGCCAGACAGCGCCGGAAGGCTCGAATTGGATGAATTCCATGTCTCGAAGCTGCGCACCCGCATAGTACGTCATGGCGGCAGCGTCTCCGCCCGCATCCTTTTTATTGGTGGTTTGCGGAAATACGGAGCAGAAGCCGCCGCTTGCCAGTATGACCGCTTTCGCAAAAAAGGCAAGGAATGCCTGTTCTTTTTTGCTGTAGGCGACAGCGCCCTGCACGCGCCCTTCCCGCACAATCAGCCGAAGCGCACGGCAGGACGGGAATACATCAGCTTTGCCTTTCAATTCGGAAAGGAGCTTTTGCATGATGGCAGGACCGGTTTCATTGCCGATGGAAATAACGCGCGGACGACTTGCGCCCAGGGGACGCAGAAGCTGATATCCGCCTTCCGCCGAGCTATTAAAGGAAAGCCCCATTTCTCTCACTTCCCGAACGACAAGCGGAGCATCGGCACACAGTACATGAGCCAGCGCGGGGTCGTTGACCACACCGCTGTCCATCGTGTCCTTGAAGAAAATATCCGCTGAATCATCGGGATGAACCGGAGCGCCGATGCCGTGTACCCACGGGGACGCGCCGCGTCCGTCAAAAAGGATGGTGGGGCGGATATCGGAGCGCACCAGCGCACGGGCTGCCGTTAAGCCGGACAGCCCTGCGCCGATGACAAGACATTCGGAATAAAATTGCTTCATTAAACCTCCCAGATGCCGCCCTTGGCCATTGAGCCGACATTCTTGGAGAACAGACGCAGATAGCGCTGATAATCCTTGCCGGGAAACTCCCACTTGAAGGCTTCGATACGCGCTTTGAGCTCATCTTCGGGGATGCACAAATCAATGCGGCGGTTGGGAATATCAATGGTGATTTCATCGCCATCATGCACAACAGCCAGCGGGCTGCCGAGAGCCGCTTCGGGGCTGACATAACCGACGCTCAAGCCGGATGTGCCGCCGGAGAAACGGCCGTCCGTGATGATGGCACAGGAATTGTACAGCGCGGGCTGCCCTTTAAGCTCTTCCTGGAAGGTAAAAGCCGTAGTGCCGAAGCGCCCCTTTAAGCCGAGAAAGCGCAGAACGCAGGCATCGCCCTCGTGAATCTTGCCGGAACGCAGGGCATCCAACGCATCGTGCAGGGAATTAAAGACCTTTGCCTTGCCTTTGAAGGTCATCAGGTTCTGCGGAACGGCGGCAATCTTAATGATGGAGCCTTCCGGCGCAAGCGAACCGTACAGCACGCCCAGACCCGGCTCGGTCATCACGGGGTTATCCAGTGTGCGGATGCAGTCGTCATTGTAAATCACCGCATTTTCCACATTTTCGCGGACGGTGTGGCCGTTCACGGTCATGCAGTCGCCGTTCAGACGCGGCAGCAGATTCTTCATCAGCGCGGGCATGCCGCCGGCCAAATCAAAGTCCTTAACGGAATATTCGCCGCCGGGCATCAGGTGAGACAGCAGCGGCACGGAGTTGGACATTTCATCGAAATACTTCCACCACGGCAGGTCATAGCCCGCTTCGTGGCCGATGGCGGGCAGATGCAGAATAAGGTTGGAAGAGCCGGCGACGGCCATGTCAACGGCAATGGCATTTTTAATGGATTCGGGCGTGATAATCTGGCGGGCGGTGATGCCTTCCTTCACCAGCTCCATGATGCGTTTGCCGGCGCGGAAAGCCAGATTGCGAATCTCACTGGACACGGCGGACATGGAGGAGTTGCCGGGCAGCGTCATGCCCATTGCTTCGGCCATCATGCACATGGAGTTGGCGGTGGTCATGGAGGTGCAGCCGCCGCAGATGCCCCAGCTGTGCTGAATCAGGCCGTTGTACAGGTCCATATCGATTTTGCCTTCGGCAGCCGCGCCGACCTTATCCTGCGCCCGGATATGCACGACTTCCCTGCCGCGGAACGTACCCAGAGGCATATAGCCGCCGGTCACAACGATGGCCGGAATGTCTAGACGGGCGGCGCCCATCAGGTGGCCGGGAACAATGGAGTCGCAGGTGGAGAGAAGCACCATGCCATCAAAGAAATTGCCGTCCACGGTCAGCTCGACCTGGTCAGCAATGGAGTTGCGGGAAGGAACCTCGATATATTTGGGGTCTTTCAGCACCATGCCGTCGCAGATGGCGGTGGTCATCACTTCCAGTGGCAGACCGCCCGCTTCGCGGATGCCCTGCTTGACGCGCTCGGCAAGCTGATTCAGATGAACGTGGCCGGGGTTATATTCATTCCAAGAGTCAACGACAGCAATCAGCGGGCGATGAAGCTCTTCTTCCGTATAGCCCATGCCCAGCATCAATCCGCGGCGGCATTCATTCGCCTCGCCGAATTCCCAGCAGCTTCTCATATCTTCATATTTGCGTGCCATAGTCGGTATCCTCCTTTATTTTGAGGCCATAGACCTCATCATCATTTTTTATTGAACATGAAAAATCAGAATTCGTCTTCAAGCATGTTGTCGATTGCGCCATCGATGGTCTGACCGCCGTCAATAAAGATGGTCTGGCCGACAATGAAGCGGCTCTTTTCCTTATCGGCAAGGAACAGCATCATGGGAACGATGTCGCCGGGCTGGCCGCCGTGACCAATCGGAATCTTGCGGTTAAAGCCGGTAATGTCCTTTTCGGAATAGCGGCTCATAATTTTTGTGTAAATAAGGCCGGGCGCGATACAGTTGACATTGATGCCGTATTTGATAAGTTCAACGCCGATGGACTTGGTGAACATGTTCAAGCCCGCTTTTCCGGCGGAATACGGCAGCGCCTTGCGGCGCACCCATGTAACAAGGCTGTGAACGGAGGACACGTTGATGATAGCGCCGTGAATGCCTTTTTCAACCATGTCCTTGGCAGCTACATGAGAGCAGTACGCAGCAGAGTTTAAGTTCAGGGCGATTTGGCTGTCCCAGTAGTCCATCGGCATATCGATGAAGCCGCCTTTGGGCATTTTGAGCGCGCCGCCCGCATTGTTAATCAGCACGTCGATTTTTCCAAAATGCTCGATAAATGCATGGAGCATATTCTCACAGTCTTCCCGCTTGCTGACATCAGCCTTGTAAATCTGCGCATCCGCACCGATTTCCCTGCATTGACGGGCAACGTCTTCCGCATCAGTCGGAGAATTGCAGTAATTGATGCCGACGTCATAGCCTTCCTCGGCAAAAGCAATGGCCGCGGCCGCGCCGATGCCGTGAGAGGAGCCGGTGATAAGAACGGATTTCTTGTCAGACATATTGTTCAGTCCTTCCTTTTTTATAAATGATAAACAGCAGTTCATTCCATCAACTGTGTGACGGTATAAAGGGGCAGGCACAGCTTCTGAGGCTCTTCGCTGCCGATCTCATGAATGAGCGCCCGCGCAATGGCCGCAGGGTCACTGTTGCCGGCAAGCTGCATACCGCGGACAAAACCGCGATAAAATTCAATCAGCTCCCTGCACCGGCGGAGATAAGCCATAACGTCCTTTTGCCCCTTGGAAAATCCTCCCAGCGGCAGATATTCATGCCCAGCAATGATGTATTCCGGCTTTTCCGCAAGCAGCCGCTCCACAGACGATAAATAGTCGCCGACAAACATACACAGCGCGCTGCCTTGGGAGCGTGTGCCGTTGAGCTGCAAAGAATCCCCCGTGATGAGGGCATTGCACCGCTCATCCATGAAGCAGACGGCGTCGTCATCATGACCGGGTGTATAAATCAGCCGCAGATAGCCATACAGCTTCTCGCCGTCATTCAGCAGAATATCGGGCTCGCACCCTGCAATGCTGTCGGACGGCGGGCTGCTGAAGCCGGGAAAACGTCCGCGAATCCGCTTCATATAGATGAGCGGATTGCGTACCTTGTCCGCCATCGGCGCGTAAGCCGCCACATGGATGTCTGGCGCAAGGGCACGAATGCGCGGAAGACCGCCGATATGGTCGCCATGCGTGTGTGTCAGCAGCACAGCATCCATGTCCTTGAGCGTCAGCCCCATCTCTTTCAGCGCGGGAACAATGGCCGAGTCAACCGTTTCCGCACAGCCGCCGGTATCAATGAGCACGTTTTTTTCACCGCGAACCAGCGTGACCCCTGTCCAGTCGCCGGGAAAGGGCACCTGCAAGCGGTAAAGCTGCGGGGCAAGAAGTTCAAATGATTCCATAGAAAACCTCCTGTATCATATGGAACATGATTGTCATCATTATATACTGCGCCCGGGAATTCTTCAATTTGAAAACTTCGGCCGGAATTGCAAAAACTTCATATTGTATTTTTCCGAAATGTGTGATAACATATTTTATTAAATTTCATGATGCACTTTCTCTACTTTAAAATAAGTGCTTTTTGCATTGCAGGAAAAAAGGCGCGGCCTGTCGAATATAATTCTAATTGAGTGTAAGACTGAGCCGTCATGAAAGGAGGACATCATGACATCAAAGCCGGTTGTTCCGCGCGGCCGTCCTGCTATTCCCGTGCTGATGGACAAGGAATGCCACGACACCCCCATCTGCGCTTCCGTGGTCGGCAGCATCCGCAGGGTTGCGGTGCGCAAGGGCTATTCCGCACGAATGTACAGCAGCTGTGAAGAATTAAAGGAGGACGCTTTGGCCGGAGATACGGTCATCGTCATCGGGTTTGAATCCTCCAGAATGCAGACCGTCCTGCAAAATTTGGAAACGCTGAAAAAGCGCATTGTTGTCACAGGCATTGATGCGGACTATGTCGATTTTCACTATTCCTGCGCGACTTTTTCCCGCCGCATTGCCACGGAGCAAATGCTGGATTTTTTCCTGCAAAAAGGTGCCCGCTCCGTGGCGATGGTCGGCGTTGGCTATAATTCCATGAATGATGCTGTCCGCAGTGAAGCCATGCGGCATTATGCCGATTTGAGCGGCGGGCTGCTCCGCAGCAAGAGTTTTTCTTATCAGACCTATATTTCGGAAAGCTTTGATGCGTTTGTGAACGAGGCGGATGACTTTGACGCCGTTCTCTGCCCGAATGATTATGTGGCCGTCGCTTTTTTGCATTTCTGCGAAGAGCATCATTTAGAAGTGCCGGATAAATTGCTGCTTGCTTCCTTTAACGGCAATCGAATCGGCCAATACTGCCGCCCCGCCATCACCTCTCTTATGATTAATTTTGAGGCTATCGGCGCAAGCGCCGTCACTATTTGGCTGTACCTGCAGGAAAATCGAAATGAAAATTTACAGTTTAGAATTACAGCTCCCGGCCGAATTTTAGAACGCGAAAGCACGCGCCGCAACGGAACGCCGGACGCCGCGCTTCCCGTCAGACACCCCATCGGCGAACGCTTTGAGGGAGGCCCGTTTTATGACGAGCCGACTCTTCAGGCACTGATGCACATTGACCGCTGCATTCAGCGCTGCGATGAACTGGATTTTCGCATCATTCGGGAGCTGCTGACAGGCGACAGCTATGAAAGCATCGCAGGGAGGCTCTTTCTGTCCGAAAGCTCCATGCAGTATCGTATGCGCAAGCTGTTTCAGGTGGCGCAGGTGGCAAATCGCCGCGCCTTTGCCGAGCTGTTTGATAAAAATTTCCCGCATCACTACTGCTTTGAAATACCTTTGAACAAAGACGAGCAGGACGAGTGAACAGAAGAAAAGGGCGTTCTTTTATTGAGCGTCCTTGAGAATCTGCGCATGAAAGCGCGCAATCAGCGCATGCTCGGCATCGGAAAGCCGTTCGTCCCGCATTTGCTTTGACCGCGCCGCACGGTACGGCTCAAACAATTCAAAATCCAGCTTTTCCATGCAATCATCGGGCGTATCTAAATTGCCCGTGCGGTAAACCATGTGTTTGAAATAAGCAAAGGTGCATAGATACAAATCCGCTTTCGGATGCTCACGCTTTATGGCTTGCGTATCCTCATACATGAACACAAAGAGCGCACCCGATTGCTCCTTCGGCAGGCGAAGGCGGCGAGTATAGGCATCGAAAAACACCTTCAAGTCCATATAATGGGTAAAATCGTGCAGATGGATATAGGGAATGTCGCAGCTCTGCACAGCCTCACGATTCATCTTGTCGATGCGCTGCGCCAGCTCATCAAAACGCTCAAACAGCTTCATGGAAAGACGGACTTCCTTTCCGAAAATCGTTGATATATAAGCCGCTTGCGGGAATGCGGGAGGCCGATTGTAGGCAACGATTTATTATATCGTCAGCGGAACGAGAGGACAATACAAAAATTTTGTAATTTTGCTTAAGATTTTTTCAGTTGTACGGACAGGGCAGGTGTGCTATAATACATTTTAATATGGTAGAAGGGAGTGTTTGCGTTTTTTATGAACATCATGGAACATGTCCATCAAGGCCGTGTTATCGCCATCGTGCGCGGACTGCCGACGGAGTACATGCTGCGTCTGGCACAGGCGTTTAAAGAGGGCGGCATCGGCATGATGGAGGTCACTTTCAATCAGAAAGCGCCCGAAACATGGAAGGATACGGCTGCGGCCATCAGCGCCGTGAAAAAGGAATTCGGCGGCGATATGCTGACGGGTGCCGGAACGGTCATTACCTTGGAGCAGCTCAAAATCGCCGCCGATGCGGGCGCACAGTATCTGGTCACGCCGACGACGGATGCGGAGATTATCCGTACGGGCAAAAAGCAGGGCTTGGGGATGTTCCCCGGGGCACTGACCCCGACCGAAATTTTGACGGCGTATAATGCCGGCGCGGATGCCGTGAAGGTCTTTCCCGTCAGCAGCTTGGGCGCGGGCTATATCAAGGCCGTCAGCGCCCCGCTGTCCCACATTCCGCTGATGGGCGTGGGCGGCGTCAATGAAAAGAACGCGGCGGACTTTATCAGGGCCGGCTGCTGCGGCGTCGGCGTGGGCGGCAACCTGGTCAACAAG
>CAVDRM010000005.1:0-84747 GCA_963611355.1 Anaerovibrio sp.
CGAGGAAGCGAGCTTCCAGACGGGGGTCTTTAAACCACGGACGGCTGCTCCTTCCTCATGGGAGACGCCACCGCCAAGAGGCTCAAAGGCCATGGAAGCAAATGCTTCCCACGGATTACTCGTCTCCAAAGAGAATGTATCACAAGCTGGTGAAACTGTCAATGGGTTTTCCGAAAAAGACAAAAATAAATTATTCAGCCTGAAGGACGCGGCGGAAGAGACAATGGAGGACAGCTACGTCAAGTACGCCCTGAAGGACGGGGACGGGCGGAGCGAGGAGGAGATCCGGCAGGAGTATCGGGAGGACATCAGCCCGCTGATGGAGACGGACGAAGCGGAGGAATGGGACGTCTGGACGCAGCACAGGGAAGGAAAGAAGCGGAACGAGCGGGCGGCGGCGCTGGACGGGCTGCAGGAACAGCTTGTGCGGCAGTTTGAAGCGGGCGAAGGGACGCGGTACAGCGGGAACATATCGGACGTATCAAGAAAGCTGCTGACGGACACGGGCAGCGGCATTTCCACGGCGCGGGCGAACAAGATTCTGCGGACGGCCTACGCGCATCTGGACGAGGCGCTGAACAGCAGGGCAACGGGAAAGGCCATGCAGGAGGCCGTGGACGCGGCGTTTGAGACAGCGCGGCAGGCGGCGGAGGAATCGCTGCAGAACCTGAAGGCGCAGTATCTGGAAGAGAGCGACGAGGACGCATTTTTACAGCAGCTGCGGTACACGCCTTTTTCCCTGAGCAAGGACCAGATGTCCGAGGTGCGCAACGCATACGAAAGCGTGGCGGCCTACAGGCAGGCGGCATTCGGGAACCTGAGAGTAGTGTCCAAAGAGACGAGCCGCAGCCAGCTGGAGGACATGTGGGAAGAGATAGCGGCGAAGACGGGCCTGGACGAGGACACGAACGCGGCGGACATGCCGCTGGCCCTGCTCGAATACATCGAGGACAGGCGGAACGCAAGAAAAAAGGTGACGGCGCTGACGGACGAGGAGAACGCCATAGCGGACATCGTGGCACAGGACGCGCTCATGGCCTATTACGCGAGCAGAAAACGTGTGAACGAGGCAAAGAGCGCGAAGCAGCTGGCGTGGGAAAACAGGCGGCTGAAAGATAAAATCGAGACGCTGAAGCAGAAATCCGAGACGGCGCTCAGGGAGGAACGCGGGCGCATCGATGCGCAGATAGAAAGGCAGACGGCGGAGCTGAACAGGGCGCTGACGGAAGAAAAGCAGTTTTCACGGAGCGCGGCAAAGCGCGTGGATGAGCTGGCTGTGAAAATTCATGAGGAGCGGAAAAAGCACGAGGCGGAGCTGAAAAAGCTCAAAAAGGAGCTGGAAAAAGAGCGCAGGAGGCGCGAAGCGGAAAAGCAGAAGCGGGATGCGGTCAAGCGCGAGAAGGAGCAAAAGAGCGCGGACCTAATCCGCGAGGAATACGAGGGGACGCTGGCGCCGATGCTGCAGGGCGAGCAGGAAGCAACGGGCAAATGGACCAAGGCCATGCAGCAGGCGGCGAATGAGCGCAGACGGGACAATGCACTGACCATGGCCGCCATAGAGGACTTGGAGACCGCGCAGGAAAGGAGCGTCAGGCAGGCGGCGGAGGCCATCAACAGCAGGAAGAGCGGCGAGCACGTTTCAAGGTACACGGGGAACGTGACGGAGCTTGCAAGGAACATCCGTGCATTCATCGGCGGGGACGGCATGACGGAAAAGCAGCTTGTCTCTAAAATCAAAGGCGTGTTCGCGGGTCTGGAGGAGAGCAAGCGCACGGGCGAAACGAAGACAGCCCTGCACGAGGCCATGCGGACGCTTTCGGACGTGATGCGCGACCAGATGGCGGACAGGGACACGGGCGACGATGCCGTATACCAGCGCGTGAAGGACACCCTGCGGGCGGAGCGGTTTTACCTGACGAAGGAGCAGGAGGAGAGCGTCCGCGACATCTTCAGGAGCACGGCGGTGTTCCGGAAGCAGGGCTACGGCGTCCTCAGCATGGGCACGGAGAAGACCGCGAAGCAGACCCTGACGGAGGTGTGGGGAAAGCTCACGGCGATTGACGCGGAGGCCTTCCCTGCGGACACGAAGGCCTCTGACATGCCGGACGTGCTCATGAGCTACCTGAACGAAAGGCGCGGGCAGGGAGCGGAGCTGTCGGGCGAATACATGACGCTGGCCAACAGCGCGGCGCTGGCGGCGCTGACGGACTATTACCAAAACCAGAGCGCGGAATATTCCGGGAAGGACGCGGACCTGCTGGCCAAGCAGGTGGAGCGCCTGCAGGCGGCCATGCAGAAAAACGCGGACAAGTATAAGCAGGCGAAAAAGAAAGAAAAGGCGGAGCGGGAAAAGACGAAGAACCGCCAGGGCATCCGCAAGCTTGCCAGGGAGCTGCGGACGGCGATAGCAAGCCCGACGGAGAGCCGGTATGTGCCGGTGAATTACATGCGCACGATTCTGGACGTGACCGAGGCGCTGACGAACGGGGACAAACAGGTGCTGGACAAGGCGCTGACCAAGTGGCGCAATGCCAACACGCAGATGCAGAATGACAGCGATTACTTTGTCAAGCAGGCGTTTGACAAGGACATGGAAAAGCGCATTGCGGAGATGGTGGAGCTGACGGAAAGAAAGAGCGTGGAGCAGCTGGACGGGGAAGAGACACGCTTTGTGTACGAGACATTGCGCGGGGCGGCGACGGCCCTGCAGAATGCGCGGAAAATCATCGGGAAGGGGAAAAAGAAGGACGCATTCGAGGCGGCCTCGGAGGGCATCAGGCAGCTAAGGAATACCAAGGGAAGCGATGCGCACGGGCTTATCAAGCAGTTCGGAAACCGATACCTGACGATGATGCAGAGCGGGGTGCGGTTTTTCCGCCTGATTTCAGGGTATGCAAAGGACGGTGTGCTGGAGGAGCGGGCTCAGGCGCTGAATGAAGGGCAGCACAAGGCGAACAAAATCAAGATGGAGGGCAGCGGCATCTTTGCCGACCTGATTGCGGGCAAGGACCTGCCTGCCGGCAGGCAGGGCAGACAGACCGACCGGGCGCTGCAAAAGGAGCTGGCTTCGTTCACGGGGCGCAATGCGGAATGGGTGGACACGGGCGTTGAGGTCGCCGTGGAAAGGAACGGGCAAATCACGAAAGAGAAGCTCACCATGACGCGGGCAATGCGGGCGAGCCTGTACATGCACAGCAAAAACGAGCAGAACATGAACCACGTCACCAAGGGCGGCATCACGATACCGGACGCGAGGCTGTACAGGGAAGGGAAGCTTCAGGAGGCTTATGCGCGGGGCGTGACGGTGCGGCTGACGGAAAAAGAAGTGGGCGCGGTCATCAGGGGCATGACGGAATACGAGAAGCAGTGGTGCGAAGGCTGGACGAAGCTGGAGGAAAAGCTGTCCAGGGAAATCAACGACACGTCCTTAAAGCTGAACGGCTTTAAAAAGGCGGTGGTGGACAACTATTTCCCGATTCGGACGGACAGGAACTTTGTGCGGAGCAACTTTGAGACGGTGGTGAACGACGCATCCCTGGAGGGCATGGGGATGCTCAAGAGCCGCGTGAACGGCTCAAACCCCATCCTGCTGGAGGACATCACGAAGGTGGCCGAGCGGCAGATTGACAACACGGCGAAGTACGCAGGATTGGCCATACCCGTGCGCGACTTCATGACGGTGTACAACGCGACCATGCCGGGCTACGCGGGGAGCATGAAGCAGGAGGTGGCGCAGAAGTGGGGCGCTGTCGGGCAAAAGTACATTGAAAACCTCATGGCCGATTTGCAGGGCGCGAGGCAGGGCGAAAACAGCTTTCTGGACCGGGCGCGGGGGAAGTTCGCCCAGGCGAAGCTGAACATGAACATTTCGACGGCGTTCAAGCAGGTTTCGGGCGCGATGGTGATTACCCCGTACACGGGCTGGGCGGCCATGACAAAGGCCATGGGCACAGGCAGCAGGCACATGAAGAGCACGGACTTTATCGCCCAGTGGACGGCGACAAACTGGGCACGCGGCGACAACCGCGCCAAGACCGAAATCGGCGGCGTGGCGCGGGACTTTACGCTCTTTGACCGAGCGCCGAGGCTGGACTGGCTGAACCGCATGGACGAATGGACGATGCGGAAAATCTGGACGGCGTGCGAGTATGCGGTCAACGAACAGAGCGGGCAGGACGGCACTGCATACAAACAGGGCACGAAGGCATACACGGACTACTACACGCAGGTGGCAGCGCTGTTTGACCAATGCGTGGACGACACGCAGCCCTCCTCCGGCGTGATGCAGCGGACGGACATTGCAAGAGACCCGAACCAGCTCACCAAATCCCTGACCATGTTCATGGGGCAGGGCTTGCAGAACTTCGGCGTGCTGACGGACACCTGGGGCGAAATGCGGGCGCGGGCGGCGGACGTGAAGGCCAATGCGAGCGCGGAAAACCAGGCGGCGTTTAAAGCGGCGAAGACAAGATTCGCGTCCGCGGTCGCTTCCCAGCTCACGGCGGCGGCGGTGACGGCGATAAGCGGCCTGCTGGCGCGGATGCTGCTGGCGCGGATGAACCCCTACCGCGACGACAAGGAGGAAATCACGGGCGAGAGCCTGATGGAGGGCATCATTGACGACACCCTGGCCAACATCGCCGGCACGGTCATCGGCGGGCAGGAAGCGTACAACCTGCTGACGGCGGTGATGCAGGGCAAGACGCCGTATGACATCGAGGCGGCGGGCGTGAGCACGCTGAACGAGCTTTACCAGAGCGGGGCGAAGTTCCTGACGGCGGTTTCCTCGGCATTGAGCGGGGACAAGACACCGGAGCAGCGCGTGGAAAAGGTGAAGAGCGCGGGCTGGACGCTGGGCAAGACCGTGGCGGAATGGTTTGGCATCCCGGCGACGAACCTTGAAAACATCGTGACGGGCGCGGTGAGCAACATGCAGGATTTGATAAACGGCGAGCTGCTGTCCTACAACGCGGGCATGAAGGACCTGACGCTGACAAAGGGCGCAAGGTACATGGCGGACGCCCTGAACGTGGGCGACCTCGCGGAGTACACGCGGCTGATGAACAGGCTTCGCAAGCAGGGCAAGACCGATGCGCAGATTATGACGGCGCTCAAAAAGGAATACCGCGACAACGACAAGCGCGTGCTGGCGGCGGCGGAGGCGCTGAACGCGGGCGACCTCGACACCTACGAAAGCATGGCCGGCGAGCTGACAGGCCTGGGCTTTGCGTCCTCCACGGTGCGGGAGATGGTAACGGCAGCGGCGGAGGCGCTGCAAAAGGCGGAGGAAAAGGAGGACGGGACGGAAGAAGCCGTGCCCTATGCGGCGTACCTGCCTGCCGGTCTGCCTGTCGGTCAGACAGGCAGGCAGGCAGCGGAGGCGGAGGCGCTGTACACGACGGCCATGCTGAACAACCTCCTGGAGAGCGGGGAAACGCAGGCGGCGCAAAGGGTGCGCAAAGCGCTCATCCGGGCGAACGGGCAGAAGCAGGTGGACAGCGCGATACAGAAGAAATTCAAGCCCCTGATCGTGGAGGCCTGGGAAAACGGGGACACGGCGGAGTACAGCCGCCTGAAGAATATCCTGAAGCAGGCAGGCTTTACGGAGCAGACCATCAGCGGCTGGGTGCGCGGGACAAAGAGCAGCAGCTACAAGGGCTGGTCCGGCGGCTACAGGGGATATTCGAGCGGGTACAGGGGGTATTCGAGCAGCTACAAGGGCTGGAGCCGGTAGCGGGCAGGCAGGCCGCTAAAGAGGGACGGAGAGAAAGCAATGAGCGAACCGAGGGTGATATGGCAGCCGCAGGAAAAGCAGCGGGCGTTCATGCGGCGGGGAGAATACGAGGCGTTCTACGGGGGCGCGGCGGGCGGCGGGAAGAGCGATGCGCTGGTCATGGAGGCGCTGAGACAAGTGCACATCCCGAACTACAAGGGGCTGATATTGCGCAAGACCTACCCCATGCTGCGGGAGCTGATTCAAAAGAGCCAGCTCTACTACCCGCAGGCCTTTCCAAGAGCAAGGTACAACGGGACGGAGCATTACTGGACGTTTCCGAGCGGGGCCAAGATACTCTTCGGGAACGTGAAGCCGACAACCTATCAGGGGGATTATCAGGGGCAGCAGTATGACTTCATCGGTTTTGACGAGCTGACGCACTTCACCTGGGACGAATACAGCTATTTCTTTTCGAGAAACCGCGCATCCGGCGCGGGCACGGTGTGCTATGTGCGGGCAACGGGCAACCCCGGCGGCATCGGGCACGGATGGGTGAAGGAGAGATTCATCAGCGCGGCGCCGCCGGGCACGAAAATTGTGGGCGAGGTGAATGTGGACGCGCCGGACGGGAGGAAGCTCACGTACAAGAAGAGCCGGATTTTCATTCCGTCCAGCGTGTTTGACAACCCAAAGCTGATTCAGAACAACCCGGAATACCTGAGCGCTCTTGCGTCCCTGCCCTACGCGCAGAAGCAGGCGCTTTTGTACGGGAACTGGGACAGCTTCGTGGGGCAGGTGTTCATGGAATGGACGAACGACCCAAGGCATTATCAGGACGGCATGAACACCCATGTCATCGATCCGTTCCCGATTCCGCGGCACTGGCAGATAGTGCGCTCCTTTGACTGGGGGCATGCGCGGCCGTTTTCCGTGGGCTGGTTTGCGCTGGACGAGGACGGACGGATGTACATGATACGGGAGCTGTACGGGTGCAGGCGCGATCAGCCGAACACGGGCGTGGAATGGCCGGACGAAAAAATCGCGCAGGAAATCCTGCGCATCGAGCACGAGGACGACAACCTGCGCGGACACAGGATACTGGGCGTGGCCGACCCCGCCATCGGCGTGGGGCGCGACAACTACGGCGCGGCAAGCATCATGGCACGGGAGGGCTGCTACTTTACGAAGGCAAACAACAACCGGATTTTAGGCAAGAACCAGATACACGACCGGCTGGCATTCCGGAGCGACGGAAAGCCCATGCTGCAAATCTTCAGGACCTGCGTGAATTTAATCAAGCACCTGCCCGCGCTGGTGTACAGCACGGTGGATGTGGAGGACGTAGACACGGCGCAGGAGGACCATGACTATGACAGCCTGCGCTATGCCTGCTGCACCCACCTGCTGACGCAGAAGCCGCACGAGGAAAAGAAGCTGCTGCAGGACGACCCGCTGAACATGAACGAGGAGCTGACGGGCATGCGGCGGTATTTCCGAGTTTAACTTTTAAGACACGGGAACGGAGGGAAACAATGAGCGAGTTTGAGCGGAAACGGCGGACAATGAACACGGTGAACGAGCTAAAGGAGACAGGGACGGACCTGCCTGCCCTGCCTGCCGGCAGGCAGGCGGAGCTGGAGAGCAGCAGGGCAATCACGCTGGGGACGGGCGCGAAGAAGGAATTTGCGAGCCGCATGACCAAGGACAGACTGGCCGAGGCGAACAGGATACTGGAAAGCTACAAGACGGGCAAGACGGCGCACGACCAGCGGGTCATGGAGGACGAAAGGTATTACCGGCTGTGCAACTGGTCCAGCAAGCGGATGAAGGCGGAAAGGACGGATACGAACAGCCGTTCGGGATGGCTCTTAAACGTCATCATGAACAAGCACGCGGACGCGATGGACAACATACCGGAGCTGAACGTGCTGCCGAGGGCGGAGGACGACAGGGAGGATGCGCAGAGCTTAAGCGCCATCATCCCCTGCATCTTTGAGACAAACGATTATGAAGGCGTGTATGACCGCTGCTGGACGGACAAGCTGGTGGCGGGCGTCGGCATCAAGGGCATCTTCTGGGACAGCGAAAAGGGCGGCGCGGGCGACATCGTGATCAGGCGGGTGGACGCGCTGAATGTGTTCTGGGAGCCGGGCGTGGAGGACATTCAGGACGGGCGGAATTTCTTCTGCGTGGCCATGCAGGACATCGAGACGCTGGAGGAAACCTACCCGCAGCTCAAGGACAAGCTGACGAGCGCCTCTTTCAGGCCGGACAGATACCAGGGCGAGGACATGCAGACTGATGCGGATAAGGCGTGCGTCATCGACTGGTACTACAAGCGGAACGGGGTGCTGCACTATTGCAAGTATGTGGGCGAAAACGTGCTGTACGCGAGCGAGGACGACGAGAATTATCGGGAGCGGGGCTATTACGACCACGGGCTGTACCCCTTCGTGTTCGATCCGATGTTCGCTATCAAAAATTCTCCGAGCGGATTCGGGTATGTGGACGTGTGCAGGGACGCGCAGGATTACATCGACCGGCTGGACAGCGCGATTCTAAAGAGCGCACTGGCAAACGCCGAACCGAGGCACTTTATCGCCACGGGCGCGGTGAACGAAGAGGAGTTCCTGGACCCCAAACAGCCGCTGATTCACGTGAACGGGCAGCTGGAAACGGCCGTTCTGCCGCTCAACAAGAGCGAACTGAATGCCTTGTACGTGCAGGTGATGAACAACAAGGTGAACGAGATGAAGGAGACGAGCGGCAACCGCGACTTTCAGCAGGGCGGGACGGCGAGCGGCGTGACGGCGTATTCCGCCATCGCAGCCCTTCAGGAGGCGGGGAGCAAGACGAGCCGCGACATGATCAAGGCAGGCTACCGCGCAGCGCAGAAGGAGGGCTACATGGTGCTGGAGCTGATCCGGCAGTTCTATGACGAAACGCGGTATTTCCGGGTGACGGGGAACATCGGACAGGACACCTATGTCGGCTACAACAATGCGCGCATCAGGCCCCAGGCGCAGGGAAACATCATGGGCGTGGACATGGGGACGCGGGTGCCGGTGTTCGATATCAAAATCAGCGCGAGCAAGCAGAACCCCTTCAGCCGGGCAACGCAGAACGAGCTGGCCAAGGAGCTGTACGGCATGGGGCTGTTCAACCCGCAGATGGCAGACCAGGCGATGCTGGTGCTGGACATGATGCAGTTTGAGGGAAGGGACGCGCTGCGGCAGAAAATCGCGCAGAACGGAACGCTTCTGCAGACGGTGCAGCAGCTTCAAATGCCACCCGTACAGCGCATACGAACGCGGCACGAACGAGAACATAAACAAAATGATCCGGCGGTTCTTGCCGAAAGGAACGGACTTCCGGAAAGTAACCGCCGAATACATCAAGCGCGTGGAAGCGTGGATCAACAATTATCCGCGTGAGATTTTAGGCTTTGAAACGTCCGGATCGCTCTTTGAAAAGTACGTCGCGGAAGCCGCTTGAAGCCTTCTGAAAAAATATTTTAGATTTTTCTGCTTTTACTCTTGACTTTTGCTGAAAAAGCGCGGGGCAAACCTTGAATTTGAGGGCGGCATTCAGTTCATGGGGCTTGGCTGACTTATTGCAGCGGAATGACGACTTTTTCCTCGAATTCACTCCGCACGGCCTGCGTTTGAGTATCTGATTCGGATGATTCATCCGAGAATGCAAAGTGCAGGGTATCGGGGCGCTCCGTCAGCCCGCCGAAGGACAGGCCGATTTCTATGCAGGTTTTATCTGCGGCACACCAGCTCTCACCCTCCATGTTTGCAAAATTCAGTTCATTGCCCGCTGCGTCCGTCAGCTGCGGTGCTGTAAACTGATTGGCCAAGACGGACAAGGCGTTTTCCGTCGTTTCCTTGGGATAGACGTGCATCAGTACGATGGTGGACAGGGGCGATACGAAAACGCTGTCAAAATGTACCGTGCCAAAGGACAGTTCGATATCCTGCATCGTAATCGTTTGGCCGAGCGATTCGGATGCATCCGTGTCAATCGTGAAGGAAACGGTGATGGTCGCCGTCTTCTTCATCCGGTCGCCGCTGATGAGCGTCTGGTCATCATCCGCAGATTCGCCGGCGCTTTCGGAGGCATCATCAAAGCTCAGCCCTTCATCGATGTCCGCCCAAAATTCTCCGTCCGCATTCACGACGGTATAGCCTTCGTCCCAATATGCTTCCGCATTCTGATAGCGGCAGGAGAACGCATCGGCGATTTCCGCGCCGGACTGTGCAATGGCATCATACCGTGCCTGATAATCAGCGGCCATGTCGGGCGAATCCGCATAAGCTTTGCTGTAATCGTACCACATCACGGGGTCAAGCACGACGATTTTATCGTTCAGCGGCCTTGTCACCGTAAATACGGCCTCGCCCCGAATAACGCCGTCATAGGTGCTGCCCAGCGCAGCCGACAGCATTCCGCCGTTGACGGGATTTCTGGAAAGCAGCGCGTCCGCTGCATCCTCAACGGCGAAGACTGACGGCAGCCATTGCCCCGCAAAGCTCTGAAATTCGATGGATACGGGGTCGCCGTTCAGATAGACGGCATTCAGCGTCAGCATCGCTAATGCATCGGGATTCAGATTCTCGGCGCTGATGCCGAGCGCCAGCCGTTTCCCGTCGTAAATAACGCCGGACAAATCGATTTTGATGTTGTCCTGAGTGGCCGTGGCCGTGACAGCCTGCACACTGCTTTGCAGCTCCTGCGTGGCATCGCCGGACACCAGATATTGAAGAACGCCCGTTTGTGTGACGGCATAGGCCGCGCCCGCAAGCATCAGAACAAGCGCCAGTGCTATGGAAAGCGCGAACACGGGACGCATTTTTTGAATGTTTTTCATCGTTTCTTTCTCCTTTAAAGCCTTTTCCAGCGTCTCGTGCACGGAATCCGGCACGGGCGGGAAAGCGTTTTGCAGATGTTTCATGGCTGTATGTCCTCCTTGAGCTGTATACGCAGCCGCTGTATGCCTTCATGAATGCGCCATTTAATCGTTGCCTGCGGGAGCAGAAGCATTTTGGCGACCTCCTTAATCGGGAAACCGTCCAGATGATGCATGATCACCGGCAGACGGTATTTTTCCGGCAGCCGTTCCAATGCATCGTACAGGGCCATGTCCGGCGGCTCTTCCAGAAACGGGATGTTTTCATCCAGCATGACCTCGCTGCTTTGACGTTTATAGGTGCGCTGAATGTCTCTGCAGCAGTTGACGAGAATGCGCATCAGCCATGCGTCAAAGCAGTCCTCATTCCGCAGGGAGGGCAGACGGCGCCATGCCGCAAAGACGGCATTTTGCAGCGCATCCGCACAATCCGCATCACAGCGCAGCATTGCCCGCGCCGTATGGTACATCCTTGACTCCAGGGCACGTACCCGCTCGTTAAAACCTTGTTCGTTCATGCAACCATTCCTTTATCTATCATCGCGGTGACATTGATACAGACGCGGGAAAAAGCAAAAAGGATAGGCGGAGAAAGAAAAAAAGAGACCGCGCCGTTTTCACGGAGCAGCCCCTTTTGGTTCGGTCGTTATGAAATTACTTGCGCTGCATGGCCGCGTAGCATTCGCTGCAATACACGGGACGGTCGTTCCTCGGCTCGAAGGGAACCTGGGTGGCAGCGCCGCAGTTGGCGCAAACCGCATCGTGCATCACGCGGGGACCGCCGGCGTTACGCTGAGCCTTGTGCGCCTGACGGCACTCACGGCAACGAGTCGGTTCATTCTGAAAACCCTTTTCGGCATAGAATTCCTGCTCGCCAGCAGTGAACACGAATTCCTTACCGCAATCGCGGCACACCAGCGTCTTGTCCTGATACATGGTCTTGTTTTCCCCCTGAATAAAATGAATATCTGGCTGAAATAATCGGCTGACCTGATCTTTGACCCCACACTCGCCGGCGGGAGCTTGGCTCTGCGCATCAGCGCCCTCACGCCGCTCTCTCGGTGGAGCGGATGCTCCTCCGGCCGGACTTATATCTAGACCGCACCATGCTCATCGGTGCTTTGACCGACTTACGTGGACCGCTTTGCCTGCGACTGGCATCGGCTTGCAACCACAGACCCGATTTCCAACCGTCGTCATTATAGAGCGAAATTCCGTTTTATGCAAGTGGTAATTTGATTTTTTTCGGAAAAAGTTTACACTGTTGCCCTCTCTTCGATGATTCGGCCGATTTATTTCTGCTTTTTGATGCCTGTCTCATGATAATGTTTATGAGCGTAAAACGCAGGATGCCGCACGAATCCCGCGCAGTCTTTTCGGCGGCATTTGCAGTGATAAAATATCAATTTCATTCCGTGCCTCCCGAACATGCGGCGCATCGGTAAAAAGACGGGACACCGCCGCTTTGTTCTTGCGCTCTTGTCCTTGCTTTGACATTGATTTGACATTTGTTCGGTTACCGATTTGACATTGCTTTGATATGCTGGCTGCGGGTGCAGGAAGGACACGCCCTTTCGCCGGAAAGCGAAGCGCCGGCTTTGACGATGCGCGGAGCGGTTGAAATACCTGATGTAAAAACGGAGGGAAAAACAGCTTGAAAAACAGGCGGCAGACATTTGAAAACGCGGTGCACGGCGTGTTTCTGGCGCTGGGGCTTGTTACGGTGGGCTGCGTGCTTTTGGTGACCGTCTATCTCATCATCGCAGGCATCCCAGCCATTCGGGAAATCGGCCTCGTAGATTTTCTGTTCGGGCAGGAATGGGCCTCTACTGCGGCAGAGCCGTCCTACGGCATTCTGCCTTTCATTCTGACCAGCATTTACGGCACGGCAGGCGCGGTGGTGCTGGGCGTCCCCATTGGCTTTTTAACGGCGGTCTACCTGTCCAAGGCCGCGCATCCGCGCATCCGTGCCGTTATGCAGAGCGCGGTGAGCCTGTTGGCCGGCATTCCCTCCGTGGTCTATGGTCTGGTGGGTATGCTGGTGCTTGTGCCCGGCGTTCGGAAACTGTTCAATGTGCCGGACGGAGCAAGCCTGTTTTCCGCTATCATCGTGCTGGCGGTCATGATTCTTCCCTCCGTCATCAAGGTTTCCGTGACGGCGTTGGATGCCGTGCCCAAGGAATATGAGGATGCGTCCTTGGCGCTTGGTGCAACGGATGTGGAAACATACTTCAGGGTCTCCGTGCCCGCCGCCCGCTCCGGCATTGCCGCTGCGGTGGTGCTGGGCGTCGGACGCGCCATCGGAGAGGCCATGGCGGTCATGATGGTGTCGGGCAATGTCCCCAATATGCCGACGCTGTTTGGAAGCGTTCGCTTTTTGACTACGGCAGTCGCCAGCGAAATGTCTTATGCTTCCGGCCTGCAAAGGCAGGCGCTGTTCTCCATCGCTCTGGTCTTGTACCTGTTCATCATGCTGATGAACGCGGCGCTGAATTTCCTGCTCAAGCGGCCAAAGAACGCATGAAATAAAAAAACGAGGTGTAAAAAGAGGCATGGGTTCTATGTCAAAGAGGAGAAAGGCGCACATCATCCTGCTGCGGGCGCTGATGGGACTGGCTGCAGAGCTGACTGCGGCGCTGGTGCTGTGCCTGATTATCTATGTGCTGGTGAAGGGGCTGCCCAATGTCACCTGGGATTTAATCAGCACAAAGCCGAGCTACCTCAAAAATCACATCGGCATTCTGCCGGACATCCTGAATACTCTGTATATCGTGGCGGCGGCGCTGGTCGTTGTTCTGCCCCTGGGCGTCGGCGCGGCCATTTACCTGACGGAATACGCGGCCAGCCGCAAGCTCGTGTCCGTCATCGAATACGCGGCGGAAACGCTCTCCGGCATTCCGTCCATCATCTACGGTTTGGTCGGTATGCTTTTCTTCTGCCAGTTCTTAAATATGCGCACCTCCTGCATGGCAGGCGCGCTGACCCTTGCCATCATGAACCTGCCTACCGTCATGCGCACGACGCAGGAAAGCCTAAAAACCGTCCCGCAGAGCTACCGCGAGGGCGCGTTCGGCTTGGGCGCGGGCAAATGGCGCGTCATCCGCACCGTGGTGCTGCCCGGCTGCGTGGACGGCGTCATCACGGGCTGCATCCTGTCGGTCGGCCGCATCTTGGGCGAATCGGCAGCGCTTCTGTTCACGGCGGGCTTTGCGCATTCCCTGAACGGCTTTTTGCATGGCTTGAGAAGGGCGGGCGCAACGCTGACCGTGGCGCTGTATGTATACGCCAAGGAGCAGGGGGAGTTTGATGTAGCCTTCGCCATTGCCGCCATTCTGCTGATTTTGACCTTCCTCATCAATTTGGCGGCCGAGCTTGTCGCCAAGTTCTTCCAAAGAAAAAAACGACTGTGAGGAGAATATATGAGCGACATCCTAACCGTTCGGGATTTGTGCCTGTGGTACGGAAACCATCAGGCGCTGAAGAACATCGACATGAATATTCGGGATAAGGGCATCACCGCGCTGATAGGACCGTCCGGCTGCGGAAAGTCCACCTTTCTAAAGACGCTCAACCGCATGAACGACCTTGTGCCGAATGTGAAAATCACGGGCAGCGTCTGCTATGAGGGATGGGATATTTACGCGCCCGATACCGATGTCAACGACCTGCGCCGTCAAATCGGCATGGTGTTTCAAAAGCCCAATCCGTTCCCCATGAGCATCTATGATAACATCGCCTACGGCCCGCGAACGCATGGCATCCGCTCTCGCGCAAGGCTGGACGAAATCGTGGAGCGCTCTCTGCGAGGGGCAGCCATCTGGGACGAGGTCAAGGACAGATTAAAGAAAAATGCCTTGGGTCTGTCCGGCGGCCAGCAGCAGCGCCTGTGCATCGCCCGCGCCTTGGCCGTTGAGCCGCGGGTGCTGCTCATGGATGAGCCGACCAGCGCCCTTGATCCCATCTCCACCTCCCGCATTGAGGAGCTTGCCGCAGAGCTTAAAAAGCAGTACACCATTGTCATCGTCACGCACAATATGCAGCAGGCCGTCCGCATTTCGGACACCACGGCCTTCTTCCTGCTGGGCGATTTAGTGGAGTACGGGCAGACGGAAGACATGTTCTCTTCGCCGAACGACAAGCGGACGGAGGATTATATCACGGGGAGGTTTGGCTGATGAGAAGCCGTTTTGATGAGCAGCTCGCGCTGCTGAACCGAGAATTGATTGAAATGGGCGCGCTGTGCGAGGAGGTCATTTCGATGGCTTCTCAGGCGCTGCTTGACGGCAGCCCCGCCATCGCAAAGAAAATCGCCCCGCTCGATGCGGAGATTGACCAGAAAGAGCGCACCATCGAATCCATGTGTTTAAAGCTCCTGCTCCAGCAGCAGCCTGTGGCGCGTGACCTGCGGCAGATTTCCGCGGCGCTGAAAATGGTGACGGATATGGAGCGCATCGGCGATCAGGCCGAGGATGTCGCCGAAATCATCCAGTTTTTGAATGGCCGCGGCGCGGAAAATGGTGAGCTGATGCGGAAAATGACGGAGTCTGCCATGAAAATGGTCACGGACAGCGTTGACGCATACGTCCGGCATGATATAATATTGGCAGAGAAGGTCGTTTCGGACGATGACGTCGTGGACGACCTCTTTGACAAGGTGAAGCGGGCGCTGATTCGGAAAATCGCAGACAGGCCGGAGGACGGCGAGTATGCGCTGGATCTGCTGATGATTGCCAAGTATTTTGAGCGTATTGCCGATCATGCGGTCAATATTGCGCAGTGGGTGATTTTTTCTGTCACGGGTGTCCACAAGGAGGGGTAACAGATGATATGGTGCGTGGAGGACGATGCCAGCATTCGGGATATCGAGCTGTATGCGCTCAAATCCGCCGGCTTTTCCGTGTGCGGGTTTGAGGACGCCACGTCCTGCTGGGAAGCGCTCAAGAACGGGGAGATGCCGGAGCTGATTGTGCTGGATGTGATGCTGCCGGGTCTGGACGGCGTCGAGCTGCTGCGCCGCATTCGCGCATCGGCAGTCCTGCAGACGATTCCCGTTGTCATGGCGACCGCGAAGGGTGCGGAAATTGACCGCATCCAAGGGCTGGACATGGGCGCGGATTATTATCTGACAAAGCCCTTCGGCGTAATGGAAATGGTCTCCTGCGTGAAGGCCGTTCTGCGTCGATGCGCCTCGGACGGCAGAGAGCGGACGCTGAAAATGGGCGGGCTGACCCTCAGCCCCGACAGCCACACCGTCACGGCGGACGGAAAGAACATCGCGCTGACCTATAAGGAATTTGAACTGCTTCGCCTCTTTCTGTCCAATCCAGGCATTGCCTTCACCAGAGACCGGCTTTTCAGCAAGGTCTGGGGAGAGGACTTCTGCGGGGAGAGCCGCACCATTGATACGCACATCCTGACGCTCCGCCAAAAATTGGGCGCATATGGCGATATGATTAAAACCGTGCGTCATGTGGGCTATCGGCTGGAGGAAAAGGCCGATGAGCAATAAAATTTTTCGCTCCATCCTGCTGGCGGCGGTCATCGTGCTTTTGTCTGCCGCACTGATTATCGTGGGCGTCATGTATGAATACTTCGGCGGCCTTCAGGAAGAACAGCTTGGCGATGAACTGAAGCTGGCCGCGGCGGGTGTCACCGAGAGCGGACAGGCATACTTGAACCGTGTTTCGGACAGCGGATACCGTTTAACGTGGATTCAAGCGGACGGCACAGTGCTGTTTGATTCTCAGGCGGATGCTGCTCTCCTGCCCGGTCACGCGGACAGAGACGAGGTCAAACAGGCGCTTGAAAACGGAACGGGGGAAAGCGCCCGCTATTCGGATACGCTGCTTGAAAAAACGTTGTATCGCGCCTGCCGCCTTGCGGACGGCACGGTGCTTCGAATTTCGGTTGCCCGCGCCACGGCGTGGTATCTGGTTTTAGGCATGCTGCAGCCTATTTCAGCAGTGCTGGCGGCTGCGCTGATTCTTTCATGGGTGCTGGCGCGGAAGCTGTCCAAGCGTATTGTTGAGCCGCTCAATCAGCTTGATTTGGAGCATCCCCTGGACAACGGCGGCGCTTATGAGGAACTGTCGCCCCTGCTTCGGCGCATTGCTTCCCAGCGCGAGACGCTGGATGAGCAGATGCGCACTCTGTGCCGGAAAACGGACGAATTCAACGAGATCATCCGCAATATGCGCGAGGGTCTGGTGCTGCTGGATGAGCATGGCCGCGTTTTGAGCATCAATCGGGCGGCGGAAAGCCTGTTTTCTGCCGATGATTCCTGCATCGGTCAGGACTTTTTAACCGTCGAGCGGGCGCATGAGGTCAGCCGCGCCATCGAAAAGGCAGTTTCCGACGGCCACAGCGAAACGCGCTATGAGCGCGACGGACGCGCCTATCAGCTTGATGTCAGCCGCATTGACTCGGACGGCACGACGGTGGGCGCGGTGCTGCTGAGCTTTGACATCACCGAAAAGGAATACGCCGAGCAGAGCCGCCGCGAGTTTACCGCCAACGTCTCCCATGAATTAAAAACACCTTTACAGGGCATCATCGGCAGTGCCGAATTGATTGAGAGCGGCATGGCCAAGCCGGAGGATGTGCCGCGCTTTATCGGCTACATCCGCACGGAGGCCGCCCGCATGGTGACGCTCATCGGCGACATTATCCGCCTGTCTCAGCTGGACGAAGGCGGCGAGATGCCGTACGAGGAGGTGGAGGTGCTGGCCGCCGCACGCGAGGCGCAGAACGCCTTGGAAAACGAAGCTGAAAAAAAGCACATCACGCTCATTACGGAGGGCGAGCCGATACGCCTGACCGCCGTGCGCAGACTGATTTACGAAATCGTTTACAATCTCTGCGACAACGCCATAAAATATAATGTAGAAAACGGCACTGTCCGCATAACGGTCGGCTCGGACGGCAGCGATGCGTTCATCCGCGTGGCCGATACGGGCATCGGCATTCCGAAAAAGGATTGGGAGCGCATCTTTGAACGCTTTTATCGGGTGGATAAGAGCCATTCCAAAGCCTCCGGAGGCACGGGACTCGGCCTTTCCATCGTCAAGCACGCCGTGCTGTACCTGAACGGCCGCATAGACCTGAACAGCGAAACGGACAAGGGAACGGTCGTCACCGTCAGGCTGCCGATAAAATAAGGCAGGTGAAAAACACCGTACGGACAAAGGTATGGTGTTTTTTGTTTGGAAAAGTCCGGTTATCTATGCTATAATCAAAGCGGCTAAGGAGGTGCGGACAATGAAGAGGGCGGCAGTATGGCTGGCCGTTTTGCTGATGATTGCCGGCTCGGCGCAGGCGCAGACGTTTACCGGCTATCAGACGAAGGCATCCGGCAGACGCACGCTTTCCGAAGGCGTGACTTACACGGCATATCGGCTGACCCCGTTGGAAGAGGCGGCGGGCAGGTCGCAGCGGCTGTTCGTGATTGACGTACAAAGTGACGCCGATGTCCGCCTGACGACCGCATTAAAGGAAGACAAGGTAAACGAATCCCGAATGCGCGTTTCGGAATTTGCTTCTCAGGAGAACAAACGCGGTCTGAATGTGCTGGCTGCAATAAACGGAGATTTTTTTGACATGACCTCCGGCGGACCGCTGGGCTATATGATGCGCGACGGGCGCTGGCTGACGGCGGGCGAGTTTCCGCAAGGCTGGTCGATGGGCTTTACGGCGGACGGACGCGCCGTCATTGGTCAATGCGCGATGCGTTTGACTCTGTCTGCTGTCCGAAACGGCGAAAGCGTCCTTGCCGAAACCAAAATCAGCGCCCTGAATGCGTACAGAGCCGATGTGACAGAGGGTAAAAGTTCTCCTGCGAACGCCTTGACAGCGCGTCGGGATAACGCGCTGGTTTTGTATACGAAGGACTGGGGAACGTCCACCTTTGCGCAGGACGGCGGTGTGGAGGTGCGGGCGCGGCTTGTGCCCGATATTACGACGGGAATGTGTGTGACGGGAGAGGTGACGGCCGTTCACGATGCAATGACGGACACGAAAAAGGGCACGAAGAAAGTGCCGCAGGGAATGGCACTGGACGAACAATCCGTCGTGTTGTCCGGCGTAGGGGAGGGCGCGCAGGCATTGGCGGCGCTTCAAACCGGCGATTTGGTGACGCTTTCCTGTACGGCGGATGCGCTGTTTGAGCATTGCGTGACGGTCGCAGGCGGCGGCAGGCCGGACGGCGGCCCGCTGCTTGTAAAGGACGGTGCTTTTTATGAAAGCACGGAGCAGTCGGCAGACGATGCAGCCTATTTTTACGGGAGAAATCCGCGCACGGTGTTCGGCATTCGAGCGGACGGATCCTATTTTTTCTTGGTCATCGAGGGCAACCGCTCCGGCAGCTCCGGCATGACCATTGACCAGACCCGTCAGGCCGCGCTCGACTTGGGCGCAGATATCGCCCTGAACTTGGACGGCGGGCCTTCCTCAGCGCTGGTCATCCGTCAAGGCAAAAAATTCAAGCTCAAGACCAATACGACCGGCACGGGTCGAGAGACGCTGGTAGGCAATGCCCTGTTGCTCACAAAAAAATAAAAATCCTTTGCCTGTCATATTTTTGCCCCATTTTATCTTGAATTCGACAGCCTCCTGTCACATTTTCCGCGTACAATACGAAATATACAAGGACACACGCCGTATGATGCGTCACCAGCATGTGCCCCCGTGCAAAAGCAATGGGAGGGTTTTGAAATGTTATTCGGAAGCAAGACGGACAAAATCAAAAAGTATGCGGAGAAGAAGAATGAAAAGGGTCTGATTGAGCTGGCCAGGGATAAGGATAAGCAGGTGGCTCTGTCTGCCATCGCTGCACTCGGTCAGGTGGGGACGGACGACGGATTTAACTTCCTCGTTCCGATGCTGGCCAATGCCGATGCTGATTTTCGCGCCGCCGCCGCCCGCGCTATGGGTGACATGGGCAATCTTCATGGCCGTGCGCACCTGTCCAACCGCCGTAAGGTCGAGCAGGACGAGAACGTCAAAAAGGCAATCACTGAAGCGCTGGGGAAGATCAAAGGCGACGACTGATTGATAAAACCGATAAAGGGCTGCGAAAGAGCGGATGACGTTCTCTCGCAGCCCTGTTTTTATCGGGAAAACAAGCCTTAATTTTTATCGGCTATAGCAGATACACGGTTTATGCGACTAAATAATATAGGCATCACCGCATATGTCGGCAACGACGCAAAACGAGCCTTTGACGCCAGCTGATTCTTGCAAAAGTCTCGGTTTACAGCAGGTAAATCTTTGATTTTTCGTTTCGCCTCTGGCATGAAACTCACGATTTATCGCGTTGCTTTAAGTGATCGGGGCAGGATTAAAAATACACAGGTAATTATACAGACGGTACTTTTCTGCCCAAGGCTTTTCTTGACCGTTTGCAACATGGATGATTTTTGCAAACAGTTCTTCACCGACCTGTTGGATGTTCTTTTCGCCCGTTGCAATGGAGCCGGCGCACACATCAATTAAATCAGGCCACTGCTCCTTCATTTCGTTTCTGCTGCACACCTTGATGACCGGTGCTGCGGCTAAGCCATACGGCGTTCCTCTACCCGTCATAAATACCTGAAGGCCGATGCCGCTGGCAAGCTGGCAAGGGCCACATACAATATCGCTGGCCGGTGTCGCGGCAAAAATCATACCGTGCTGCGTCGGACGTTCCGCCGGAGAAAGCACCTCAACAATCGGCGATGAGCCAGACTTTGCAATGCTCCCCATCGCTTTTTCAACAATGTTGGACAGGCCACCTTTTTTGTTGCCCGGTGTCGGGTTGGCACTTCGATCCACCTGTCCTTCCTGTAAATAATGGTCATACCAGCGCATTTCTTCCGCTAAACGATCCCGCACTTGTTCGCTGATGCAGCGCTGCGCAATCAAATGCACGCCATCGCGCACTTCGGTAACCTCGCTGAAAAGAACGGTTGCTCCCGCCTGCACCAGCATATCGGCTGCGTATCCAGCAGAAGGGTTTGCCGTAACACCAGAAAAAGCATCGCTTCCACCGCACTGAAAGCCCACCAACAATTGGCTCAACGGCAATTCTTCACGTCTGCGCTGTTCCAAGACGGCCAGCTTGTGCTCAGCCATCTCCATAATGGCGCGAATACCGGCTTCAAATCCCTTATGCTCCTGCAAAACGATGATGTTTTCCGGTGTGTTCTGTTCAGAACCGACCAGCATATCCACTGTCAGCTTTTCGCAGCCCAAGGCCACTACCATGAGTTGACCGCCAAAATTCGGATGATGGCACAGGTTTTGAAGGGCGCGAATGGGCAACTTGGCTTCCGGTGCATTGATGGCAACGCCGCAGCCATAGGCATGGTTGACGGCAACCACATCATCAACATGAGGAAAACGGGGCAGCAGCTCACGGCGGATACGACTGACTGCAACATCTAATACGCCCTGTACGCACTGCACGGTCGTCTGAATACCTAAAATATTTCGTGTGCCGCCATAGCCACCTTCCGGATTACGATAGCCCCACCAAGTCTGTACCGGCGCTTTCGGCAGATCTTCGTTAATCTTTTCTCCCCACGGCATATTTTCAAGATCCGGCGGCGTAGGAAGACGAAGCATGTGTTCGTTGATCCATGCGCCGCAAGAAATTGGGTCAATGGCATAGCCTAAAACAACACCATAACGGATGATTGCGCCGTTTTTCGGAATATCCGTCAAGGCGATTTTATGCCCTTGCGGAATATCACTCAGGGTTACAACGCCCGGCCTCAGCTCCATTCCACTTTTGATTTCCTGCACAGCAATGGCAACATTGTCCTGCGGATTAATTTGAATATAGGTACGCATGGCTTCTCTCCTTTTTAAAAAAGCCGACTGGCACACACCAGTCGGCCATCGAGTTTCTTCTTATCTGACAAGGCAGGGCTTTTTATTGTCGAATTTCCATCCGGGAATCAGATACTGCATACCGATGGCATCATCTCGCGCGCCCAAGCCATGCTCTATATATAGCTTGTTGCCCTTTAACACCTGCTCCAAATCCACCTCAATACCCAAGCCGGGCTTATCGGGCAGATCAATACAGCCGTCTGCAATTTGCAGGGGCTGTTTGGTCAGGCGTTCGCGCCCCTCCTGCCAAATCCAATGGGTGTCAATTCCGTTCATCTTCCCGGGAATTGCCGCCGCGCACTGAACAACCATCGCCAAGCTGATGTCAAAATGATTGTTGCTGTGACAGCCCCACATCAAACCGAAGTCATTGCAAAGCTGACCGACACGCACAGAGCCGTTCATCGTCCAGAAATGCGGGTCCGCTAAGGGAATATCAACGCTCTGCAGTGCGATGGTATGGCACATTTGCCGCCAATCGGTGTTGACCATGTTGGTGGCCGTAGGCATCATGGTCGCTTTACGAAATTCGGCCATGACCTCGCGGCCGCTGAAGCCTGCTTCTGCACCTACGGGGTCTTCACAGTAGGCCAAGCATTGCTTTAGTTCAGGAGCGATCTCCAGTGCTTCCTGTAAGCTCCATGCGCCATTGGGGTCAAGGTCTACCCGTGCATTCGGAAAAGCTTTCTTTAATGCCTGAACAGCTTTAACCTCTTCCTTGGGGGCTAATACACCGCCTTTGAGCTTGAAGTCTTCAAAGCCGTATTTTTCAACGGTGGCCTTGGCCAATTCAACAATAGCCTCCGGCGTAAGTGCTTTCTCGTTGCGCAGACGATACCAGGCGCAGTCGCTCGTCTCCTCGCTCATGTACGGCAAGTCCGTCTTTTTTCTATCGCCGATATAGAAAAGATAGCTCAAAAAACGCACCCGTTTGCGCTGAATTCCATCTCCTAAAAGCGCAGCAGCGGGGACTTCTAAGAATTTTCCCAGCAAGTCGAGCAACGGGGCTTCGATGGCTGTCACGACATGGACACCCGTTCGCAAATCAAAGGTCTGCAAGCCTCGCACATCGTCCTGAATGTTGCTGTTGATCCATTCGCGCACTTTGTTAAGCGTCGCCTTATAGTTGGCAATCGAAGTACCAAGCACTAAATCCTTCACGGCCTCTAATGCGTGAGTAATCTTTTGCCCACCGGGGACTTCGCCTACACCTGAGTTCCCTGTGCTGTCCTTCAGCACCACGATATTGCGGGTAAAGAAGGGAGCATGTGCACCGGAAAGATTCAATTCCATGCTGTCATGACCCGCAACGGGGTAGACATCCATAGAGACAATCTTCGGAATCATTCGTGGCCTCCTCCTTCAAAAATCAATGGTGCAGGGTTTCTCCAGTGAGCTTCTGATAGTATTTGAGAAGGGCACAGTGGTCACAGGCGCCATCGCCGTCATGATGCAGAACTTTCATCATTTCCAGCACCTGCTGCGTCAGCGGAATCGGCGCATCCACGTTCTTGGCGGCATCTACAACATTGTTTAGATCCTTAATGTGCAGGTCAATGCGGAAACCGGGCTGGAAGTTTTGCTCCATCATCATGGGGGCTTTGGCATTCATGACGGTCGAGCCGGCCAAGCCACCGCGAATGGCTTCGAAAATCTTCTGAGGCTCAACGCCGCACATTTGACCCATCTGCATTGCCTCGGCCAGAGCCGCAATGTTTACAGCCACGATGGTCTGGTTGCACAGCTTGGTCACGTTGCCCGCACCCACATCGCCGCACAGCACCACGCTGGAGCCCATCGCTTCCAGAACCGGCTTAAACTTATTAAAGATTTCTTTCTTGCCGCCGACCATGAAGGAAAGCGTGCCGTCAATCGCTTTTGGCTGGCCGCCGGACACAGGCGCATCCAGCATCTCGATGCCGCGCTTTGCCAGTTCCGCTGCGATTTCGCGGGAAGCAACAGGATTCAGAGACGTGCAATCGATGAACACGGCGCTTGTCGGCATCTTTTCGGCCAGCTTGTCCTTTTCCAGCATGACGGACTTAACATGGGGACTGTTGGGCAGCATCGTCATCACGATGTCCACGCCTTCCACCGTTTCAGAGGCATTCACGCAGGGCGTAGCACCGGCGGCCTTCAGTTCGGCCACGGCTTCCTGATTAAAGTCGAACACGCGCAGTTCATGACCTGCCTTCAGCAGATTCTTTGCCATGGGTTTGCCCATGATTCCCAGACCGATAAATGCGATTTTCACTGTAAATTCCTCCTCAAATTTAGAATAGTTGAATGAGCCAAGTAATAAAAGGAACTGTTACCACGCTGAGCAGCGTGGAAACGCTCACGCAAGCGGAGGCAAATACATAGTCTCCGCCATAGCGTTCAGACATGGCCGCCGTGTTGGATGCCACCGGCATCGCCAGCAGGATGACGCAGACATTGACCGTCAGGTCGTCTACACCCAATAGCTTGAGCGGGAGAGCGAACATCAGCGGAAAAACCAAGAGACGCAGTGCACTGACCAGCAACACGGATTTATCCAACAGCATTCGCACATTCATGTTCGCCAGTGTTGCGCCGATTAAAATCATGGACAGCGGCGCAGTCATGCTGCCTAAGTTGCTGATGGCTGTACCGAAAACCCCCGGTATCTGCCAGTTGGTCAGCATCAGAATGGCACCGATATAGACAGCGACTACCATCGGATTGAGAAGAACATTTTTGACCCAGCTGCCCTTTTCCGGCTTGACAAACATACCAAGACCAACTGTCCATTGCATAATACGGGGCGGAATCAGGTACATGCTGGTGTAGAACACGCCCTCAGAGCCAAACACGAGGCTGATGATGGGTAATCCTGCATTGCCGGAATTGGAAAACATGGAGGCGTACATCAGCACCTTACGCTTGTTATCCGGCTCTTTCCTCCAAAGAAGAAGACCAAGCCCGCCGGTTACCACACAGCCAAGCAAGGCAATGAACATCACCAGCAGGGAGGACTTGATTTCTTCGAGCGTTGTCGGCTTGTTAAAGGCGGCCAGCACCATCATGGGCATGGACACGTCCATCAACAGTCTTACCAGAACGCCTCGATTATCTTCACGGATAATGTGAATTTTGCTGATGATAAACCCGCAGATCATATAGAGAAACAGCAAAAGCTGCGTGTCAATCATGCGGGTGACAAGATTGCTCACAGGAGTCCCATCTCGGAAAGCACTTTGCGGAGCTTTTCTCTCTGCTCTTGTGAAAGTGGTTGAATGGGTTTCACACAATCGCCGCAGTCATGCCCAATCATTTTCAGTGCTTCCTTCAGAACAACGGGGAAAGTTCCCATGTTGGTGGCAATGCGCAGAGTGGAGAAGGTAAACTGTGCCTCTAATGCACCGTCACGGTCACCTGCCATGAATTTATCGTATATGTCAGCTGCAATGCGGGGGGCAACGTTTGCACAGCTTGCGATTGCGCCGGTCGCACCGTAGCACAGCGCGGCAAAAATCAGCGTATCGCGTCCCATCATGACATGAAAATTTTTTACACTGCGGGTCAAACGAAGGTACTCTTCCGTGTTCGTCATGTCTCCGGTCGAATCCTTCACACCGACGATATTGTCAATCTCCGCGAGTTTTGCAACGGTTGCTGGCTCTACGGTAACATTCGTCTTAGGCTTGTTGTTGTAGATGATAATCGGCAAGCTGGTTTCGGCAGCGATTCCTTTGTAATACTCGTACACCTCATGCTGCGTCTGGCTGATGAACATGGGCGTCAATACGCTTAAAGCATCGATGCCTCCGACCTTTTCCACCATCTTGGCCAGCCGTACTGCACCGGCAGTGGTGATGTGGTTTGCACCCGCATAGATATCCATGCGGCCATGCACGGCATCCTTGGTGATTTCCAGCAGTTCTTTGTAGAAGCCCTCGTCAAAGGCGTAAAATTCGCCGGTCGTTCCGAAGGGAAACACGCCGTGAATGCCGTTGTCTGCAAGATAGTCGATGAGACCGCGATACGCCTTTTCATTCAGCTTACCATCTTCCGCGATGGGAGTAACGATGGGGACGACGATACCTTTGGGTATAAAGTTCATTGTAGTTCTCTCCTTTTTTCAATCAGCCACGGTGTAATGAGCGCGTCCTCATGGTCAAACATGAGTTCTTGCGGCTCATCCAGTGCAGTCAAGCCGGAATAATTTCCTGAGCATACTTCTTCATAATAGGCTTCGGACAGCATAATTTGCCCGATATTCAGACTGCTTTGAATACGAATGAGTTTGGGGTGGGCATAGTCAATGCGGTTGGCCGTTCTAATACAGAACTGCATGACCTCCTTGTCCGTACTGAGGACGCAGGGTATCATAGCGGAACGAAGAACCGTGCTGGTGATACAGTTGGTGTACATGGCATCGGCGTCAATTTCATCGAAAATACGCTTTGTGATGGCGCTGGCCAAGCCAATGCCCAACGAATTGCCGTGACTTTCCTTGGTCAGGTTTAAGAAGCCTGTACGCTGCACCTGCACACCGCCTGTGGCATAGGGCGTGGAGAATGTGCCGGTGACGTTGGGGTCAACCCCCGTTCCGCTGAAATTCTTTCCGATATAATCGACAATCAGCGCGTCACCCGTTCCAACGAGGATGGAAGGCATATTCCGGAAGGCGATTTTCAGCAACTCCGGCTCGCGCTCCAAAATGTGCTCCGCTGGAATGGCCTCAAACATCATCGTTTGGTCGTATGCATTTTCGAGGCAGGGAATGGCAAACAGAATTTTGCCCGTTGAAAGTGTCACCTGAGCCATTGTCGGGATGTTGCGGGCGATGATATCCATGCCGTCGGAATGCACCTGTTCCGCGCCCTTTTGTTTGCCAAGCCCCACGGTCATCATTTTGCAGGGACCGCTTTCAATCGGCCCTCTGAATGCATTGTGCGGTTTTAACCGGCAGGATAGAATTACGCCGTCTGATTCATAGGCATTCCTGTCCATGTAAACAGGTTTGCCGAGCTCGGAATAGCCCAGCAGCACGGTTTCCATGCTGGAAAGAATGGGACACCCCATGCTTTCCTCGGTAATGCCGTAGCCTGCCAACAATTCCTTTTGTCCTTCAGCGGTCGCTCCGCCGTGGCTGCCCATTGCCGGAACGATGAAAGGCTGTGCGCCGCAGGATTTGACAAGGGCGGCAACGCTTCTTGTGATTTCATCAACATTACGGATACCCCGGCTGCCTGCTGTAATGGCAATCCGCATATTCGGCTTGATTCTTTCTGCCATGCCCGAACGATTGATTTCATCGAAGACAGCCTTTTCAATGTCTTCCCGTTCGATATGGGCATCCGGAAATTTCTGTGACGCATGGAACATACGGGGAATAGGCACATCACGCAAGAGGCGCGATACCGTGCCGTCATTTCTGATTCTCATTGCGCTTTGACCTCATTTCGCTTCACGATAAAAGCTGGAGTTTATATCAATCTGTGAACGATATTTTGCCACGGTGCGGCGGGAAATCTGCACTCCCTGCTCCAAAAGAGCTTCTGCCAGTTCTCGGTCGCTGACCTTGCCCCGTTCCGCACACAGCGAACGAATCATTTCTTTCACACGCTCCGGACTTTCTCCACCCGATAGCGTGCGCTGGAAGAAATAATTCAGCGGGAAAGTGCCTCTGCTGCAATACAGGTATTTGTCTTGGATGGCGCGGTATACCGTTGTCTCGTGCAGCCCTATCTCTTTGGCAATTTCATCGATGCGCAGCGGAACAAGACTGTATTCGCCAAGGAAGAAGGAACGCTGCTCCCGCACGATGACCCGTGCAACCTTTTCCATGGTGGTTTGCCGCATTTCGATGGCACGAATCAACTGATTGGCAGAGGAAAGCATTTTTTTCGCATACTTCCGCTCATCATCATCGGTCAGCATTCCCGCCAGGCGGGTGAAACTGTCGTCCTGCTGAAAGGTTGGATAGTAATCGTTATGAAACAGCAGCATGAGCTCACCGCGCGCATCCTTTTCCACGGAAAATTCCGGCATGATGTATCGCACTTCCTGCTTATCCAGCGAGCAGGGAACAGGATTCAGGGAACGGATAACCTCAATGCAGCGTCGTATTTTGGCAATGGAAGCGCCTGTTTCTGCTGCGATTTTTTTATAATTTCGTTTGCCGATTTCCGGCAGGTAGCTTTGAACGAGCGTTTTGCATAGGGAGTCCGCCTCCGGCCGCTCTCGAAGCTGTAAAAGCAAGCATTCTTCCAGAGACCGTGCGCCGATGCCGACCGGTTCTAAGGACTGGATGGCTTCCAGCGCAGCCTTTGCTGCCGCAAGAGGCACGCTTATTTCCTGTGCAAATCCTTCTAAATCCTGCGTAAAATATCCCTTTGATGAAAGGCTCATCAGTATTTGCCGTGCTGCAAAAGCCGTCGGTTTATCCAGCCTGCAAAACCGCAGCTGTTCTGCCAGTTCCTCCAAAGCACTCACCGGCGCCGCCACAAACTCCATGCCTGCATTGTCACCCCGTCCGCCCCGAAAATAGGTTTTAACGTGCATGGCATAGTCCTGTGCGGACTTCTTTGGCGGCACATACTCCAAGGCAGGGTTGTCCGTGATCGCCTTGATCATATAGTCGCTCAGGCCATCCAAATCCAGCGACAGCAGGCGGATGACCGTTTGCAGGCTTTGAGACAATTTTTGCGTTTGCCGCAATTCCAGTCTGGTTTCAGGCATACGATCCCTTCATTTCTGAAATGCTCTTGCCGCGCCTGCGAAAGAAGCAAGCGCGGCAATGTTTCACGGTCACTGAGCAGCCTTTTGCGCGGCCTTCTGTGCCTTGTGCTTCAAGCGCAGCGGCTTGGTCGCATAGGTGATGATGACCAGCGCGGCGATGATCAGGAATGCGAGGCTGATGGGAGAGGTCAGGAATGGCAGAAAACTGCCTTTGGAAAGAATGACACCGCGGCGATAGTTGACCTCAGCAAGCGGGCCTAAGATGAAGCCCAAGATGAAAGGCGTGGTCGGTACGCCGAACTTCTTAAACGCATAGCCGCAAGCGCCGAACATCAGACAGGCGATAACTTGGCTCATATTGTTCTTGAGGGCGTAGGCACCGATGACACACAGCACAAACACGCAGGGAAGCAGAATGTGTTTGGGAATGTTCAGGAGCTTGACAAAGATGCGCAGGCCGAAGAATTCCATCACCAGCATGATGACAGAGCAGACGAGCATGGCGGCGAAGATGCCGTACACGAAGTCCGCCTGATTCTGGAACAGCAGCGGTCCGGGTGTCAGGCCGTGGAGCGTGAGTGCGCCAAGCAGCATGGCGGTGGTGGTATCGCCGGGGATGCCCAGCGTCAGCAGGGGCACCATCGCGCCGCCAATGGTTGCATTATTGGCGGTTTCAGAGGCGACAACACCGTCAATGCGACCGGTGCCGAATTCTTCGGGATGCTTGTCATAGTTCTTGGCCACGGTGTATGCCAGCACGTTGCTGGTGCCGCCGCCGATGCCAGGCAGGATTCCGATGCCCATGCCGATTAAGGCTGAGCGCAGGGCGTTCCACCACTGCCCTTTAAATTCCTTCATGGAGAATCCGAAGCCCTTGATGCCTTTCATGCTGGGCTGGGCAATCATTTCTTCCTTGGTATTGCGGCTTGTTTCGGCGGCGGAGATGATTTCGCCGACAGCGAATAGGCCGACCATCACGGCAAGCATATCAAAGCCGCTTTTAAGCGTTGTAGAGCCGAAGGTGAAACGAGCCGAGCTCTCAATGGTATCTGTGCCGACAGTGGAAAACATGAAACCAAGAACACCGGCGATGATGCCCTTGACCATGCTGCCGCTGGATAACGTCGCAATCATGGTGAGGGAGAAAATCGCAATGGAGAAGAACTCGCAGAAACCGAAGTTGATGGCAACGCTGGCAATCTGCGGGGCGATGAACATAAGCAGAAAGGTGGAAAACACCGTGCCTAAGAAGCTGAACACAACGCCGATACCCAGTGCTTTGGCAGCCTGACCCTTTTTTGCCAGCGGATGGCCGTCAAAGCAGGTGGCTACGCTGGAGGGCGTGCCGGGAATGTGCAGCAGGATGGCAGAAATCAGACCACCGGAAATGGCGCCGATAAACAAGGCCATGAGCAGCGTCATGGAGTTGCTGTCAGACATGGTATAGGTGACAGGCAGGAACAGGGCAACGGCCATCGTCGCAGACAGACCTGGCAGAGCGCCGAATACGATGCCGACGGCTGTGCCAACAACCATCAGAAAAATGCCGATTGGTGTCAAAACGGTGCCGAAACCGCCAAGGATTAATTGCATGGTTTCCATGAGGACAAGCTCCTTTCAAATTCAAAAAATCAGATGATTAGAAGCCAAGCAGACTTTCGATGATTCCGCGGGGAAGCATCTGAGAAAGCAGGATACGGAAGGCAACGAACACGAGCATGGTGAACACCACGGACACGATGCCAAACAGCAGATAATTTCGCTTGGCCTTGGGAGCTAGCACGATCATCTGAAGGAACAGATAGATCATCGTGGACAGGCAGAAGCCCAAGTTCGGCAGCAGAACTGTGTAGAGAATGATGACTGCGAATGTAAGCAGCACGGCAGAAATGTCATTTTTATCAGTCTGGGCTGTTTCCTTATGCTCCTTCATTTTTTTGATGCCGTTGATGATGCACAGGACAGAAAGAAAAGCGAGCAGTACGCCGAGAATGATGGGCACGATTTGAGCGTTTCCATAAGAAGGTGTTAGCTTGGGACGGGTTTTGATCTGGTTGGCAAAGTACAGGTAGACACCGCTGAGCACCAGCGTGAAACAGCCCAGAATCAGATCCCTGCATTTTTTGAATGACATATGACTACTCCTCCATTACTTGAATGTCTTCAAAAATATATTATGCAAAACCCGTGCCAAATTGTCGAGAAAAATAGTTAAAATTTAAGAAAAATTATTTTTTGGATTCTTTCATTATTTATTATGGAATTTAAGCTATGTTTTTGATTATGTTAAGCGTATTGCTTTTCGAAATCGTTTCATAGGTTTCAAAACGGGATTATCTGAAACGCTTTTGAAGTTTCAATTTGAAATACAAGTAAGATTTAGAATTTTCGGTACCATATTTGATAAAAAATATGATGTTAATGGAGCGTTAAAATCAGGTTTTTTAAAATTTAATTTTTTAAAGCAAATTTGGCACAGAATTCGCTTGTTATTAGGCAAAGGCTTTCAAAGCCGAAAAATGATAGGAGGAAGACACCCTATGAAGAAACTCTTTGCTGCTCTCTTGGTTCTGGCGCTGATAATGACCGGCGTCAGCGCGCTGGCGGAATGGCCGGAACGCACCATCGAATTCATCGTCCCCGCTAATCCCGGCGGCGACACCGATGCTAATGCCCGTGCGCTGGCAGCTGCTCTTACCGAAGAACTTGGCTGGAATGTCATCGTTTCCAATATGGCCGGCGGCTCCGGTGCCGTTTCTTTTGATGATGTGCTGAACAATCCTGATGACGGCTATCGCTTCGTGTTCTATCACAGCGGCGGAGACATCGCTGAACTGATGGGATTGTATGACTTCAGCGTTCTGGAGGATTTCAAACTGGCCGGTCTTCCCTTCATGGATTATTCCAGTTGCTTCCTGATCAATTCCGAGAATGAGAAGTTCAACGACCTCTCCTCCATGATCACCTACATGAAGGAGCATCCCGGCGAAGTCACTTTCGCAACCGAAACCGGCAACTTGACACACCTGCACGTTCTCGCTTTCCAGGCAGCGACCGGTGTTGAATTCAGCATCGTTGATGCCGGCACTGCTGCTCAGAAAATTACTGAGCTGCTGGGCAAGCGCCTTGACGTTATCGATACGCAGGCCGGTCTCGTTCGTGACTATCTGGAAACCAACCAGTTCATCTGCCTGGGCATCATGGCTGATGAGCATCTGTCCGGCCGTCCTGAACTGCTGACCATGAAGGAACAGGGCGTTGACGTTGTGTTCCCGAAGCATTTCTATCTGGCTGCCCCCAACTCTGTTGATGACAGTGTGATTAATGCCATGAACGAAGCGCTGAACAAGGTTATGACCAATGAGACCCTGCTCAACTATGCGAACAATGCGCTGGTTCAGGTCACCAACAAGACCCCCGAAGAGACCGAAGCGTATGTAAAGGAACAGACTGAAATCTACGCCGAATACCTGAAGGACTATATCGACTGATTTTATCTCCTTCATTTCGCAGTGCACTGTCTGTTGACGAAAACGCCTCCGTTAGGCAGATAGTGCATTTTTTTGACCTTTTTTGAAGTGTTTTCAATTGAAAATACGAACATTTTTCAAGAAGAGGAGAAAAACGTAATGAAAAAGTTGACAGCTCTGGTGCTCACTCTGCTGATGCTCATCACGGGTCTTACCGCTTTCGCAACGGAAGCGACTGAAGAAGCCAAGCCCTCCCAAAAAGAAGCCTTCAGCGCTGATTGGGATCTGATCGATGATGATAACCTCGTTGATTCTGCTGCCCTGTCTGAGAAGAGAGCCACACTCTCCCACAGCATCGTTTCCGCTATCCCGCTCAATACGTCCAAGACCAGCCCCGTGGCCTACCCCAAGCTGGTTGCCACCAGTGTCAGCTCCGGCACCACGGATGACCAGCTTCGCATGTACAAGCAGATGGGCATCAATCATGTTGAACTGTCCATCGCTGATGATGAGCTGACTTATGAAGCGCTTGCTCCGATCGTGCAGCGTCTGCGCAACTTTGAAGAAGGCGGCTTCGACATCCTGCTGGCCTCCAACTACAAGTTCCAGAAGGACACCGCCATTCACCTTGCATATGACAACCGAGATGAGGAAATTGAACGCTTTAAGGATTATCTGAAGCTGCTGGCCTCTGCTGGCATCGACACCTGCGCCATTGCTTGGCAGCCCTTCGGCATCTCCCGCTCTGACACCACACCCAAGTCCATCCACGGTGCGAACGCCGGTGCTTCCGACATGGAAGAAATCCTGAACTTCCCGGTAAAGGGCGACCGCATCTACACCCGAGAAGAAATGTGGGAAACCTTCGAGTATTTCCTGAATGCCGTACTCCCCACCTGTGAAGAGACCGGCGTGCGCATGGCTCTGCATCCCAATGACCCGCCCGTTCCCTATCTGGAGGGTGTTGGCAGCTTAATCATCACCGCTGATGACTATCGCCGTGCCTTTGCATTGGCTAATGACAGCCCATACCTCGGCATGAAGCTCTGTACCGGCTGCTGGCTGGAGGGCGGTATTTTATTCACCGATGATATGCTGGGCGACATCGACGAATTTGTCCGCGGCGGCAAGGTGTTTGAAGTGCATTTCCGCAATGTTTCCGCTCCCCTCGATTCCGACTACTCCGGCTATTTTGAGGAAACGCTCGCTCAGGACGGTTATGCTGATATGTACGAAATCATGAAGCAGCTCGTCCGCAGCGGATACAACGGCGCCATCTTCTGCGACCACTCCCACAGGAGCGTCAACAGCGCAGAATTGGGCTCCAAGACCAACATGGCTACCAGCAACGCCTTCATTCAGGGTCTGATTTATGCAGCTCGCAACGAAGTCGGCAAGGAATTGATGGGTCTCAAGTGATTTTTCGCTTCAAAGGATATACGGCAGGGCATGCCCTGCCGTACTCCTCAAGAGATGCCAACGTTTATGCAAAGAGCTGTAAGCCAATTGCATGAACGGACGAAAGTTAAGATGCCGCGCCGGTCACAAGTCGGACGCGGCATTTTATGACAGGCATTTGTTAATTATTCATTAAAAAACCATTGCAGCATCATAAACATTAAGAAGCTGTCTGCTCTGCATGTCAAGAATGTTTAGTCTTGTCTTGAAATATACCCGAAAATTTTGTTATAATGGGGCTGAAAAATGAGGTGTCGATGATGGTGAATATTGCATTTGTTATGCCTGACCCCGCGATGGAAGCCGTGGTACATGAAGCATGGGCGCTCCATGAGAAAATTTTCGGGAAGAGTGATGACCTCAGCTATACCGTGGATTGCGAGATTCAGCCGGATATTATTGTATCGCGGCACTATAACGCAGATGTCATCGTCAGCCGCGGCGGTACGGCTGCCAGCTTGAAGGAACGAAATTATCTTGTACCGGTGGTAGAAATTCCCGTCACCAGCAGTGATATTACCGCCTCTGTCTGCAAGGTTTTTGCCCGGTACGGAGAGCAGCCTTTAGGTGTGGTGGGTACGGTGAATACCATCCGCGGCGTTCACTTTATGGAGCAGAAATTTTCTGCGCCCGTCCGTGCCTACACAACGATGAGCATCAACGAACGCGACCTTATGGACGGCTTGGAACGTGCCGTGAAGGATGGCTGTAAGCTGATAATGACCGGACATAACACCTGCCGCTTCTGTGAGGAACATCATATTCCGACAGGGCTGATTTACTCATCTGTTGAGTCAGTGTTTCTGGCCATCACGGAGGCGAAGCGCTGTGCGAACGTATCTCACATTGAGCAGGAAAACAGCATCATTTTTCGCAGCATCATCAGCAATGTGTTTGAGGGCATTATCGCCGTTGACAAGAACAATCTGATTCGCACTTTTAACCCTGCTGCTGCCGAGCTGCTCGGACGTAAAGCGGAGGATTGTCTTGGACAACCGGTCAGCATGGCACTGCCGGAAGGAAGAATGAGCGCTATTCTGCGCGGCAATGAGTCCTATACCAATGAGATTGTGCGCGTCAATGGGAATAATTTTGTGCTGAACTCCGCCCCAATGAATCATGACGGACAGTATTTGGGAACATTCGTCACCTTTCAGGCGGCGCACACCATCACCAATGCCGAAAATCGTCTGCGTGACAGGCTGAGAGCCAGCGGTCATCTGGCCAAGTATCATTTTGACGACATTTTGGGAACAAGTCCGGCCATCCGGCTGGCCATCCATCAGGCGCAGCGTTTTGCACGGGTGGACAGCAACATTCTTTTGCAAGGCGAAACAGGAACTGGCAAGGAACTGTTTGCACAATCTATTCACAACGAAAGTGAGCGTGCCAATGCACCCTTTGTGGCAGTCAACTGTGCCGCCATTCCTGAAAATCTGATGGAAAGTGAGCTGTTCGGCTATGAGCCGGGTGCTTTCACGGGCGCAAGCAAGGCAGGCAAGCCCGGCCTGTTTGAAATGGCGCACGAGGGAACAATTTTTCTGGATGAGGTCAGTGAAATCCCGCTGACGCTGCAGAGCCGCCTGCTGCGCGTCATTCAGGAGCGTGAGGTGCGGCGCATCGGCGCGAATCGCGTCATTCCAATCAACGTTCGCATCATCTGCGCCACGAACCGCGATTTGAAGGCCATGATTCAGCAGGGAAAATTCCGCGAAGACCTGTATTACAGGCTCAAAGTGCTGTCTGTACAGCTCCCACCTCTGCGCGACCGTGAGGGAGATGTGGCGCTGATTATGCAGCATTATCTGACCTATTATGCGCATAAATTCGGCAAGGCGGAGATCCGTTTAAGCCTGTCTGCCGCCGTTTTTGCCGCAAAATATGCATGGCCGGGTAATGTGCGCGAAATCAGAAATGTCAGCGAGCAGCTTGTGGTTTTGAGCGAGGCCGATGAAATTTCCGTCAAGGATGTTGAGGCGGTTTTGCCCGCTGCCCAGCGTTCAGCAGCGCCGCAGTTTGCATCGTCGTCTTCCGAAGATGAACCTAACTTAAAAAAACTGGAGCGCCGTCAAATCGAAGAGGTGCTGGCAAAAACAAAAAGCAAAAAGGAAGCTGCCGAGCTGCTGGGTCTCAGCAAGACGACGCTTTGGCGCAAATGCAGAGAAATGGGGCTTAAATAGTGTCTCCACCATATAATTTAAGATATGCTGGGTTTCTTTATTTTCTTGCCCTTGCTTCCCAATATTTTTTACAAAGCGCCAGATAATATTTTTCGGGTCGTCCTAAATAACCGTCCCGACGGCTGCACAATGTAATCTGCCACGTGGGTCGCTGCGGCAGCTGAAAATAAGTCACCTTATTATCGGGAATCGCATATACGGCAGGCAAAAGGGCACAACCCATGCCAAGCGCCACCATGCGATATTTGCTCTGGCAGCTTGCTGTGGAAAACAGTACTCGCGGCTCAAAGCCAGCCTGTCGGAACAGCTCTTTCTCAAGGCTGAACATTGTGGAACGCTGATAAATGCGCACAAAGGGCTGATCCGCAAACAATGACAGATCAATTTCTTCATCGGCGTTTTTTCCCTGTGCCAGAGGATGATCGGACGGAACGGCAAGCAAAATTTCTTCCTCAGCCATAAGGTGATAGATGTTTTCGTCCCGCTGCTTTTCTATAAGCGTTGCCAGTCCCAAATCAATTTGCCCGTTCGTAATCAGACGCTGCATTTCCGAAACTGCGCATTCCTGCGGCTCTATCTGCACATCCGGAAAGACCCGATGAAACTCCGGATAAACCGCCGTGAACATCTCAATGCCGCGTTCAGGGATCAGACCGACAGCAAAATGATGGCGAGCCTTTTCCGCGAAGTCTGCAATCCGGCGATAGGTGTCACGTTTCAACAGCAGCATCTGTCTGGCCGAAGCCAGATACGTTTCTCCCGCTTCAGTGGGCTGCCAGTTGTTTCGGATGCGGACAAACAGCGGCGTACCAAGCTCTTCTTCTAACTTTTGAAGCTGCTGGTTCAGCGCGCTTTGTGTAATAAAACGTTTTTCCGCTGCCTTGGTAATGCTTTTTTCATCGGCAATACATACAATATTTTTCAGCAAGTGCAGATCCATGCGTTTTCCTCCAATATTAGCATAGCTAACATATCTGTTATTTATGCGAAATTGACAATCGTTTCGTTCATTTCTATAATAAAATAAACCACACAAAAATGCAACCCTGATTTTTTGAAAGGAGACAACCTTATGCAGCATTATGACATCATCATCATCGGCGGCGGCGTAGTCGGAAGTGCGATTGCACGCGAATTAACCCGCTATCAGCTGTCCGTTGCCGTGCTGGAAAAGGAGTCGGACGTGTGTACACATACCAGCGGACGAAATACCGGCATGCTGCATGCCGGCTTCCTCTATCAGCCGGGCTCATTAAAGGCGCAATGCGCTGTCGAAGGAAATGCCGAATTTGATCGTGTTGCCAAGGAACTGGACGTGCCTTTCAAGCGCACGGGCAAACTGATCATCGGTTTTACGGATGAACACAGGAAGCGTCTGGAGTATTTCATTGAGCGAGGGAAAACTAACGGTGTACCTGGCATGGAGCTGATTGACAGGAAGCGAATGGACGAAATCGATCCCTCCGCAGGAGGGAATTTTGCCATTTACTGTCCCTCAAGCGGCATTCTGGATCCATTCCTGTATACAATTGCCTTGGCTGAAAATGCTGTTCATAATGGAGCGCATTACCACCTGTATACCGAAGTGAGAGGCAGCGAGGTGCTGAAGAACGGTCAGCATCTGCTGCACACCACAAAAGGTAATTTTACCTGTCGCTGGGTCATCAACAGCGCAGGCTTAAACAGTGCAGAAATCAGTGCAATGCTCGGCATCCCCGGCTATGTTATTCAGCCTGTAAAGGGCGAATATTTCGTGCTTGACAAGAAAGCAGGAGCTTTTGCCAAAATTCCCGTTTATCCTGCGCCAACAGAGAAAAACACGTTTGATACGCACGCTACCCCCACGGTGGACGGCAATTTGTTGGTGGGTCCCAATAGCTTTGTTGTTTCCGACGGTGAAGATTACAGCGTTTCTCAATCCGGCATGGACGGCTTGCAGGAAAGCGGCGCTCGCATGTTTAAACATATGAAGCGAGCGTATTATATCCGCACCTTTGCCGGAGCGCGCCCAAAGCGCATTGACCCTGACACAGGCGCTATTCAGGATTTCTTGATTGAATGCAGGGACGATGTGCCGGGAGTCATCAATCTTGTCGGCATAGAATCGCCGGGGCTTACCAGTGCACTCCCCATTGCCCGCCGTGTGGTCAAAATGCTAAGCCGACATGAAACCCTTGTGTCTAATCCCGCCTTTGATCCGATTCATCACGGCATTCGACGTTTTCATGATGCCGACCGTGAGGAACAGCGTCGTTTGATTCAAGAAAACCCTGATTACGGCGAAATCATCTGCCGCTGTGAAACCATCACCCGTGCTGAAATTATTGCTGCCATTCATAACCCGCTGGGCGTATGTACCATGAACGGCATTAAGGTGCGCACACGCGCCAGCATGGGACGCTGTCAGGGCGGCTATTGCGAAACAAGAATCACTGCACTGATTCGGGACGAACTTCACAAAAATATTACTGACGTGCATCTGACAAACGGATCATCCGCCATGTTTATCGGCGTTGTTAAAGGAGGCGAGCAGGCATGAAACAGCATCAGGTCGTCATCATCGGCGGTGGTCCCGCAGGTCTTGCGGCAGCACTGCGTCTGAGAAAAAACGGCATTTTAGATATTTTAATTTTGGAGCGTGAGCAGCAGCTCGGCGGCATCCTTCGGCAATGCATTCATGATGGCTTCGGACTGACTCGCTTCGGCGAATCCCTGTCCGGCCCAGAATATGCCCAGCGATTTATCGATCAAATCGAAGCAGAAAAAATTCCCTATATAACAGACTGTACCGTGCTGGATATTACACCTGACAAAATCGTTACGGCTGTTCATCGGAAACAGGGTCTTGTTCAAATTCATGCGCAGGCCGTGCTGCTTACGATGGGCTGTCGGGAGCGTACACGCGGTGCATTGGCGATACCGGGCACTCGCCCTGCCGGTGTCTATACAGCAGGTGTTGCGCAAAGCTATATCAATCTTCAAAACGTCATGGTAGGTCATGAAGTTGTTATTTTAGGAAGTGGCGACATCGGTTTGATTATGGCGCGCAGGCTGACATTGGAGGGTGCGCATGTGATGGGTGTTTATGAGGCACAGCCTTATCCAAGCGGCCTTCCCCGCAATATTGAGCAATGCCTGAACGATTATCATATTCCGCTTCACCTGAGCCATACGGTGATTGATATCAAAGGGCAGGAACGCTTAAACAGCGTCACGGTTGCACAATGCGATGAGCATTTCCGTGCCATTCCGGGGACGGAAGCAGAAATCCCATGTGACACGCTGATTCTGTCTGTAGGCTTAATTCCGGAAAATGAACTAAGCCTTTGTGCCAAGGTGGAGCTGGATGCTCGTACGCAAGGTGCGTTTGTTGATGAAAACTGTCAAACGAATATTCCCGGCATTTTTGCCGCCGGCAATGTGCTGCATGTGCATGACTTGGTGGATTTTGTTTCTTTGGAGGCCGAGGCTTTGGCAGAAAGCTGCACGGAATACCTGCAAAATGGTGAACTTTCCTCTTGCCCTTTAGAAGTAAGGGCAGGCTCCTGCATCGGTCATGTCATTCCGCAGCGCATCAGCGGCACAAAGAATTTTGTTCTGTCTTTGAGAGTACGCAAGCCTCTCACTAATACAAGTATCGTTGTTCGGCAAAACGGGAAAGAAATTATACGAAAGAAAATGCGGAAAGCCCTGCCGGCTGAAATGATTCAGCTTCCGATTAAAGCGCAGATGCTGTCAGATGCTACTGATTTGGAGGTGGATGCAGAATGAAGCGCAACTTTACCTGTATCATATGTCCCAACGGCTGTGAAATGACCGCAGAATATGAAGGGAGTACCGTGCTTTCCGTCAGCGGCAATTTATGCCCGAAGGGCGCTGCTTACGCAACACAGGAACTGACAGACCCGCGTCGTACTATTGCAACCAGTATCCGCGTCATTGGCGGCACACTGCCGCTTGTAAGCGTTCGTTTGACCAAAGCTATCCCCAAGACACAAATTTTTGAGGCTATGCAGAAAATTAACCAATGTGAACTGAATGCTCCCGTTCATATCGGCGATGTGGTGCTCCATCACTTATTCGGAACGGATTGCGATGTAATCGTAACAAAAAATGTTCCGAAGGCAGAATAATATTTTCAATGTATCAACGGCAGAATTTAGAAGCCCCAATGATTGAAAAAATAGTCTTAGTTTTTTTCGCTTATACCTGATACACGGTTTATGCGACTAAATAAATATAATCTTTATCAAACATCAAGGCTTCGGTTTTGTTGCAGATAACTTCAACATTTCGAATGCTGTCAAGAAACAGTTCGCCGCCGTCTCCTCGGCTCGTTTCAAATTCAGCGATAAGCCGCGCAATTTTATTCTCCTTATCTTTCAATAATTTCTCGCTGCTGTTTTTAAACCAATCGCTCATCGAATCCTTTTTCAAAAAGGAGGATTTTTCCATCAGATTGCTCAAACACTTGCCTGATTGTCCGACGACATTCTGAATTTTCGTTTGAACAGAGCCTTCTGACACCTTGACCATAAAATCACGGCACTTTTCAAATTGCTTTTGATAGTTCGTCTGATACTCTTTTGCCCTGTGCGCTACGGAGTTTAGATAATCCCCGCAGAAATTTCCCAGCAGCATCACTTCCAGATAGGAAGAGAAGGCAAACAGATAAAGCGCCGTATTGTAATCCTGAAAATTGTCAGCGATTTTGCTCATCGCATCTTGAAGCGCCTGATCGAAAAACACGGATGGCAGATGATTGATTTTAGCGGCAATTTGCTTTTGATAAAAAATGATATTCTCTTCGGCGCTCTGCTTGATATCCAGCACCTTCATATGGTAATTACTTCTGTATTGCTCATTATCCCAATTAAATTTATACTTATCCAAAATATCGGAGAGCATATTTAAATTGCCTTGCAGTTTCGCCCTTTTGTCCTCCTGCAGAAAGGAAAGAGTGTCCTGCTGTGTTTTCCGAATGGCTTCCAGCTTATGGTCGATTTCCACCATCATCAACGACATGGCTATCATCATTGGATTAACGGGCATGACAGAGCTTGCGGCTACATTTTTAGACTGAACTTTGACAAATTTTGCCATTTTGGACTTTCCGTTGTTAGAAAAGAATGGAGACAATATACCGGGATCATTTTTACTATACTGTCTCAGCGTCGAATTGCCTAAATTGATTGGCATGTAGAAAGGACCATCCATCGTTACAGTCTGTGCCACTGTCCGCAGAGCGGGAACAAGTGAAGAAAAGATACCGCCCAAGGCCGTCACATCGGTCAGCGGGAACTTTTTGTATTCGCTCAAATGGGAAGCTTTTTCGGCAATGGACTTCTCGATGTCGGAGGCATCCACCGGCTTCAAGGTCTTTGCCGTTTCTGCAATGACGGCTGTCTCAGGCTGCACCTGTTCCCGCCTTAATAGTTTATCAAAAAGTCCCATGCCGCACCTCCATTATCAATTATATGTATATGCATTAGCAGCATCCAAACAACCGATTTTTCTTCAACATAATATGCTGCCGGATGCAGCTGTAGAAAAAATGCCTTCATTATTAAATAAAATCGTTTCATTATGAAGATGAAGGCATTTTAAAACAGTCGTTTATTCAATTCCCGCATTCAATGCTTATCTCATTAAATATTTTCAGCAGGTCCTCAATACGGACGGCCTTTTTTTCCGCACCCGACTTGTCCAGCACGGCGTGTCCCTGATGCATCATCAGGATGCGGTCACCGTATTCGACGGCGTAGCGGAGATTATGCGTGACCATGATGGCGGTCAGCTTCTTCTCACGCACGATTTTATCCGTCAGCGTCATAATGACATCAGCGGTTTTTGGATCAAGGGCAGCGGTATGCTCGTCCAGAATCAGAAAGGAAATAGGCGTCATGGTGGACATGAGCAGGGCAAGCGCCTGTCTCTGTCCGCCGGACAGCGTGCCGACACGGGCATGGAGCATATCTTCTAAGCCGAGACCCAGCGGCTGAAGGAGCGCCTTATAATGGTCAACCCTGCGCCTGTCAGTGCCGCGCTGAAGGCCGGCGTGCTTGCCTTTAAAATCGGCCAAAGAAAGATTTTCCAAGATGGTCATCTGCGCACAGGTGCCTATCGACGGGTTTTGATAGACGCGGCCGATTTGACGGGCACGGATAAATTCTTTATCTTTGATGATATTCCGACCGTCCATGAGAATTTGCCCCGCGTCCGGCTCGATGCTGCCGCAGATCAGGTTCAGCATGCTTGTTTTGCCGGATCCGTTGCTGCCGACGACGGACACGAACTGTCCGTCGGGAATGGTCAGGGAAAAGCCGGAGAAGAGGCATTGCTCCTGTACCGTGCCGGGGTTATACGTCTTTTGAATATTCTTTAATTCAAGCATGCTTTTTCAACCGCCTTTTTTCTCTCCCGCTTAAGGAAAGGATGATTAGGAACAGAAGCGCCGTAATCAGCTTCATATCGCTGGCGGGAACCCCCGCACGAATGGCGATGGCGACGCACGCCTTATAAATGATGGAGCCGAAAATGACCGCAGTGGTCGATTTGACAAAGCCGATGCGCTTGAATAAATTCGTGCCGATGATGACGGAGGCCAGCGCCATCGCTATCGCGCCTGTGCCCATGGAAACTTCAAATGTGTGCTGCTGCTGGCAAAGCACCGCGCCGGAGAGACCGACCATCGCGCCGGAGAGCATCAGTCCCATGATTTTAACGCTGCCCTTGTCCCGTGCCAAAGAGGTCACGACCGTGTCATTGTCACCCACGGCGCGGAGCAGATAACCTGCACGGGTCTTTAAGAATAAATCCAGCAGGAGCTTGACAATGAATACGATTATCAGCACGATAATCAGCACCGTGTACGGCTCCAACCATTCGGGGAAGCTGTCCGTCAGCCGGTTGTTTTCAAAGATGGTGACATACTTGACCTTCTTGGTGCTGAAAAAAGGGACGTTCGCCTTGCCCGCCGTCAAAGAGCCGGCGGCGATGTGCATATTGACGGCGTACAGCGCGGTCATCATGATGATGCCGGAAAACAGGTCGCGCACCTTAAGCTTGACATGAATGAGACCCGTCAAAAGTCCGGCTGCAGCGCCCGCCGCCGCCGCGCAAACGAGCGCCAGCACAGGGTCACAGCCGTTTGTCACCATCAGCACGGAGATAGCCGCGCCCAAAGGAAAGACGCCGTCCACCGACATATCGGGAAAATCCAAAATGACATAGGTGATCAGGACACCCAGCGACATAATGGCGTAAATCAGCCCCTGCTCCAGCGTGTTCAAAAGAATACTCATCTTCTGTCAACCGTCCTTCAGTTTGCGGCCAATATGCATGGCATGCTCGGAATAGGAAAGAAGCTGCGGCGCTTCGATAAATTTTTTTGCCATGTCCAGCCACAGCGCCTGCTCCTTGGCGGGATAGGATAAAAGCTGCTTTTCATTGGGGGCAAGAAAGCCCTCCTGCCCGAACAGATGCACCGTTTCCAGCGGAAATTCCTCCATGAAGGGAACGATTTTGCTCTGGTTGATAAAGCAGATGGTCGTAAAAGCGGGACCGAAATAGTCCCTTCCGTGCAGCACGGAATCCTGAAGCGTTCTTGAAATCGGGCTTTTCAAATCCTCCGGCAGAAGGCCGGGGCCGTTTTTCATATCCTGAATAAAGCCGGAAAAATCAAGAATAAATGAGGTATACAAAAGCCCGCCGATTTTGAGGCGCCTGAGCGACTGAGCGACTGCCGTGCGGCGGTCGCCTATGCCTGGCAGATGGTATAAAGGTCCCATCAGAAACACATGGTCAAATTTTCCTAAGGGCAATTCATCCAAGGTCAGCACGTTGTGAACGTGAAGGTCAACCGAAACACCCGCTTCCGCGCATTTTTTCTCTGCCAGCGCGATGCTGCCTTCCGACAGGTCAACCAGCGTGACCTCGCAGCCCATTTTTGCAAAATGCACGGCATACCGCCCCGGACCGCCGCCGATGTCCAAGATGCTCTCGCCCGCACGAATATGCTTTTCCATCATATAGGTGGTCAATGCAAATTCAAAGGGATGCTCCGAAAGCCGATTCCACTCCCTGAGCGCGTTCTCATCGTAGTACGCCTTGACCGACGTGCTTCTGCCGTCTGCCATGTCCTTCCGCCTTTCGCATGGAAAGGGGAGAGCGCCCCGGAGACACTCTCCTCTTTTTCCGAGGATTTATTCCGCCATATCCGTATAGCCGCGGGAAGCTAATTCTTCGGGCAATTCGATACCAAGGTCGTGCAGCACCTCGGAATTGATGTACAGGGCGCTGTCGCGGATGGTTTCATAGGGGATGCTCTCGGCGCTTTCGCCTTTCAGGATGCGGGCGGCCATTTCGCCGGTCTGCCGTCCAAGCGCCACATAGTCCAAGCCCTCGGCGGCGGCGCAGCCGAGCGTCACCTGCTCGACCTCGCTGCCGAAGACGGGCTTGCCCGCCTGTTCCGCAGCGGCCAGCACAACGGTCAGATAGCTGACCACGGTATTGTCCGTCAGCATGGACAGGCAGTCCACTTGGGGCAGCAGCGATTGTACAGCCTGAGAAATTTCGGCGCCTGAGGTCACCGTGCCGCAGACGATATCAAAGCCGTATTCGCCCGCCATCTCCTCATAGAGCGCGGCCTGCACCTCGCTGTTGGTCTCGGAGGTCGTATACAGCAGGCCAATTGTCTTGGCCTGCGGCAGGAGGGAGCGAATCATGGAAAGCTGGTTTTTGACGGGCAGCAGGTCGCTCGTGCCGGTTACAAGGCCGATGGGCGTTCCGTCGTCGTTCGCAAGACCCGCTTCAATGGGCGCGGAAACGGCGGTGTACACCACGGGGATGTCGGCCTTGGCGGACAGGACGGCGTTATAGGCCGTCTGTGCGCTGGGCGTTGCGATGGCGCAGATGAGACTGACATCTTGAGAAACAAAGGACTGCGCAATCTGCGTCGCCGTACCGCTGTCAGCCTGAGAATTGGAATAAAGAACAGTCAGGTTTTCCCCTTCGACAAATCCTGCCTCGGCCAAGCCTTGCAAAAATCCCTCTCTGCAGTTGTCTAAGGAAGCGTGCTCGGCAAACTGGGAAATGCCGATGGTCACATTTTCGGCCGTCGCAGCCGTAAGAGTCATCATCAGGGTCAGGGAAAGAACGAGCGCAAGCAGCTTTTTCATCATGGTTTCCTCCTTCAAGTGTTCCGATTTTCGGAATGCTCTTGATGGTCAGACTGAGGGCTTTTTAAACAAAAACGCCCCAAGCAAACGCTTGAGGCGGATGTACCGCGGTGCCACTCAATTTCGGCTTTGTAAAAAGCCCTCTTCTCCATGTGCCATCACACATGCCGCCTTGATAACGGGCGCAGTTCCCGTCACTCCCTACTCATGTTCGGGAGCACCCTCGAAAGTCCATTCGGCAAGCGCCTCTGCACCGCGATTTCACCGGCCGCGATTCTCTGAGCCAGACGCCATCCTGCTTACTTCTCTTTCTCACAGGTTTGGTATGTGCGTATGATACAGCGTCTTTTCTTATTTGTCAACCGTGAATTTTGTTTTTTCACTGTACTGCCGAAAAGAAGCATGGAAAAAACGGGCTGAAATTTCAAAAAATATCTGTAGGGCATTTGACATCGGCAGGATGGCTTATTATAATAAAATGCGGGTGACTTTTGCGAAAGAAGAGGGGCGTTGGCATGAGCGAAACGATAAACAATTCAAAGTTTTTTTCGCTGACCAACAGTCAGATGAATATCTGGAGGCTTGAAACCGCCTTTCCCGACACGCCGCAAAACAATATCTGCTGTGCGTTGGAGGTCACGGGTCAGGTCGATTTGGCGCTGCTCAAAAAAGCCGCCGAAAGCGTCCTGTGCCGCGTGCCGGTTTTGCGCACCCGTATTTCGGTGCATGACGGAAAGCCTGAGCAGTATCTTGCGCCTGACTTTGAGCCGCAGCTTTCCGAATACGATTTTTCGCGGAATGCCGCAGGAGCGGAGGCATGGCTTCAGGCGGTCGCCTCTGCGCCCATGCGGGTGCGGGACGGAGCTTTATATTCCTGCGCCGTATACCGCGTGTCCTCCCGTGCGGGCGGCGTGATGCTGTGTATGCACCACCTGATTTCCGATGCGTGGGGACAGGGACTGCTGCTTCAGGCGATGGTGGATGCGTATCTGCGCCTTCTGCGCGGAGAAACGCTTTCCGACGATGCGATGCCCGATTATGCGGCGCACGTTGCGGAAGAAGAGGCGTACCTGCAATCCGAAAAGCATCAGGCGGATTCGGCGTTCTTTCGGGGAAAATTATCCTCTTTTCAGCCAAGCGGCGAAAAGCTGCCATGCTTCAGTCCGGTGGGAGAAAGGGTTTCCTTCCGTCTGCCGCGTATGCTGGCGCGGCTTGCGAATGTTTTCTGCGCCAATCAGCGCATGTCGCCCTTTCTTTTGTTCCTGTCCGCTCTGATGATTTACAAAAAGCGCGTGTCGGGCGAGGAAAAGCCCTGCATCGGCGTGCCTGTATTGGGTCGCCGCACCGTTCAGGATAAAAAAACGCCAGGCATGTTCGTTCAGACTTTGCCGATGGCGGCGGACGTGCCGCTTGACATGCCGTTTTCCCGCTTTATGGAAGGGCTGAATGAGCAGTGGTATGAGCTTTTGCGGCATGAGCGTCTGCCTTTTTCGGAACTCGAAGGCTTGACGGGCGGCGCAACGCTGTTTGATACGGTGCTGTCCTTTCAGGCGGGCGTGACGACGGCGGCGGGAGATATGAAGGCTTCCTTTAACGGACGCTGGTATTACAGCGGCTGTCAGACGGAAAAGCTGTGCCTGCACATTTCCTCGAACGGCGAACAGCTTACGCTGGATGCGGACTATTTAACGCAGTTTTACGAAAAGGCAGAGGCGGAAAAGCTCGTCCGGTCGCTGTTCACGATTTTGACCGCCGCCTTGGAAGCACCCGAAACGCCCTTGGGCGCGCTTCGGCTCATGGACACGGCGGAGGTAGACAGTACGCTGACGCTGTCGGGCGGTCAGGCTGCCAAGGGCAGTGTGCGGGAGACGCTTTTGCAGACCGCGCTGCGCTATCCAAGGCGCGCAGCAGTCATTGAGCGGGGCGAGCGAACGACTTACGAAACGCTGCTGAAAGATGCCGAAGCGCTTGCCGAACGGCTTCACGCGGGCGATGTATTATCCATAGAAGAAAAGCGCGGCAGGGCGCTCTTCACGACCATGTGCGCCGCGATGCTGGCGGGCGTTCCGTTCCTGCTGCCTGACCTGCATCAGCCTGCCGCAAGGCTTGAAAAAATTCGTGAAAAGGCGGATTCAACGGTTGTTTGGGCGGACGGCGCATTGCAGCGGCTTCGTCCGGCGGATGCTGTCAAGGGGGAACGGCCCGCCTATTTTGTGGCGACTTCCGGCTCGACGGGCGAGCCGAAGCTGGTGGCGGTCGGGGAAAAGGCGCTGTTCAATTTCGCCGCGCAGATGGCGCCTTTTTACGGGCGGAGCGCCGTTCTCTCCCTGTGCAATGCGGCGTTTGACGCCTTCCTTATTGAAAGTGCGGCAGCCCTTCTGAATGCCCGCACCATCGTCATTGCATCTGAAGAAGAAATGAACGATCCGGACGCACTGGCGGCGCTCATGCGCTCCTATGACGCGGGCTTTGTGTCCATGACGCCCTCCCGCATGACGGCGTATTTGGAGAGCGAGCGCTTTCAAAGCGCCCTGTATCATGCGGAAAGCCTCGTGCTGGGCGGCGAACGCTTCCCGCAGACGCTGCTGAATCGCTTAAAACGCCTGACGAATGCGCGAATCTATAACCAATACGGACCGACGGAGGCCACTGTATGCGTCAGCGCGAAGATGCTGAATGAGGCGGATGAAATTACCTGCGGTCATGCCCTGCCCGGCTGCCGCATCTATGTGCTGGACGATGCCCTGCGTCCCGTGCCGATGGGCGCTGCGGGCGAAATCTGCATTGCGGGCGATTGCCTTTCCCTGGGTTATTGGGGCGATGCGGAAAAGACCGACGCCGCGTTCGTCTCCACGGCGTTTGAGAAAAGACTTTACAGAACGGGCGACTTGGGGCGCATCAGCAAGCAGGGCGAGCTGATTTGCCTGGGGCGGCGGGACGGCCAGATTAAACTGAACGGCCGCCGCGTGGAGACGGGCGAAATCGAAGCGGCGCTGAAGGCACAGGAGGATGTACAGGATGCCTGTGTCGTGATGGGTAAAAACGGGCTGAATGCCTATATCGCCTGCTCAAGCCCCTTGGATGAGGCCAAGCTGCGGACGCGGCTCTTGGCTGTTTTGCCCGTTTATATGGTGCCGAAGCGCTTTATGTTCCTTTCCGCTCTGCCCATGACGCAGAACGGCAAGGTCGATGTCCGCGCCTTGCCGGACATCAAAAGCGAGGCGGCACAGGCGGACGGCGAAACGGAACAGGCTGTCTTAAAGATATTCAGGGAAACCCTGCAGAATGACGACCTCGGTGTGACGGACGATTATTTTAAGGCGGGCGGGGATTCCTTAAGCGCCCTGAAAACGCTGGCGCGGCTTCGGGAAACCCTGCATGCGGATTTGCCCGCGGCGGCGCTGCATGAATACAAAAGTGCGCGGGAGCTGGCGGCGGCGCTGCTGCCGAATCAGCGGAAAACACCGGAAAAACCGCACAATCAGTCTGATATTCCCGCCATCGAGCGGGATGAATATCCCCTTTCTCCGGCACAGGAGAACTTCTACGCGCTGATGCTGATGGACGGCCATGTTACCTATAATATGCCCGGCGCGTTTGAGGTGCGGGGGAAAATCGACGCCGACCGCCTTGAAAAGGCGTTCAACGACCTGCTTTCCCTGGACGAGCAGCTTCGTGTGTCCTTTGTGCAGCGGGACGGGCAGATTCTGGCCAAATATCAAAGCAAGGCGCACTTGACCCTTGAAAAGGCCGAGGGCAAAACATGGGAGGATGCCTTCCGCGCCTTTGTGCGGCCGTTTGATTTGAGCGCTGCGCCCCTGCTCCGCGCCGCCGTGTATACGGATGCGGAGGGCAGACAGACCCTCTTTATCGACATGCCGCACGTCGTGTCGGACGGCATCAGCGGGGCGCTGCTGGTGCGGCGGCTGGATGCGCTCTATCGGGGCGAGGGGGTGACGATGCCGCCGCTTCGCTACCGCGATTATGCGCTGCAAGCCGCTGAGCGTGCAGCGGATGAAAAAACGCTTGCATACTGGCGCGGTGAGCTTCGGGAATATCAGCGTGCGCCGGAATTTCCCATGGATTATCACACGGAGGAGTCTTCCGTCTGCGCCGTATTAAAGAGCACCCTTTCCAAAGAAACCTCCGACAAAACGGATGCCTTGGCGCGGGCGCTGGAGGTCACGCCGTATGCCGTCCTCTGCGCCGCGTTTATGCCGGTTATGGCACGGATTCGCGGGACGGACAGCCTGTGCATCGGGACGCCGATGGCCGGACGCGGCGGCGAATGGATGGATGTTTCCGGTCCGTTCGTCCGAACCCTCCCCTTAATGCTGAAAACGGAATCTACCTTTGCGGACACCGTGCGCGGGGTGTTCAAAAAAGCGCTGGGCGCACTCGACCATATGGATATACGCCCTGCCGAGCTGATGCGCTTGTCCGGAAAAAGGAGCGGAGAAGCACTGTATGACACGCTGTTTTCCTTCCTGCCCGCCTCACCGGAGCATTTTGAGCTGGGCGGCGTTCCGCTCATCAGGCAGGATTTTGCGTACGGCGCGGTGAAGGCGCTGCTTTCCCTGGAGACCGTGCGCGAGGACGATGGCTATCGGCTGGAGCTTTCCTTTGACGCCGCCCGCCTTGCCCATACAACGGCGGAATTTGTGCTGAGAGCGGTGACGGCGCTGCTGGAAAACGGCATTGCTTCGCCTGACCAACCGCTCACCATGCGTTCCATGCTGCCATCGGTCGACAGGGTACGCCTGTTTGACAGGCCGCGCAGACGGTCAACGCCCATCGACAGGGCGACCTTGCCGGAGCGCATCGAGGAGGTCGCACTGCTCATGCCGGGGCATGTGGCGGTGGTCAACACCTGCGGGTCGCTCACCTATCAGGAGCTTGTCCGCAAGGCACGGTCATTCGGCGCCTACCTTACGGAAAACGGTTTGCAGCAGGGCGAAAGCGTAGGCATCCTTTTGCACAGGGGCTTGGATTTGCTGCCCGCTCTGCTGGGCGTTTGGGCAGCGGGCTGCGCCTATCTGCCGCTGGACGCCTCTTTCCCTGCGGACAGGATGCTGCAGATGCTGAAAACGGCGAAGGCGCAGGTCGTGGTGACGGATGAGGCCATCCCCTTTGCGGAAAACGAGGGCATTCGGCTGCTCGCCCCCTGCTTTGACAGGCCGGAGCGCTTTTTGCCGCCGCCTGAGCCGGCATCACCAGCCTATATCCTCTTTACGTCCGGCTCGACGGGGACGCCGAAGGGGGTCGCTGTTCCGCATTCGGCGCTGTCCAATTTGGCGTCGGAGGCCGAGAGCTTATTGGCCGACTGCGGCACGGTTTTGTGCGCGACCTCGGATATGTTTGACGTGTTCGTCACCGAAACATGGCTGCCGCTCATTTTGGGGCGCACGGTGGTCATGGCAGATGACCAGCAGATGCTGATGCCAGTGCGTCTGGCGGGGGTAATCGATGCCTTTAAGGTCGATTTGATTCAGATGACCCCGTCCCGTATGCGCTTGGGGCTGACCAGCCATGCGTTCAGAGGCAGCCTTCAGAATGTCCGCCGAATCCTGCTTATCGGCGAAGAGCTGACCCTTTCTCTGAAAAACGCGATACAGGCGCAGACCAAGGCGCGAATCATCAACCAGTACGGGCCGACGGAGGCGACCGTGCTTTGTTCATGGGTGGATGTGACAAACGAGAGCAGGCGCATCACCATCGGCCGTCCCGATGCGAACTGCCGCTTCTATGCCTTGAACGAGCAGGGCGAACAAGTGCTGCCGCTGGCGCTGGGTGAATTGTACATCGCCGGTCAATGTCTGGCGCTGGGCTATGCGGGCAGGAAGGATTTGACGGACGGCAGCTTTGTGCCCGATTTGTTTTATTCAAACGAAAAAATGTATAAGACGGGCGATCTTGTGCGCCTGCTCCCCAACGGCGAATGGGCGTTTGCCGGACGGCGGGACGGACAAATCAAATTAGATGGGCACAGAATCGAATTAAGCGAACTGGAGAGCGCAGCGCTGGAAAGCGGCTGCGTACAGGAGGCGGCGGCGGTGGCCGTCCGCAGGGACGGAGAGGTGCAGGCGCTCCGCCTGTTTGTCGTCCCCTCGGAGAGCTATGACGAGCGGGCTTTGACGGCTGACATGAAAAAGCGCCTCCCTGTTTATATGCTCCCTGCGCGAATCGACACGCTGGGGGAAATCCCGCGTCTGGTGAGCGGGAAGACGGACAGGCGGGCACTGGAGCGTCTTCCCTTTGAGCGCAGGCAGCCCGCTGCAACCCTGAACGGGACAGAGGATTGGATTTCCGCGCTGTGGAAGCGGACACTGCGGCTTTCCGACATCGGGGATGACGATGATTTCTTCGCCTTGGGCGGCACCTCCTTAACGGCACTGATGGTGCTGAGCGGATACATCGAAAAGGATAAGCGCATGACGCTGGATGAGTTTTATCACGCCCCCACTTTACGCGCTCAGCGCGCCCTTTTAACAGGCGGCATTCCCGCCGTGCAGAGCGCAGGGAAGGCGCAAAAGCGCGAGAAGGCCGCTCTTCCCCGATACGCACCCGAAAAGCGGCATATGCGGCCGCCACACGGCGACATGCTGCTGACGGGCGCCAGCGGCTTCCTGGGCGCACACGTCCTCAAGGAAATGCTCATGGCGGGCAACTTCATCGTCTGTCTCACGCGGGACGCGGACGGGCTGAAGGCAGCCGTTCGGGAATATTTCGGCGACAAGCTCATGGGCTTTAAAATCGTGCAGGGCGACGTGACCAAGCCGCGCTTCGGCCTTCCCTTCAGAGAATACGCAGACCTTGCCTTGCGGACAGGGCAGGTCATCCACTGCGCTGCGGACGTGCGCCATTATGCCGTGGATGACGGCATCCGGAACACGAATGTGCAGGGAACGCGGCATATCATTGATTTCTGCCTTGATGCGGAGGCGGCGCTCTGCCATGCATCCACCCTCAGCGTGGCGGGGACGCACGCGCCTCAGCCCTTCTGCCTGAGCGAGCGGGATGTATACATGGGGCAGAACGCCTTGGACAATGCCTATCTTGCTTCAAAATTATATGCGGAGGCCGCCGTCATTTCGGCGATGGAAAAGCAGGGCTTGGATGCGCAGATCATGCGCGTCGGGCGCCTGTGCGGCAGGGCGGAGGACGGAAAGTTTCAGAGAAACGCGGGCACAAATATGTTCTGCCGTCTTCTGCGCGGGCTTCATGAGGTCGGCTGCGTGCCGGAAAGCAGGCTTGGGGAACGGTTTGAGCTGACCCCCGTGGATGCCTGCGCCCGTGCGATGACGGTGCTCATGCAGGCAGACGGCGCCGTCTATCACTTGGCCTCGACAAAGACTTATACCTTGGGCGAGATGGCGAATGCGCTGGGGCTTCAGACCGTTTCGGATGCGGCCTTTACCCAGCTTTACAGGGAAAGGATGACTTCGTCCAGCTCTCCCAATCTGCCGACATTGGCGGTCTTCCTGTCCGCCGACGGGATGGAGCGAAACGTAACGACCGATTTGAGCAGGACATTGGACGCACTGAAGGCTGCCGGCTTCATCTGGCCGGAGCCGCCGCTTGTCAGGCTTATCGGCGGGATGAAGGAGGCGTAAGAAGGATGTATCCGATTATCGAATTTTACATCATGCTGGCGGACATTGCGTTGATTCTGGGCTTCCTTTTATGGAGCAGGATGCAGGGAAAGAGGAGACCCATCGACAATATGTTTGCCCTGCTTGCGCTGTCCCTGGTCGTGTGGCAGGCGGCCATCATCGCCATGCGGCTGGTCGATCCTGAAGACGCACAAGCGCTGTTTCTGTGTGATGCCGCTTCCAATATCGGCTTGGCGACGCTCTCTCCCTTCGCACTGCTCATTGCGCTGACATTTTCCAAGCGCTGCTGCAACAAAAACATTTACTTTTTACTCGTTCCGTCCTGCGTGACCATTGCGATGGTGTTCACCAACCCCTACCATCACCTCTATTATACGGTCTTTTCCGTTGATTCCAGCAAAATTCGCTTCGGCGCATACTTCTATGTGCAGGGCATTTACGGGTATCTGTGCCTTTTGACGGCGCTGTACGTCATCATTCGCTACGGCATGAAGAGCCGCTCGCGGATATGTATGCGGCAGTCGGTGCTGTTCGCCGTGAGCATTGCCGTGCCGATGGTGGTCAACTGTCTGGCGACCTTCGCCGTTATGCCGCTTTCCATTGCCGCCACGCCGCTGGCATTTACGGTGACGGTGCTCTGCCAAGCGGCGGCGATTTACTGGCTCGGTTTTCTCAATCTTGCGCCGATGGCGCTGCAGCGCATTGCGGAAGGTCTTTCGGATGCCTATGTGGTGCTGGACGATGACTACTGCGTTTACAGCTGCAACAAAAATTTTGCCGATACCTTTTCCCAGCGCTGCTGCCTTGTGCAGGGATGGACATTGAGCGAGGCGTGCCAGCGGGTGCAGGATGACAGCCGCACCTTCCTGTACAGCCTGAAAAGCTCCGTGGAATCGGCAGGCAGATCCCGCAGCGTGATTTCCTATGAGCAGACCTTCCAGCAGGACGGGCACAGACGCTACTATGTGGTGGAGATTACCCCTCTTTTAAACGGCGCGGAGCTGCACGGGTATCTGGCAATGTTCCGCGATGTCACCCGCCTTCGGGAATCCATGCGGAGCGAACAGGAAAGCCTCTCCCGTTCGATGGAAAGGGAGCGCCTGGCCTCCCTGGGGCAGATGATAGGCGGCATTGCGCACAACCTGAAAACGCCGATTATGTCCATCTCCGGCAGCGTCAATATGCTGGATAAATTAACGGAAGAATATCAAAAGAGCATCGGCGACAGCGAGGTCACAAACGAGGATCATCAGGCTATCAGCGAAGAAATGATGGCTTGGCAGGAAAAAATACGGAGCTGCTGCGCCTATATGTCGGATATCATCACCACCGTCAAGGGCTTGGCTGCCAACATGAACACCAACGATACGGGCGAATTTACCGTGGATGAGCTGATGAAGCGGGTTGAGCTCTTGCTGCAGCACGAGCTGAAGCGCGGCAAATGCAAGCTGCTCTTCGTGAATGATTTGCTGCCCACATTCAAGATAACGGGCGATATCAACAACTTGGTGCAGGTGGTCAGCAATTTGGCGGGCAATGCCATTGACGCCATGCCGCAGGGCGGCGAAATCACTGCGCACGCCTTTATCCGCGATAAAAGCATCTGCCTGTCCGTGGCCGACCAGGGCACGGGCATCCCTCCGCACATTCAGGAAAAGCTCTTCAAGGAGATGTTCACCTCCAAGGGCGTGAAGGGCACGGGTTTGGGGCTTTATATGTCTTCGGCGCTGATGCGCGGCAAGTTCGGCGGGACGCTCAAATTAGAAGAAACGTCCGTCCACGGTTCGACCTTCTGCCTGACCATTCCGCTGCCGGACGATTCGGAGGAGGGAAAGAGCCGTGCGTAAAAACCGTGCCGGTTTGCAAAAAAACGGAATGCGCATGATGGTGCTGGACGATGATGTCAACATCACCCCGGCGCTTCAGGCGTACTTTGAGGCCTCCGGTTATCTGGTGGATACGGAGCATGACCCTGTTGCGGCGCTTGAAAAAATTCAGGAGACGCACTATGACATCCTGCTGCTGGACTTTTTGATGGAGCCGCTGTGCGGGGATGAGGTCGTTACCCGTCTGCGCTCGTTTGACAAGGATGTGTACATCATCCTCTTAACGGGGCATATGGAGCTGGCGCCGCCCTTAAACACCCTGCGTCAGCTCGACATCCAGGGCTATTACGAAAAGTCGGACAGGTTTGACCAGCTTGAGCTGCTGGTGGAATCCTGCGTCAAGTCCATCCGGCAGATGCGGATTATCCGCGACTATCGGGACGGTCTCATGCAGATTCTGGAGGCAAGCCCCAGGCTCAACCGGCTGATGCCGCTCAGAGATATCATGGCGCTGGCCTTGGAGAGCGCAAGGATGATTTCCAACACGGCGGGTGCGCTCATTTTCCTGAAGGAGTCTGAGCGGGCCGAGGGTCAGTACATGGGCATCGGCCCGTATGACATGACGCTGGAACAGTTCGAAAAAGGCGTCCGTCCCCTGCTGCGGGAGGCGGGACAGCGCTCGGCGGAGACGGGCGCTGTGCAGCGTGAGCAGGGCTTCCTGATAGCGCCCTTAAAGGCGCAGAAGGAGGACAGCGATACCTTAGGCTTTTTGGTCATTGATGCGCTGGGCGTGAAGGACGAGGACGTATCGCGGCTGCTTGGCATTTTGGCGCAGCAGACCTCGGCGGCGATTTTGAATGCGTCCTTGCATGAGAGCCTTGTCCGCAAGAATGCGCAGCTCACGGCGGCGAACAACAGGCTCAATCAGAGCTACATGGAGACCATCGAGGCGCTTCGTCTCTTGGTCGATGCCAAGGATGTTTATACCCGCGGTCACTCCGACAGGGTGGCCTATTACGCGGCCTGCCTTGCCGAGAAAGCGGGCATGGATGAGCAAACGGTGGAGCGGGTGCGCGTGAGCGCGCTCTTCCACGATGTCGGCAAGGTGGGCGTGCCGGATGCGGTGCTGCTCAAGGACGACTGTTTGACGGATGAGGAGTTTGCCGCCATCTGCGAGCATCCTCTGATTGGCGAAAAAATTATCTCCAAGCTGACGCTTTTCGGCGACATCAGCGATATCGTGGCGGCGCACCATGAGCGGATGGACGGCAAGGGCTACCCGCGCCGGCTGAAGGGCGGGGACATCCCCAGGGAAGCGCGCATCATTACCATCGCCGATGCCTTTGACGCCATGACCAGCGACCGAAAGTACCGTCCCAAAATGCCGCTGGAAAAGGCCATTGAGCAGCTCAACGCGGGACGGGGAACGCAGTTTGACGCGGAACTGACCGACCTGTTTGTCCTGATGATGCGCGGGCATTATCAGGAAATGCAGGAGCATCTTCGCTTGACGTACACGGATGCGGAAAAGCAGAACAGCCTGCTTGGCTGAGGAATTTCGAAATAGAAACACAAGGCATTGTGTTTTTATTCAATAAAGAGCGACTGAAAGGAGCGACGATATGACGAGTGAAAGACATTATCCGCTGTATCCGGTGAATCGGTACGAGACATTTTTGGATATGCTGAACGGCATTGCCCGTCAATACGGCACGCAGGATGTCATCGTGACCTATACCAACGAGGGCGAAAGACAGGCGTATTCCTTTCTGCAGCTTCGGCAGGATGCTTTGGCCTTTGCCGCGGCGCTCAAGGCAATGGGCTTGGACGGGCAGCATACGGCCATTGCCGGCGGCAATTCCTACCGCTATCTGGTCGCCATGTTCGGCGTGGTGCTGGCGGGCGGCGTCAGCGTGCCCTTGGATACGGAGCATACGGAGGACGCCATTCAGCGGATGCTGCTGCGCGCCGAGGCGACGTCCGTCATCTGCGACGACCTGCTGCTGCCGCTCTTTGAGCCGATGCGCAAACGCCTGCTTTCCGCCATCATCGCCATGACGGGCACCGGCGGAGATGCGGATTTTGACGGCCTTGTGAGCGCGGGGACGCTGCGGCTTCAGATGCTGCCTGCATGGGACACCGAACCGGACGAGCGGGACAGGCCTTCCATGATTGTCTTCACCTCCGGCACGACGAGCGAGCAAAAACCCGTGATGCTCAGCCAGAAAAACCTTCTCACCAACGCCTGCGGCGCGGCGGCGATGGTCTATGTCGGCGAGCGCGTCTTTACGCCCCTGCCTCTGTATCACACCTACGGCCTGACCTGCGGGGTGCTGGGACATATTTCGCAGGGACGGACGGTCGGGCTGACCTATTCGCTCAAGCATATGCTGCGGGATTTAAAGCTGTTCAGCCCCCATACGCTGACGGCTGTGCCGCTGGTGGCGGAAACGCTGTACATGCGGACAATGGCGCTGCTGAAGCAGGAGGGAAAACTGGAAAAGGCCGAGGCGTATTTCTCCGCGCACGCTTTGCGCAGAAGTCTTGCGATGCCGGCCTTTGTAAAGGCGGCGCGGGATGAGGTCATGGGCGAAAACCTGTCCCTGGCTTCCTGCGGCGGCGCGCACCTGAACGGTCGCGTTCTGCGGCATATGGACGCGCTGGGCGTGCAGATTTTAGAGGGCTACGGCATCACCGAGTGCGGGCCGATGGTCACCTGCAACCGCAATCGGGCGCAGCGGATGGATTCGGCGGGGCTGCCGCTGCCGGATACGGAAATCGGCTTTGAGGACGGGGAAATCCTGGTGCGCGGGCTGGGTGTCTCCGCCGGATACTATCAGAACGATGCGCTCACCGCACAGGAATTTACGGACGGCTGGTTTCATACCGGCGACCTCGGCTACACGGATGCCGACGGCTATCTCTATATCACGGGCAGAAAAAAGAGTCTGATTGTCTTTAAAAACGGCAAAAAGGTTATGCCGGAGGAAATCGAACAGTATGTGTCGGGCATTCCGCTGGTCATGGAAGCCGTTGCCTATGGCGTCCATGCGGGCGAATCGGACGATGATGTCCAGCTTGCCCTGCAGGTCTATCCGAATCCCAAGCTGGCTGCGGGCATGAGCGCCTACGAAATCATGCGCACGCTGGAGGACGAAATTCAGAAGGTGAACAGCACCCTTCCTTCCTATAAGCAAATCCAGATGATAAAGGTGCGCGACATTCCCTTTGAAAAAACAGCGTCCAAAAAAATCAAGCGGAATATCACCTGAGACGGAGGCAAAGAGAGAGGAGAAAGCACCTATGCTGGATACGATTCGCGGGATTGTCTTCGAGGTGACGGGCATTTCCGACCTCACCGAGGACACCGATTTTGTGAAGGATTTGGGACTGAACTCCTTGGACGTGGTCAGCATCGTCGGCGCGTTTGAGGATAAATACGGCATTGAAGTCCCTGTCCGCGATATGTGGCAGCTTCATACCGTCCGTGATGTCATGGATTATATGGAGCGGAGGAATATTCGGGTGTAATGAAACCTATACAAAAACAGATTGTTTGCGAATGGTCGAAGGACAGAAGTCCTTCGGCCTTTTGCATTGGAAGAAGCGAAAAACGCAGCCTGCTGCTGCAAGCGGCGATAACCTGAATTTGACCTGAGCCTTGAAAATCAGTCTGGCTCTTCTCAGAAAATATCCCTTCGCACCGAGAGCAGTCCCGATGCTGGAACGGTTTCTTCAGCGCCTTCGGCAAAGAGATAAGCTTTGTTCATGTGAAAAACGAAACGACCAGCGTCAGCAAAAAGATGGGTCATGCAGATACATCCATGACGCTTAGCGTATACGTCCATGCGAACGAAGAGGCACAGCGCCGAGCCAATGACATATTGGCAAGCGCTCGGTATCAAAAAGTAGGAGGGCCAACATATGATGGAAAAAGCCGCTGATTTGGAATACCTGTTGAAATGTCTTGCTGCTGTTGATGCAGATCATGCGGATGCGGCTCTTCCCCAAGCTCTTCTGATCGTCCATGAATACGCTGAAAAGCTGTATGAAGAGCTTGCCAATCAGTAAGAAGCTAAAACGCAAAGGTTCTGCTATCGAGCAGAGCTTTTTTGTTTGCATAAACTATTGATGGGTATACATAAAATATATTTGGCACATTTTAGACACATTTTCAAGAGCTGATAAGAAGCACGGCAGCACATTTTCAAAGGTCTGTTGATTTTTTGTTGATTTTTCGGCTGATTGTAAAGCTCCCAAAGCCTGCAAAGCCTTATAAATCAAGTATTGTTCAAATTGTGCTTGAAAATGCGCACTTTTTTCACCTTCCCTCATCCTTCTGATAGAACCGAACCGATGGGAAACGCAAGAAAAAGGGAAATATATTTACAGAGTGTTCTTGATTTGTTCATAGGGCCGAATCGGATGTGTTGATTTTTCGGTAAAGAATGATATAATACCATATGGACACCTCTACACTGATGCGGGCATCGCCGCTCGCCTGGCGATTCATCTCGCCTTTCCATTGGTGCGGTGCTGCCTGAAACATTGATGAAGAATCGGAGGAGATACATATGCAGCTTCATGTATATGAAAATGCCGAGCAGGTTTCTCTGGCCTGTGCCATGCTCATCGCCGCACAGGTGACGAAAAAGCCCGACAGCGTGCTGGGTCTGGCGACGGGTTCTTCCCCGGTAAAGGCCTATCAGCAGCTCATCGCGTGGCACAAGGCCGGTGTGCTGGACTTTTCCCGGTGCGTCAGCTACAACTTGGACGAATATGTGGGCATTTCCTATGACCATGAGCAGAGCTATCATCGCTTCATGCAGGATAATCTGTTCTGCGGCATCAACATGAAGGAGACCTATGTGCCGGACGGAAACGCCAAGAACCTGAAGGCGGAATGCAAGCGCTACGACAAGGCCATTCAATCCGCAGGCGGTATCGACCTGCAGCTTCTCGGCATCGGCCGCAACGGGCACATCGGCTTTAATGAGCCTGCCGAGCAGTTTGTCTACGGCACGCAGATTGTCAATCTCACCAAGTCCACCATTGAGGCCAACCGCCGCTTCTTTGACAGCGAGGAACAGGTGCCGCGTCAGGCCATTTCATTGGGCATCGGCGGCATCATGGCGGCTAAGACCGTTGTGCTGATTGCAATGGGAGAGGACAAGGCGGACGCAATCAAGGCGCTCGTCAAGGGCGATATCACGCCCAAGGTACAGGCCTCCATTCTCCGTGCGCATGAGAATGCCGTCATTCTGGTGGATCAGGCGGCGGCATCCAAGATCTGATAAGATTCCATTGATGGTTTTGCCCGCAGATGCTTTTGTCTGCGGGCATAGTTTAATCGTTATGTTAAGGAGAAATTCGCATGAAGCTGTGGGCAGGGCGTTTTCAAAAGGCGACCGATCATATGATGGATGACTTTCATTCCTCGATTTCCTTCGACCATCGGCTGTATCGGGAGGACATTCAGGGCAGTATGGCGCACGCCAAAATGCTGGTCAGGCAGGGCATCATCAGCGAGGAGGACGGGGAAAAAATTCAGGCGGGCTTAGCATCCATCCGCGAGGACATGGATGCAGGGCGTGTGGCGTTTCCGCCGGAGAGCGAAGATATCCATATGCTGGTGGAAAGTCTGCTGACCGAACGCATCGGCGAGGCGGGAAAACGTCTGCATACGGGGCGCAGCCGCAATGACCAGGTGGCGCTGGATATGCATATGTACGCCAAGGAAACCTGTCTTGCGACCATTGAAAGCCTGAAGGCGCTGTGCGAACTTCTGCTGACCAGAGCGGAGACCTATGCGGACAGCATTATGCCCGGCTACACGCATTTGCAGCGGGCGCAGCCGATTACCTTAGGTCATTACCTGATGGCGTACTTTCAGATGTTTGCACGGGACATCGTGCGATTTCAAAATGCGCATAAGGCTGCTGACGTGATGGTGCTGGGCAGCGGTGCATTGGCCGGAACGACCTATCCCTTGGACAGGGAGTATGTTGCGCAGGAACTTCATTTTTCCTCCGTTTCCATGAATTCCTTGGATGGCGTGAGCGACAGAGACTTTTTGTTGGATTATATGGCCGCCGCATCCGTATGCATGATGCATCTGTCGCGTTTTTGCGAGGAGTGCGTACTGTATTCGAGCATTGAATTTGGGTTTTTAACAATGGATGACGGCTTTTCGACCGGCTCCAGTATGATGCCGCAAAAGAAAAACCCCGATGTTGCCGAGCTGATTCGCGGCAAGACGGGGCGCGTATACGGCGATTTGATGGGGCTGCTGACCGTTATGAAGGGGCTGCCGCTCGCCTACAACAAGGATATGCAGGAGGACAAGGAGAGCTTTTTTGATGCGCGGGATACGCTGATAAAATGCCTGAACATTTTTACCGCCATGCTGGAAAGCTGTGTTTTCCGTACCGAGAATATGGAAAAGAGCGCCGGCGCGGGCTTTGCCAATGCGACGGACTGCGCGGATTATCTCGTCCGCAAGGGCATACCCTTTCGGGATGCACACCGCATAGTGGGCGAATTGGTCGCGCACTGCCTGAACGAGGGCAAGGCGCTGCTTGACCTCACTCTGCCGGAGCTTCGTACCTTCTCCCCTGCCTTTGATGAGGATATCTACAACGCCATTTCTCTGTCCGCCTGTGTTGCCATGCGCAATATTTCCGGCGGGCCTGCGCCTGAGCAGGTACGGGCGGCCATTCATGCGGGACGTACATTCCTGCGGAGCGTTGATTAAACGGAATTCCTTCCCATCGGATAGATTTCGTTCACTTTTTCAGCCGAGGCTTTACGGATGCATATACACGCATCACCATCATCACCGCCATGATGCCCAGCGCCATCATCGCGGCAACGGAGATGGTATACACGCCGCGTTCGGAAAAGTCCGCGTAATCGCCCCTGATGCATGATTCCATCGTGTAGTAGAGCGCGCCGCCGGGAATAAGTGGAATCAAAGAGGTCACCAAAATGCCCGTCACGGGCGTTTTTAAGGCTCGCGCCAGCATCTCGGCATAGGCTGCTGCGGTCAGGGACGCAAAAAGATAATTCGGCAGATCATTCGGCGACTGGCCGCCGGTCAAAAGATATACGCCCCAGCTCAGCGCACCGCCTAAAAAGGCAAACAGCAGCATGCGCCCGCGCATATTAAACAGCACCGCAAACCCCAGCGCACCGATTGCGCCCATGAGCGTCTGCAGCAGCATTCCGTCTGTCATACCATGCCTCCGAGCGAAAGAATGTATGCGCCGCCCAACGCGATGACGGTGGCGAGAAAGACGGCCTCGCCGATGTGCAAAAGCCCCGCTAAAATATCGCCGGAGAACAGGTCGCGCATGCCGTTCGTCAGCTCAATGCCCGGAATCAGCAGCATGATATTGCCGATTAAAATCTTATCCACATGCGTGCCCAGGCCCAGCGCAGTCAAAATCAAAGCGCTGCCCGCCGCCGCGCACGCGCCGCCCAAATGCGTAAAAACGGCGCTGATATCCAGCCCCTGAAGCAGACGAAGCGTGAGAAACAGGATTGCGCCGCCCGCCAAGGAGGCCAGCCCGTCCTGAAGCGTTCCGCCAAAGAAAACGGCAAAAGCAAAGGGAATGACCATGTAGGCGGCAAACTGGGCAGAGAAGGGATAGGGCTTGCAAGATAAAATATCCGTAAGCTCGGCTTCGGCTTCTTGGCCATTCGGCGTATCCCTGCAAATGCGGCGGCACAGCGCGTTCAGACGGGATAAACGGTCAAAATTGGTTTTTCCGCCCACAATGCGGCGGGTTTGCGTGACAGGCTCGCTGTCCGGCATCAAAAGCGTCACCACAATGGAGGAGGGGATGGTGAAGGCATCCACGCGCTGCGCACCGTAGGCGTTCAGCATCCGCACGACGGAATCCTCCACCCGATAAACCTCCGCGCCGCTCTTTAAGAGCGCCTCTCCGATGTCCAGCACCAGCCTCAGTACCTGCGTCGGCTCCATGAATATTATCCTTTCTCTATCGGCAAAGACAGTAGATACCCGGCGATTTTTGCACTGTGAACGATGTATGAGCCGTGCGTCTCGCCTTCAAAAATTTTGAGTACGCTGCCCGGAATCGCCCGCGCAATGCGTTTTGTGTGCCGAAGCGTAATCAGGTCACTGCTGCCGGCCAGCACATAGGTCGGGATTTGAATTTTTTTGAGCGCCCGCGTGCTGATGTGCGGTTCTGTCAGCATCAGCAGTTTTAAGGGATGCGGGTCTTTGAAATAGTCCTTCCGGCCGAGAAACAGCGCTTTGACACCCAGACCGACGGGCGCAATGTTCGCTCCGCTGACAATGAGCGCGGACAAAAGCTTCGGCCAGCGGATGGCGGTCAGCAGTCCGACAATGCCGCCGTCGCTGAAGCCGTACAGAATCGGTCTGTCCAATTGCAGCGCCATGATGAGGTCATGCATATCCTGCGCCATATCCGCATAGTGATAGGCGCTGACGGGGCTGCTCTGTCCGTGCCCGCGGGAATCAATCAAATAAAGGGTAAAGCGCGCCTTGAGCCGCTCCGCCGCCTCGGTAAAGATTGCGCAGCTTTCGCCGTTTCCGTGCAGCATGAGCAGCGGCCGCCCCTGACCCAAGACCTCATAATGGATGATAACGCCGTTGACCGCCTGCTCCATTGCTTTTCCTCCGCATGGTTGTGCAGCCTGATTGTAGAAGCCTTTTGCCGCTCTGTCAAGCAGAGAAAAATATTTTTATCTCACCGAAAGCGTATTTTTATTCAAAAGTTAAATATAAATACATATTACGATTCGACTGAAAACTATTTCTTGTGGTGAGCGCTCCGATTATCTACAACACTTAGATGCGGAAGTTATCAACAGTTTTGTTCACATTCAATTTTTAAATCTTGTAAATACCCTTGAAATTCTGCGGATAATCTGATATAGTAAGTCAGGCGGTCGGGAGTTACCGACTTATCCACAAAAAGTTATCCACATGGCGGATTTCTTTGCGGCCGTGTGGAGTACTTTTTTTCGCTCAAAATGCAATCGGCAATTGCATATTCTTTTGCATGATAATGGGGGAAGAGACTTGGAAACGGAAGCGCTGTGGAGAGACGCATGTGATATGATGCGCCCGGAAATGGGAGCGATTTCTTTTGATACATGGATCGCCGGCGCACTGAAGCCGATTCTGCTGGAGGAGGATACCTTTTATGTGGAGGCTTCATCGGATTTTCATCGTTCCTTTGTTGAAAAAAGGTACGCGGCGCTGGTTGCCAATTCTCTGACGCAGGCTGCCGGCCGTCCGCTCAAACTCAAAATCGTCACGCCGCAGCAGGCCGAGGAACTGAAAAACGGCACCGCTCCCGCGCAGAAAAACGCCTCCGCCGCGCAGCTCAACTCCAAATATACCTTTGATACCTTCGTTGTCGGCAACAACAACCGCTTTGCACATGCGGCATCCTTGGCCGTTGCGGAATCCCCGGCCGATGCGTATAACCCGCTGTTTATTTACGGCGGCGTGGGGCTTGGCAAGACGCACCTGATGCACGCCATCGGGCATTTTGTTTTGAAGAACAATCCGAAGGCGCGCATTGAGTACATCACCACGGAGATGTTCACCAACGAACTGATTTCGGCGATTCAGGCACACAAGAACGCCGAATTTCGAGACCGTTACCGCAACGTGGATGTGCTGCTGGTGGACGATATTCAGTTTTTGGCCAAGGCCGAGCGCACGCAGGAGGAATTTTTCCATACCTTTAACGCCCTGCACTCCGCCGGAAAGCAGATTGTCATTTCCAGCGATAAGCCGCCCAAGGAAATCCCGCGCTTGGAGGAGCGCCTGTCCAGCCGCTTTGAGTGGGGGCTGATTGCCGATATTCAAAAGCCGGATTTGGAGACGCGCATCGCCATTTTGCAGCGGAAGGCGCGGGATGAAATGATGAACGCGGATGATGAGGTGCTGGCGCTGATTGCCGAGCGCGTTGAGAGCAATATCCGCGAATTGGAGGGCTGTCTGACCCGCCTGTCCGCGTATGCGGCGCTAACGAAGCGCCCCATTGATGTGTCTCTGGCGGAGGAAGCCCTGCGTGAGGTCTTTCAGCGCGTTGAACCGCGCCGTCTCACCTGCGAGGATGTCATCGTCGCAGTCGCCAATTATTACGGCGTGGCGGTGGACGATATCATGGGCTCACGCCGCAATCGGGAAATCACCGTACCGCGTCAGGTGGCCATGTATCTGAGCAGAACGCTGGCGGACGTGTCCTTCCCGCGCATCGGCGATGCCTTTAAGCGAGACCACTCCACCATCCAGCACGGCTGCGACAAGGTTTCTGAGGATATGAAGAGCAATGCGACCTTGGCTTCGCAGGTAAACGATATAACCAGACAACTCAAAGAAAGATAAAATTCATGCTCCCCGCTCGCAAACGAGGAGCATTTTTACTGCGAAAATGCTGTAAAAACGGTTTGCTTTTTGTTGACGATTTTTGCCTGTTGGACTACAATATGCGGGTAAGCAGCCAAGGCGCAGCGATGCGGCGCCGCTGCGGAACAGAGAAAGGAAAGAGACCGTATGCCGCTTCTAATCGCTATTGACGGACCCGTGGGCGCGGGCAAGTCAACCATATCGGACGAAGTCGCCAAGAGGCTCGATATCCTTCATCTGGATACAGGCGCTATGTACCGTGCAGCGGGGTTGGCTGCGCTGAAGCGCGGTGTGTCCTTGGATGATGAAAAGGCCGTCTGTCAGGCCGTGTCCGAGGCGGAAATCAGCGTATCCTACGCAGATAATGCCCAAAGGACATATTTGGACGGCGAGGATGTGTCGGAAAAGATCCGCACGCAGCAGGCGGGACAGGCTGCCTCCGCCGTGTCACGGTTTTCCGCCGTTCGGCAGAAAATGGTGGCGGCGCAGCGGGCAATGGCGCAGAACACCTCCATGCTGCTGGACGGACGCGACATCGGTACGGTGGTGTTGAAACACGCGACAGCTAAAATCTTTTTGACGGCTTCGCCGGAGGCTCGCGCCCGCAGGCGGATGCATCAGCTGCGAGAAAAGGGCGACAGCACCCCGCTGGAGGAAATCCTGAAGGAGGTGCAGGCGCGGGACGAGCAGGATGAGCATCGTGCCGTTGATCCGCTGAGAATGGCCGAGGATGCCGTTGTCGTTGATTCGTCCGACCTGACATTTGAGGAGACCGTGCAGGCAATATTGCGCATCGTGGAGGAAAAACGGAATGTCTGAGCCACAGAAAAAGCAGCAAAAAAAGAAGGAACACACCTTTCTGTTTACCCTTGCGCGGGCATTTGCGCACCTGATGCTGCTGTTTTATCCCACGCGCTATCACGGCGTTGAAAACATCCCATCGGAAGCGCCGTTTATTTTGATTTCCAACCATAAGCACTGGTTTGACCCGCTGCTGATTGCCGTCAAGGTGCGCCCGTTTGAAACGCACTTTCTGGGCAAAAAGGAACTGGGCAAAGAGAAAATTGCCCACTATGTTTTACAGAAGCTGCATATGATTTTGGTCGACAGGCACAACAGCGATATGGCGGCCATGCGTGCCTGTGTGAACGTGATTCGGCAGGGGCATGTGTTGGCTGTTTTTCCGGAGGGAACGCGCTGCAAAAATACCACGATGGAGCATATCGAGTCCGGCGCGGCGTTTATCGCCCTGCGCTGCAAGGTGCCGCTCGTGCCGGTGCTGATTGAAAGGCCCTGCAAGCTCTTTTGCAGAAACGATGTCTGGTTCGGCAAACCTTTAGAAGTACAGGATTTATATGCGGAGGAGATGAACACGGAGACCGTCGCCCGTCTGATGGACAGGATGTGCAGCGGAATCCGCGCCTTAAATGCAGCCTGATTTTTGAGAATAAGAAAAAATATTTTTTTCTTAACTTAAAAAGAAGGATTTAAAGGATTTGCGTCGAATGTTTGTTTATTAGCCCAAGGTTTTTGAAGCGGAGGGTTTATGCCTTACGAGATTGCCCGTCATGCAGGTTTCTGCGCAGGTGTGCGCAGGGCGATAACGATGGCGAGAAACGCTGCTCAGAAGGCCAAGGCGCAGGGAATACCCTGCGTGATGCTGGGCGAGCTGATTCACAATGACGCTGCTTTGAACGAGTTTAAGGCATTGGGCGTTTCCGTGGCGGAAAGGGTTGAAGATGTGCCGCAAGGCGCAGTCGTGATTTTCAGAAGCCACGGTGAGCCGCCGCAAACGTATGCCGATTGTCAGGCTCGCGGGCTGACGGTCGTGGATACGACCTGCGAATTCGTTTTGAAACTACACGCGCTGGTCTATGACCACACGCAAAAGGGCTTGCCCGTGCTTCTGCTGGGCGACCTTAAGCACCCCGAAATCATCGGGATTGCAGGAATGGGCGGAGACCTCGTTTACGTTCTCTCCTCTCTTCAGGATATGGAAGCGCTGCCCGCGCTGAAGCATCCTCTGCTTGTTGCTCAGACCACCTATCCGCCCGGCCAATGGGCGGAGACACAACCGACCTTGAACAGGCTGTTCCCGGACCTTGAGGTGCGCCGTACCATTTGTCCGGCAACACAGATGCGGCAGGATGCCGCCTGTGAGCTGGCAAAGCGGTCGGACGCGGTGGTGGTGGTAGGCGGGAAGAAGAGCGCCAACACACGAAAGCTGTATGAAAGCTGCTGTGCGCTTTGCCCCCGCACCTGTTTGGTGGAATGTGCGTCGGAGCTCCCGCCGCACTTTGCAAATATCCACACGGAAAAAATCGGAATAGCCGCCGGCGCATCCACACCGGATTGGTCATTTAAGGAGGTTGTCACCCGTATGAACGAGGAGCAGATCAAGGAAGCCACGTCCGTTGAAGAAACGGCCATGACTGAGGAGGAAAAGAACAATCAGAGCTTCATGGACGATGTTGAAAAAACGCTCGTCCGCATCCGCAACGGCCAGACCGTGACCGGCACTGTCGTGCAGATCACCGACGATGAGGTCTGTGTCAACATCGGCTACAAGTCCGATGGCCTGATTAAGCGCGAAGACCTGGTGGACAAGGACGTCAAGCTGGGCGATACCATTGAGGTCGAGGTCGTCAAGGTCAATGACGGCGAGGGCAATGTGCTTCTGTCTCAGCGCAACATCGTGAACCGCAAGGTCTGGGAAGACCTGATGAACAAGTACGAAAATCATGAGTACGTTGACGCCGTGGGCAAGGAAGCCATCAAGGGCGGCCTGATTGCGGATGTGAATGGCGTTCGCGCCTTCATCCCCGCCTCCCATCTGGCACAGCGCTATGTTGAGAAGATTTCGCAGTTTGTCGGCCAGCCGATGAAGGTCAAGATCATCGACGTAGATAAGCAGAAGAAGCGCATCGTGGCCAGCCGCAAGGAAGTGCTGGCTGAGGAATCCGCCGCGAAGAAGGCTGCTGCATGGGCGATCCTCGAAGAGGGCGCTGTCGTAAAGGGCATCGTCCGCCGCTTTGCGGACTTCGGCGCGTTTGTGGATCTGGGCGGCGTGGACGGCCTTATCCACATTACCGATTTGGCTTGGAGCCGCATCGGTCATCCGAGCGAGGTGCTGAAGATTAATGACGAAATCGAAGTGAAGATTCTGTCTCTGGATCGTGAGCGTGAGCGCATCCAGCTGGGCTACAAGCAGCTTCAGCCCAAGCCGTGGGACAACATCGAAGAAAAATATCCCGTCGGCTCTATCATTGAGCGCAAGGTCGTCCGTATCCGTCCGTTCGGTGCATTTGTCGAACTGGAGCCCGGCGTGGATGGCTTGGTACACATTTCTCAATGTGCGCTGACCCGCGTAGCCAAGGTCGAGGATGCGCTGCAGCCCGGTCAGACCGTGCGCGTCAAGATTCTGGGCGTTGATCCGGAAGCCAAGCGCATCAGCCTGAGCGTGCGCGAGGCGCTGGCAGACGAAGCTCTGAACGAGAATTTTGATGAGATTCCCGGTGAAGAGCTGGACGTCGAAGCTCCCGCCGAGGAAGCCGAAGAGACATCCGCTGAATAATCGCCGTTGGAAATCATGCCCGAAGAAGCTGCGAAAGCGCTTTTTCGGGCTTTTTGCTTGCCGCATTCGTCTCTTTTCATCCTGCCGTGCTTATGCTATAATAGTTCTGTTCTTTGTTTCAGATGAAGCGCAGGAGGAAGACGCACGCATGAAGGAAATGCTAAACAGACTCGGAACGGAGCAGGTCAACCCAAATTCCCTTCATATGGATACGGCGAGCACAGATGAATTTTTGACCATGCTGAGCCGTGCGAACTTTGAAGCGGCACAGGCCGTCCGGGATGCGCAGCCGATGCTGGAAAAAGCGCTCGACTTAGTGCGGGAAAAAATGCTTTCCGGCGGGCGGCTCATTTACTGCGGCGCGGGGACGAGCGGACGACTCGGCGTATTGGATGCTTCGGAATGCCCGCCGACTTTCGGCGTCCCCAGCGGTCTCGTCGTCGGCGTGATGGCGGGCGGCGACCGTGCCCTGCGCTTTTCCAGCGAAAGCACGGAGGACCATGAGGAAATCGGCGTACAGGATATGCAAAATATTGCGCTGAATGAAAAGGATGTCTTGGTGGCCATTGCTGCCAGCGGGCGCACGCCGTACTGCATCGGCGCTTTGCGCTATGCTCGCTCCGTCGGCGCTGCCGCCATCGCGCTTTCCTGCAATAAACATGCGAAAATGAGCGCCGAGGCGGATGTCGCCGTGGAACTTGATACGGGCGCGGAGGTGCTGACCGGCTCGACGCGCATGAAGGCAGGAACAGCAACCAAAATGGCACTGAATGCTCTGTCTACGGGCGCAATGGTTGCGCTGGGCAAGGTCTATCAAAACCTGATGGTGGATATGAAGGCCACCAACGAAAAGCTGCGCGACCGCGCCGTTCGGATGCTGATGACCGCCACGGAAACGAGCGACCCTGTCCGTGCGGCTGAGCTGCTTCGACAGGCGGACGGCAGTGTCAAGCTGGCGCTGGTGATGGAAAAGACCCATTCAACGAAGGAAGAGGCTAAGGCGCTGCTGGAAAAGGCGCACGGCATGGCGGCCAAAGCCATTGCCTATCAAAATTAAACTCAATGCGATAAACATTCCGTGAACGGCACGGTTCGGTGATGCGGTTAAATTTCTGTTTGAAAGGGGAAAACGAATGCGCAGACTTTTACGAACCATTTTGCTGGCCGCACTTTTATGCTGGCTGGCGCTGTCCGCGCAGGCGCTTTCCCTGACCATGCTGCCGGATGCCGTCCGCCCGGGACAGGACGCACGAATCGTCTTCATCTCGGACACGGCAGGGACAGCAAGGCTCTTTCTCTGCGAAGCGGACGGACAAACCGTCTATACGCTGGAGGATGCGCTGATTGTGACCTCCGGCACGAATTACTATACATGGGACGGTACGATGCAGCCGTCCGGCACGGCGTTCGATGCGGGCGAATATGTTCTTTGCCTTACAATGAACGGCGAGACGGACAGCGCTTCGCTCACGATAGGGCAAAGCGCGCCGTCCGTCTCCCTGCTCAGCGCTTCCACCGCGCTTCGGGAGGGGACGGAATGGACGGCGACGGTGTCCTGCAATCTGGACGGCGAACTGCTTTTGGAAGCGCAAATCAGCGGCATCTGGGAGTGCGTCGGCAGTGCGGCTGTTCAGGCGGGCAAAAACACTGTCAGCTGTCAGCTGGCTTACGGCGGCACGCCTCTGTCTGCGGGCAGCTATCTCTTGCGAATCTCTCTGCGCGATGCAGAAGGGGTGCGCAGCACGGCGCTGCGGATTTCTCTCTCCGTCTCTGCCTCGGCTTTCTCCGCCGAAAACACGGAAACAGGCGAAAGCAAAGAGACGCAGGAAGCGCCGACGTCAGTGTCTGACGCGGGTGAAGAAGAGGCAAAAGAAACAGCCTCGCATCTCGTCATTCCCAGCCGTCTGACCACTGCGGAGGATGAAACCTGTTATTGGACGATGCCGCTGGGCGATTTGAACGATGAGCAAGCCATCTGGGATATCATGATGCAGCCCATCACCGTGCTGGACGTGAAGGGACGCACCGCACGGGAAACATACAAGGTCCGCGCAACGCCGGATAAATCCACGGATGCGGATAATGTGGTGGGCGAGGTCACTTATAAATCGCAGGGCGTTCATGTCATTGAAACGCTGGACAACGGCTGGACGAAGGTCGAGCTTTACAACACCTCTTACGGCTCGACCTACCGCAAGGGAAGCAAGCGCGGCTACGGCGTGACGGCGGAACTGATAAGCGGGTATGTGGAAACCGAGGTGTTAAAGACCGTCGACCCCTTGACGGAATACGGGCTGCTGATTGATAAATACACGCAGACCATGTATATTTTTCAGAATGGGCATATCATCGGCACCCTGCTTGTATCCACCGGCAAAAACACCTCGACTCAGCCGTGGAACGAAACCCCCGCCGGCGAATTTTTAATCATCAGCCGTTCCGGCGGCTTCTGGTCCGGCAATATGTACTGCGATATGGGGCTGCTTCTGAACAACGGCTGCCTCATCCATCAGGTGCCGAGCATCGTCAACAGCGAGACGGGCGAGCATGCTTATGCCAGCACGGAGGCAAAGCTCGGCACAAAGGCCAGCCACGGCTGTATCCGCGTCCAGCGCGTCAAAAACGAAAACGGACAGAACATGAAGTGGCTGTGGGATAATCTGCGCGTCAACACCAAGGTATTGATTTGGGAGGATACAGGCCGCTATACAGAATATCCTGATGACGATACGCCGATTTACTATAACCCACAGGGTGGAAAGCGCTATCATTCGGACCAGAATTGCAGCAGCGTCAATCAGCGTTATCTGCCGATGACGGAAATCACCTACGGCGACCTTAGAACAGAAGAATTTTCCGGCCTGACCGCCTGCGCCAAGTGCGACCCTCCCACGCATCCCGAAATCATTCGGCAGAAAAACATAGAAAACGGGTTTGACGAGTGACAAAAACGCCTTTCGGACGACGCAATACTTAAACAGTACGATGTCCGAAAGGCGTTGCGATTATATTGCAATCAGTTCATCAGCTTACGCGCTTCCTCGCAGAGCTTTTCATTCAGCACGTGGGCGTCGTCTCTGCTGTCCGCACGGGTATTGACATAGAGCTTGATTTTCGGCTCTGTGCCGCTCGGACGGATGCAGACCCAGTTGCCGCCCTCCAGCTCGAAATACAGCACATTGGAGGCGGGGGTGTCCAGCAGGGTTTCTTTGCCGCCGCTCATGCGCACACCGCGTTCATAATCGCGCACGGCCAAGACCTTGAGACCGCCCAGGATTTCCGGCGCATGGGCGCGTAAGGACTGCATAATGGCCTTGATTTTCGCCACGCCGTCCTTGCCGGGCAGCGTTACGGAAACGCCCTTTTCAACATACCAGCCGTAGGTTTCAAAGAGGCGGTTCAGTTTATCGTACAGGGTCGTACCCTCGTCCATCGCGGCACAGGCGGCCTCGCACAGCAGCAGGGAAGCATTCACGCCGTCCTTGTCGCGCACCTTCGTGCCGGACAGATAGCCGAAGCTTTCTTCAAAGCCGAACAGGAAGGCCCTTTCGCCTGTTTGCTCAAACTGCTGGATTTTTTCACCGATAAATTTGAAGCCGGTCAGCACATCATAGGTTATGACGCCGTAGCTGTCCGCAATTGCTCGTGCCATTTCGGTGCTGACGATGGATTTAATGATCGCGCCGTTTTGCGGCAATGTGCCGTTCTTCCGTCGGCTTTCCAAAATGTGGCTCAGCAGCAGACAGCCGATTTGGTTGCCCGTCAGGGTATGGAACACACCGTTCCGGTCGCGGACAGCCACGCCCATGCGGTCGCAGTCAGGGTCCGTGCCGAATACAACCGTTGCGCCGACCTGCTCCGCCAGCGGGATGGCGTACTTGAAGGCGGCGGGGTCTTCGGGGTTGGGCGCGGTCACGGTCGGGAAATGACCGTCCGGCAGCTCCTGCTCCGGCACGACCGTCACATGGGTAACGCCCAGCTCCTTCAGCATCCGGCGGACGGGTACATTGCCGGAGCCGTGCAGGGGCGTATAGACGATTTTGAGCTTGCCGCCCTCCTTTTGAAGCAGCTCCGGCCGCAGCGCCAAGGTCTTAATCATGGCGATATAGTCCATATCGACTTCTTTATCGCCGATGATTTGCAGCAGCCCGGCGGCTTTCGCCTGTTCTTCATCCATCGCAGGGCAATCGGTGAGCGCAAGCTCGCCGATAAAACGGGTGATTTCGTCGGCGGCCTCCGGCCCTACCTGCGCGCCGTCCTCGCCGTACACCTTGTAGCCGTTATACTGCGGCGGATTATGGCTGGCCGTGATGACAACACCGCCCGCCGCGTTCAAATGCCGCACGGCAAAGGACAGGACGGGAACGGGACGCAGAGAATCAAACAGATAAGCCTTCACACCGTTTTCGGCCAGCGTCAGCGCGGTCTGCTTGGCAAATTCCGCACTGTTCAGGCGGCTGTCAAACGCCACGACAACGCCGCGGGCCTGCTCGCCGTGCGCTTTGATATACTGCGCCAGACCTTTGGTCGCCCGCCGCACAACATATACATTCATGCGGTTTAAGCCCATGCCCATCACGCCGCGCATACCGGCCGTGCCAAAGGACAGCCCCGTATAAAAACGATCCTCAATCTCCTTGGGGTCGTTCTTGATGCCCTCCAGCTCGCTGACCAGCGTCGCATCATCGGAAAACCATTTAAGCCACGCTTTGTATTCATCCATGTAGCTCATGCAAGCCGCCTCCTTCATTGCTTCGTGATACATTTCTATTATATTATATGAATTTTTTCTCGGAAACACAAGATAAAAACGAAAAAATGTGTACAATTGACGGGACTGTGCATATTTCTTTGAAAAAGCAGGGCTGTTATGATATGATAGACGCGCACAAGAGCGAAACGGAGGAAAGGCTTTATGCAAACGGTGATTCGTCGGCTGCACATTGCGCAGGAGAAAAGGCTGCTGGTGATATCCGATATTCACGCGCATCTGGATGAAATGAGAAAGGCGCTGTGCGAAGCGAATTTTTCCGGCGATGATGTACTGGTTATCGTGGGCGATTTGATTGAAAAGGGCAGGAACAGTCTGGGCGTTTTGCGCTATGTGATGCAGCTGACTGAAGCGGGCAATACCTGCCCGTTGATGGGCAATGTGGATATATGGCGGCTGTCGCAGCTCATGAAGGACGATGAGCGGGAGCTGCGCGGGATGGTCAGGTATTCCATGCAGGCCGTCCGTTGGTGGGGCGGCTCGATGCTTCATGAAATGTGCGCGGAACTGGGCATCGAGGTTTCGGAGGATATGGATGTATGTCATGCGGTGCAGGCCATCCGCAGATATTTTGCGCCTGAGCTGTCGTTTATTGCGGGGCTGCCCACGATTTTGGAAACAGACCGGCTGATTTTTGTGCATGGCGGTCTGCCGCATGAAGATTTATCCGCATTTGTCGGGCAAAATCCCTATCCTCTGCTCAAATGCGATGACTTTTTATCCAACGCGCCGGCCTTTCAAAAATATGTGATTGTCGGGCATTGGCCGGTCGTGCTGTATCGTCCCGACATTCCCAATCAAAAGCCGCTGATTGACCGAACAAGGCACATCGTGTCCATTGACGGCGGCTGCGGGGTCAAGCGGGAGGGACAGCTCAATCTGTTGATTTCGCAGGGCGAAGATATCGAGCATGCGCAGTGCATTTACTGCGATTGCCTGCCGGAGGTCACGGCGCTGGAGGAGCAGCCTGAGAGCACACTCTCCGTCAGCATCCGCTGGGGCGACCATTTTGTGGAGAGACTGAGCGAATCGGGCGACATGGCGCATATCCGCTATCACGGCCATGAAATGGATGTGCCCCAAAGCCGCCTGTTTACCGATGAAAACGGAAGCCTTTCCTGTCATGATATATCGAACTACCGTCTGCCCGTTCACGCCGGAGACACGCTCAAGCTGATTTGCAGATGCTCGGAGGGAATCTATGCAAAGAAAGACGGCGTTTGCGGGTGGTATTTCGGCAGGCTTAAATAACGCTTCTCTTTTTAGAGCATCTCAAACAGGCGAGCACCCTTGGTCAAAAGCCATCGGAGAAGAAAAGCGCAGGCGGCGGCGAGGACGAGACAGAGCAGCAGGAAATATGTCTGCATCAGGATGATATTTCTCAGCAGGTAGTACGCGCCGCCCGTCACGAGGATGATGAACCAGCTTCCGAGGACTGTCCAATTGACGCTCGCGCCCTGCTTAATGGGGACGGTTTCGGATGTCCATTGGAAATTCGGCATCTTCAGACCGAATATAAGACCAAGCTCGGCAACCAGTACGGCGAACAGCAGGGCGGCTGCCGGAACGAGGAGCGCGTAAGGGAACGTGAGCCGCAGCACGGCCTCTTCAGCCAATATCGGCGGTACGGCGGCCGGAAGCACCAGCAGCAGATGCAGACGGAGCTTTGCCTTGATAACCTGCGCACCGCTCACGGGCATGGATTGCAGCAGCCACAGGCTTTTGCCCTCCAGCGATACGGAGGGCGCCGTGATGAAGGTCATGGAGAGCATGAACCAGAGAAAGCCCAAGGCCAGCAGCGGTACAAAGGGCTGCGCAAATTCGTTCGTCAGCAGGGGCAAAAAGCTGTCCGCCTTCCAGACAAGAAAAACGGCCGACAGCGGCATCAGCAGTACGCACAGACCGCAGTTGAGCATATAGGAGGGACTTGTGGAAAAGCGCTTCCATTCCTTAAAGAGCAGGGCTTGGGAGACGGTATGCGGCTTCACCATGCCTTCCTTATAAGTCTTTTTGACCGTACCCGGATTGGCTGTCGCCAGCTTAAAAAAGCTGAGGGACAAGACAAGATAGGTCAGCCAAAGAAGCAGCACGATGAGGGCGGTGAAAACCAGCATGGACAGAGGGTTTCCTTCCGCCGCCAAACCCATGTGATAGAGCGGGTAGAAAATCACACGCATTTTTCCGCTGAGAGCTTCCGCATTCATGATGAAGGCCTCCAGTATGCCGGCGGCCTGTGAGGAAAGGTAATAATACCCTCCGAAGAAAACAAGGGACACGATGACAGTCAGCGCATTTTTATTTTTGAGTTTGGCGGAAATCAGCGCCACGACCCAGCCCAGCGCGGCGGATAAAACAAGAATCAGGCCGGACAGCAGGACGGGAATCAGCAGGACGTTAATCGTTCCGAGAAGGGAAAAGGGCGCCGTATAGAACCATACAATCAGCGCGGGGAGCATCACAATCAGCTCATACATCAGCCCGATGGCATACACGCCGGATAGCCTCGCCAGCAGAATGCGGGAGGCCGGAATGGGCATTGACAGCAGAAGGTCGTTGTCTTTGGATTGATACAGGGAACTGTAGGTGTTGAACACACTGCCGAAAACGCCTAAGAAAACGGCAATCAGCGCCATGATGCACCAGTAGAACCAGCCTAAATTAAGGCGGATGAACTCTTCACACATCATATCGCTCACAAACCAGAAAACGACCGACAGAACGGCAAACAAAGCCGCATACAGGGCGGCAAAGCCGATGATGCCTTTGCGGGAGCGGCGCTGTCCTGTCTTTTTGCTGCGATAGACCCACGAAAAAACCTCAAGCAGTTGTTTTTTCAGCAATGCCCGCGTCATGTGTCAGCCTCCAGCTCCAAGAATACGTTTTCCAAGGAGGTGTCGCCCTTCACCTCATCCATCGTGCCGGACTTGATGAGCCGGCCGTTCTTGATGATGGCCACTTTGTCGCAGAGCTTCTCCGCCACCTCCAAAACATGCGTGGAGAAAAAAATGGCGCTGCCGTTATCGCACAGTTCGCGCATAATGGCTTTCAGCTGGTGCGACGCTTTGGGGTCGAGGCCGACAAACGGTTCGTCCATGATAATCAGCTGCGGATTATGCAAAAGAGCGGCAATGATGGCCAGCTTCTGCTTCATGCCGTGCGAGTAAGCGGAGACGGACTGCGCCAGGGATGCGGTCAGGTCAAACAAATCACCGTAGCGGCGGATGCGTTCCCCGCGTTCTTTTACAGGAACGCCGAAAATATCCGCGACAAAGCTCAGATACTGAATGGCCGTCATAAATTCGTACAAATCGGGATTATCGGGGATGTAGGCGATTTTTTGTTTACAGGCGATGGGATTCGCTTTCATGGACGTGCCGCCGATATGGATTTCTCCGCTGTCGTATTGAAGGATGCCGCAGCAGGCTTTGATGGTCGTGGTCTTGCCCGCGCCATTATGCCCGATGAAGCCGTAGATTTCACCCGGACGGATGTGCAGGGACAAATCATCCACAGCCTTTTTGCCGCTGTAGATTTTCGTTAAATGTTCGATTTTCAGCACCTTTGAATCCTCCCCGTGCGTGCGGTCTTTCAGATGAATGAGTTTTGAAGCGCAGCTGCCGAGCCCTGAGCACGCCACACTCCGAATTATAAAGGGCTGATTTTGTTTCGTCAATCATGGAATGCATATTTTACAAGCATTTGACATTGATCTGAAGACAACTTGCAATATTATAAAGAAATTTCTGCGGAAAACCCTTGACAAAGCGGGAGGGTCATGCTATATTATCATTGTTAGCACTCAAAGGAGTCGAGTGCTAACTGAGAAAGGCAAAAAAGCTCCTGAGTTACCATGTCGGGAAGAAAGGAACGGAGGCGGAAGGCATGACACTGGATGACAGAAAGCTGCGCATTCTGGCGGCCATCATTCAGGACTATGTATTGACCGCCGTTCCCGTCGGCTCACGCACCATCACGCGAAAGTACGACATGGGCGTTTCTCCTGCCACCATCCGCAACGAGATGAGCGATTTGGAGCTGCTTGGCTATCTGGATCAGCCCCATGTGTCTGCGGGACGTGTGCCAAGCGGCAAGGCGTACCGCCTGTATGTGGATATGCTGATGCAGAGCGCCGAAGCCCAGCCGCCGACGGATGAAAAGGCGCGGAAGTATATCTTGGAACATGTCCGCCAGCTTGAGGATGTGGTGGAGAGGACGGCAAGCGCTTTAAGCGAGCTGACGCATTACACCTCGGTGGTCATGATGCCGGGGCAGCCGCTGATGCGGATCGCTACCCTGCAATTAGTGCCGATGCCGCGGGGCGCGGCGCTGCTGGTCATTGTGACGGACAGCGGTATTGTGCGGGACACGGTGATTCATGTCAGCAGTCAGCTGGATGCGGATGCGCTGTATGCCATCAGCCGAACGCTGACGGAACGGCTTTCGGGACGCACCCTCAAGGAGGTACAGGATATGCTCGCCTCCTATGCCCGCTTTTCCGGCGCGAACGGCGTGGTGCTGGGCGGCGTAGCGGAGCTGGCGGCGCAGATGGAGAAGCAGTCCTCGGTGGATTCCATCGCCGTGGGCGGTGCGCACAACATCCTGAACTATCCGGAATATGCGGATGTGGATAAGGCGCGGGCATTCCTGTCCGTGACCGAATCACGGGAGACCATGCTTCGGCTGGTCAAGGAAAGCAAAGCGCCCGTGTCCGTGCGAATCGGCAGTGAGCTGGGCGTGCCGGAGCTGAAGGATTGCAGCCTTGTCACGGCACAATATCAAATCGGCTCTTCCCACCGCGGAACGGTGGGCATCATAGGACCGACGAGGATGCCGTATGACAAGGTGCTGACAACACTGACCAGCGTCGGCAGAACGCTGACGGAATTATTTACGCCGGAGGTAGCATAAGGGCTATGGAGGATGAAATGAAGAAAAAGAAGAAGGAAAAGGAAGCGGCAGCCGAAAGTCAGCAGCCCGTTCAGCCGCAGGAGGAACAGCTGCCGGAAGACGCTGAGCCGAATGAGGCGCCGGAAGCAGACGCTGCGCAAAGCGCCGTGACCGATTTAAAGCCTCTCCTGGAGGCCTCCCGCCAGAAGGCGGAGGAATACCTGAACCTGGCACAGCGCGTGCAGGCGGATTTTGATAATTACCGCCGCCGCAATCAGAACGTCCGAGCCGATGCTTTTGAGGACGGCGCAAAGGAGTTTATCAAGACCCTGCTTCCTGTTGTGGATAATCTGGAGCGCGCCCTCCAAGCCGAAACGACGGACAAAAATATCCGCACGGGCGTGGAGATGGTGTACAAGCAGCTTTGCGAGGTGCTGGAAAAGCGCGGCGTGACCGTGATTGACCGCCTCGGTGAAAAGTTCGACCCGAATCTTGAAAATGCCGTCATGCAGGGCACTGAGGATGAGGGTGAAAAAGGCTGCGTCTGCGCGGTGCTTCAAAAGGGCTACAAGCTGGGCGACACCGTTCTTCGCCACGCAATGGTGAAGGTCGTCGCGGAGGGCTGACGGCTCCAATAACGCTGAAAATGCGGGCAACCGCTTTTCACATACATGAATCAAGCAAATCACCACAAAACTGACATACATGGAGGAAACAATTATGAGCAAGATTATCGGTATTGACCTTGGTACCACCAATAGCTGCGTTGCCGTCATGGAAGGCGGCGAACCTGTCGTCATCGCAAACGCCGAGGGTGCGCGCACTACCCCGTCTGTCGTCGCTTTTACGAAGGACGGCGAGCGTCTGGTCGGCCAGATTGCAAAGCGTCAGGCCATCACGAACCCCGAACGTACCATCTCTTCCATCAAGCGCAAGATGGGCACGGCCGAAAAGGTATCCATCGACGGCAAGCAGTACACCCCGCAGGAAATCAGCGCGATGATTCTTCAGAAGCTGAAGGCGGACGCGGAAGCCTACTTGGGCGAAACCGTCACGCAGGCGGTCATCACCGTCCCTGCCTACTTCTCTGACTCTCAGCGTCAGGCCACCAAGGATGCCGGCCGCATCGCCGGTCTTGAAGTCCTGCGCATCATCAACGAGCCGACTGCCGCTTCTCTGGCCTATGGCCTTGATAAGGAAGAGGCGCACAAGATTCTGGTTTACGACCTTGGCGGCGGTACATTCGATGTATCCATCCTTGAAATCGGCGACGGTGTGTTCGAGGTGCTGGCCACCAACGGCGATACGCATCTGGGCGGCGATGACTTCGATGAGCGCATTATCAACTATATCGCGGATTCCTTCCAGAAGGAAAACGGCATTGACCTGAAGAAGGACCGTATGGCGTATCAGCGCTTGAAGGAAGCCGCTGAAAAGGCGAAGATTGAACTGTCCGGCGCCATGAGCAGCAATATCAACCTGCCCTTCATTACCGCCGATGCCACCGGCCCGAAGCACCTGGACATGACCCTGACCCGTGCAAAGTTTGACGAATTGACCGCCGACCTGGTTGAAAAGACCATCATCCCGATGCAGAACGCCTTGAAGGATGCGGGACTGTCCTGCGACCAGATTGACAAGGTCATCCTGGTGGGCGGCTCGACCCGTATCCCCGCTGTGCAGTCTGCCGTGAAGCGCGTGACCGGCAAAGAGCCTTTCAAGGGCATCAACCCCGATGAGTGCGTTGCCATCGGCGCGGCGATTCAGGCCGGCGTCCTGGGCGGCGAGGTGAAGGATGTGCTGCTGCTGGATGTTACGCCGCTGTCTCTGGGTCTTGAAACGGAAGGCCATATCTTCACCAAGCTGATTGACCGCAACACCACCATCCCGACCCATAAGTCTCAGGTGTTCTCCACGGCTGCCGACGGGCAGACCACCGTTGAGATTCACGTCCTGCAGGGCGAGCGTCCGATGGCGTATGACAACAAGACCCTTGGCCGCTTCCAGCTCACCGGCATTCCGGCTGCGCCACGCGGCGTGCCGCAGATTGAGGTCACCTTCAACATTGACCGCAACGGTATTGTGAATGTTTCCGCGAAGGACTTGGGCACCGGCAACGAGCAGAAGATTACCATCACCGCCTCCACCAACATGACCGAGGAGGAAATCAAGCAGCGCGTGAAGGAAGCCGAGCAGTATGCCGAAGCCGACAAGCAGAAGAAGGAAGAAATCGAGACCCTGAACCATGCGGATTCCCTGATTTACGAAATCGAGAAGCAGCTCAAGGATAACGGCGATAAACTGTCCGAGGAGGACAAGGCCTCCGTTCAGAGCGAAATCGATGCCTTCAAGAAGGTGCGGGAGAGCAATGATGCGGCGCAGATTAAGACCGCAATGGAGGACTTCACCCAGAAGGTGTACGCCGTGTTCGGCAAGCTCTACCAGCAGCAGGGTCAGCAGGCCGGTGCGCAGCCTGACATGGGCGCGCAGCAGCAGGAGTCGGAGGCCGGAACGCAGAATGATGACGGCTCCTTCAACGCTGACGGCTCTGTGAAGTAAGCCTATCTATAGTATAATATTCAAGGAGCACGGCAGGCAGATCGGAGGCAAAAAGTCCGGTCTGCCTCCCGTGTGTCCGAGAGGTGAAATGAACTGTGGCAACGAAACGCGATTATTATGAGGTGATGGGCGTTCCAAAGAACGCAAGCGCCGATGATATAAAAAAAGCCTACCGAAAACTCGCCAAGGAATGCCATCCGGATTTGCATCCCGATGATAAGCGGGCAGAGGAGCGCTTCAAAGAGCTGAATGAGGCGAATGAGGTGCTGTCCGACCCCGAAAAGCGGGCGAAATACGACCAGTACGGCTTTGACGGCCCGCAGAATCCCTTCGGCGGCGCGGGCGGCCAGGCCGGCGGGTTTGATTTCTCCGGCTTCGGCGGCATGGGCGATATTTTCGACCAGCTCTTTGGCGGCGGCATGGGCGGTTCTTCGGCACAGCGCAGAAATGCGCCCCGCGCTGGAAACGACCTGCGCTATGAGCTGCGCATCTCGTTCGAAGAAGCCGCGTTCGGCTGCGAAAAGTCCTTCGATTTTAACCGCAACGAAACCTGCAACGCCTGCCACGGCAGCGGCGCGAAGCCGGGTACGCAGCCTAAGACCTGCCCCACCTGCAAGGGTACGGGTCAGGTACGGGTGCAGGGCGGCTTTATGGTCACCGTGCGCACCTGCTCCACCTGCGGCGGCACGGGCAAAATCGTCAGCGATAAATGTACGGCCTGCAGCGGCACGGGTGTTGTCCGTAAGCGCAGAACGGCGACCGTTAAAGTGCCGGCGGGCATTGACAACGGCCAGACCATTGTCATGAACGGACAGGGCGAGCCGGGTGTCAACGGCGGGCCGAACGGCGATTTGTATATCGTCGTCGGCGTGCGTCCGCACAAGCTTTTTAAGCGCGACGGCGCGAACCTGTTTCTGGATATGCCCATTTCCTTCACCCAGGCGGCGCTCGGCGCGGACATTGATGTGCCGACGCTGACGGGACCTATCAAGTATCATATTCCGGAAGGCACGCAGAACGACACCGAATTCCGCATCAAGGGGCAGGGCGTTCCCTACGTCCGCTCCGCGCTCAAAGGCGATTTGATTATGCGGGTACGCGTGGAAGTTCCCAAACGGCTGAACGAAAAGCAAAAGGCGCTTCTGCGCCAGCTGGAGGAATTGAGCAGCGGCAAGGAGTACGAAGGCCGTAAATCCTTTCTGGACAAGATGAAGGACTTGTTCGATAAAAATTGATTCATTCCGTTTCCCGACCGTGCGGATTCATGCTATAATGGCATGAAGGCGGTCGGGATTTTTTGCTGAAGGAGAGAAAAACGCATGAACAGTACATTGTACCGCATCGGCATTCATCTGACACCCCGTCTCCGTGTTCATCTGCCGGACGACGGCTTTCTGAACGCGGATACACGGGCGGCGCTGGAAACGGTTCTTTCAGCCGAGCGGGTGCGCGGCGGCTGTCTTGCGCTGTTTGACGAAATGGGGACACGCGCCGTTCTGCCCTTCGGCCGTATCCGAAAAGGGGGAAGGGCGCTTGCGGAAAAAACCACCTTTTTTCGCACCGCGTCCGTTTCCAAAATGGTGACGGCGTATGGCGCTGTCCTGCTTGCGCGGGAGGGAAAGCTCGATTTGGACGCGGATGTCGGGCAGTATCTGGGTTTTCCTGTGCGGCATCCGAATTATCCGGATGATATCATCACCGCACGGATGCTCCTGTCGCATACTTCGTCTGTTATCGACGGCGTATCCTATCTGCAGGCACTGGAAACGGCCGCGCCGCTGCCGAACGGCATCTGGGCGGATTGCTTTGCCGCCCGACGTCCGGACAAGCAGTGGGAATATTCTAATTTCGGCGCGGGGCTGATGGGCTGCGTGATGGAAAAGGCGGCGGACGAACCGTTTGACCTTTTGATGCTGCGCCTTTTGTTCATGCCATCCGATATCCGCGCCAGCTACTATCCGCAGCGGATAGAGAAAACGCTTTCGGACGCTTGGCGGCTGTTTCCGCCGGCACAGCAAGCGAATTTTGACGCCTTGGCACGGCAGAAACGGCCGCTGCCTGATAACGAGATAGACCCGACCCGTGACTATTTATTGGCGCACGGAAACCTGTGCATCACCGCCGAGGGGCTTGCCCGCATTGCGCATCGGCTTGCCGAAGATAAAGCGGCGTTTGCCCTCATGCGTACGGAAATCGCTCCCTTCGGAAAGCGTGACCGGACGCTGTGCGAGGGGTTGGGGATGTTTATTTATCGGGAAAACGGGCTGACGCTGTACGGCCATCAGGGGCTGGCTTACGGCGCGGTGCACGGCGTATTTATGGACGAGCGCGGGCGAGGCTTTGTTCTGCTGACCAGCGCATGCAGTGAGGAGCGGCACGGCGTTTTGACAAAGATGAATCGGGCGCTGTGCAGCGCCTTGTTTACGGGGTGCGGGCCGTGGACGTAATCGTGAGCGTTAAGCGGGCGCACGGCGTGGCCGAGGTTGCCTTTTCCTCCGGCGATGTCCTGCGTGTGCCGTCCGCTGTTTATAAGGAGTTTTGCGTGCGGGAGGGCGAGCCGATTGAGCACGAGGCATATGCCCTGCTCATTGAAAAATATGCCTATCCCCATGCGATGGAACGCGCTGCCAATCTCTTGGCCGCACGGGATTATTCGGAAAATGAGCTTCGCCGCAGGCTGCTTCGTGCGGCGTATTCGAATGCAACCGCAGAGCGCGTTTTGGAGGCGCTCCGCAGCCATCGATTTGTATCCGATGAACGTTTTTCTGCCCAATATGTTGCCCGAAAAGCACCGACACGCGGTAAGCGCCGTATATATCAGGAGCTTCGGCAGAAGGGAGTGAACGAGGACGTTGCCAAGGAAGCCTTGGAAGGCATCTCCGAAGACGAGGAAAATCAAAGCGCCGCTGCCCGTGCCGAAAAGTTTTTCCGCCGACGCGACAGCCGTGACCCGGACGAAAGACGGCGCTGCATCGCCACCCTTGTCCGTCAGGGCTATTCCTTTTCCACCGCCCGCACCGCCGTCCGCCGTGTGACGGAGCAAGATGATGAATTATCGTCTTTGATACCGGTTGATAACTAACTGTTCATGGAGAAAGGCATCGCCGAATGATTCGGCGATGCCTCAGATTATCAACAAAGTCTCGCCTTTCTGACGCATGGCGGGACTTTGTTGCTATAAAGCAAAAACGGCATGAAAAAAATCCATAAAAATCCAAAAGGGGAAAGAGAAACGAATGTTTCGCCCGCCAAAAAAATCCTGATCAATTTGTTTTCTCAATTCGTTTCGCCACGACCACAAGGCGGCTGTTCTTGCGACTGTACTCGCAGGTGGACAGCGTGATGAGCTTATCGCCATATTCAGCGGTCACGCCGGTATCGTAGAATGACAGCTCCTTGCACTTGGCAATAAAGTCGTTAAACTCATCGGCGCTCTCTGCATTCACGAAGCGATAATACTTGAACGCATCGGGGCTGTCTGTATAGACAACCGTGCGGAACACGGCAACGATCTCATACCCCTGTTTATCCGTCAGCGTGTTGAAGGTAATCGTCCGATGCTCGCTCCAAAAGTCCTTGTCCTTAAACTTTTCAAGGTGGGCAAACATTGAACCATTGGACATATGGTGTCCGTAGATCACAAGATTGTCGGACGGCTCCTGCACATCGCAATCTTCCTGCACATAGGGACAGCCATAGTCGGAATACTCCTTGTCAAAGCCGTGCTTCAGGTAGAAGTTTGGCTCATTCATCGACTGCATCACGGGATAGTTGATGTTGGTATCTGCAATGCTGATCCAGCCCACCAGATCGCCATTCTGCTGATACAGCTCTGCAAGCTCCAGCAGAGGCATCTTTTCCTCGGAGTATGGAATCTGCTCCACCGTTTCCGTTTCAGCATCCGTCTGCGCCGTAGCATCCACAAGGTTAGCCAGCTCGTTATAAAGCTCCGCTTGCTTATTGGTTTCCTTGTAGTGGTCAATAATAAAATAGGTGCTTGTACCGAGAACAGCTACAAGCACCGCAATAAGAATCACACAGATTTTCTTTTTCATTGCGTTTCCTTTCCAAAAGCAAAATGCCCGCCTGTTGCCAAGCGAGCATTACACGATTCTGTCGTTTAGTATTCAGAGCTTAACAGGAAGTCCGCTATGTGCATCGTCTTAATGCCCTCGTAGTTTCCTCCTGAGAACTCATCCGTTGTGAGAACATATTTGGGGTAGTTGTCGTGGATCTCCAGCAAACGGTCATATTCCCGTTTTTCCGTTTTCGGAGAACGAAGCTCCTGCGTCACCTGCACATAGAGCTTTTCATTTTGCCGAACAGCCACAAAGTCGATCTCGCCGCTGCCGGATTTACCGACATTGACGGTATACCCTCTGCGGCAAAGCTCCAAGTACACGACATTCTCTAAGCTGGATGCCACGCTATCAGCGTTATAGCCGAGAACGCTGTACCGCAGGGCGGTATCTGCAAGATAAAACTTCTCCTGCGTTTTCAGGATTTCCTTACCCTGCAAATCAAAGCGGGAGCATCGGTGAAGCAGATACGCTTTCTCCAGCTTCTCCAAGTAGCTGTAAACGGTTTCGTTGTCCAACGCACGGTGTTCCG
>CAVDRM010000006.1:0-82653 GCA_963611355.1 Anaerovibrio sp.
TTTTAAGGCAGCACCGCACAAATGAGGGGCACGATAAATCGTGAATTTTGTGTCAGATACGATTGCAAAAATCGATGGTTTACTGGATGTAAATCGAGATTTTTGCAAGAAGTAGATGGCGCAAAAGGCACATTTTTGCGAGTCGCCGAATTGTGCGGTGATGCCTTAAATTTTCCGTCTATAAAAACGCCCCGATATGAGAAAATACAGTATGCAAGTGTGAATTTTTGGTTCTTCACGGAAAGCTAGGGAAAAGGGATTACAAAAAGAGCATAGAAGACATCTCCCTGCCGCCATCACACGACCAGAGAGGAAGTCAAGCTATATTGCTTAAAACTTGAAATTTGAAAATTTGTTTGTGAATTTGTTCTGCAAGAGGGGTATACATTCGCTGAAAAATATGGTATAATTAAAATTGCAGTCCAAGCCTCAGGTATCTCAGGTGTTCCTCCCTTGGTTGAGCCAATCGTCCATCGACGGCAGCAAAGCCCACGGAAACAACTGGAATCATCGGTCGGTTTGGCAAAAAACAAATTGGAGGAATTTTACCATGTATCAGGACAAGATCCTCACCTGCCGTGAGTGCGGTCAGGAATTCACCTTTACCGCGTCCGAGCAGGCATTCTACGCCGAAAAGGGCTTCCAGAACGAGCCCGGTCGCTGCCCCGCTTGCCGCGCTGCCCGCCGTGCCAACGGCGGCGCCCGTCCGGCGAACAACGGCGAACGCGAAATGCACGAAGTGATCTGCGATGGTTGTGGCTGCACCACACAGGTTCCCTTCCAGCCCCGCGGCGACCGTCCCGTCTACTGCCGTGACTGCTTCGCCAAGATGCGTTCACAGCGTTATTGATTGAGCAGTAAATAACCTTCAGGCCGCTTGTTTGAAAAGACAGGCGGCCTGTTTTTCAGGGATTGCATACTTTACACTGAGCGCTTCAATATGGTATAATGCTTTGGAAGGCAAAGCGAATGCTGTCCTGCTTAAGGGCGCGGCCGATGATTGCCGGCAGGACAGATGAAGATGAAATTCAGGAGGATTTTTAATTTATGCGAGGCGGAAATTTCGGAGGCTTCGGCGGAGCGAATATGCAGCAGCTGATGCGTCAGGCGCAAAAGATGCAGGAGAAGATGACACAGGCTCAGGAAGAACTGGACGCACGGGAGTATGAAGCCAGCGCGGGCGGCGGTATGGTGACCTGCAAGGTCTCCGGCAAGCGCGAGATTCTTTCTTTGACTATTAAGCCGGAGGCCGTTGACCCCGATGATGTGGAAATGCTTCAGGATATGATTATGGCGGCTGTCAATGAAGCGCTCCGTACCGGCGAAAAGACCCGTGAGGAGGTCATGGGCAGCATGGCGCCGGCCGGTATGGGCGGGCTGTTCTGAGGGTTTTATGCAGACACAGGTAGAGCCGATTGAACGTATGGCGGCGCAGCTGGCGCGGCTTCCGGGCATCGGCAGAAAAACGGCGCAGCGCTTGGCCTATCATATCGTATCGCTGCCGCAGGAGCAGGTGCATGAGCTGGCTGCGGCGATATGGCAGGGGAAAAAGGCTGTCCGCTTCTGTGCGCGATGCGGAAATTATACGCAGGCTGAGCTGTGCGCTGTCTGCGCAGATGAGGAGCGGCACAACGGACAGCTTTGCGTGGTGCGTGATCCGCGGGATGTCGCCGCGCTGGAGCGGATGCAGGATTTTAAGGGCTTGTATCATGTGCTGGGCGGCACTTTGTCGCCTATGAACGGGATCGGACCTGATGATATCCGCATTCGGGAGCTGCTGACACGGCTGGCGGAGGAAAAAATCGACGAGGTTATTCTGGCAACAAATCCGGACATTGAGGGCGAGGCGACAGCAGCCTACATTGCCCGTTTAATCAAGCCGATGGGAGTCCGCGTGACGCGCATTGCGCACGGCGTTCCGGTCGGCAGCGATTTGGAATATGCCGACGAGGTGACGCTGGCCAAGGCGCTGGAGGGTCGAAGGGAATTGTAAAACAGATGAGCGAACTCATGGAGCTTGCGCGGGAAAATACGGAAGTCCTGCTCATTTTGCTGTTTTTTCTGAGCATCTTTTGCTTGATTTTTTTGATTTTGCTTTTGTCAAATCAAAAAAAGGAGAGGGCAAAGCGACGGCGGGAGCTGGATGCGCTCTTTCAAAACCTGAGTGCTGAAACCGAGCGTTCGTTGCGGCTGATTCCGTCACGCGAAGAATATCAGACCCAAATGTATCAAAGCACACAGCAGCTTCTTGGGCAGATGAACGAGCTGACACGAACAGAGCTGAATCGCTTTGACGCGCTGGATGCCCGCTTTGAACTGTTTACGCAGACGCATGAGGGAAGGCTTCGGGCACAGTCTCAGATGCTGGATGAAAAGCTGCGGCAGAGCGAGCAGCGCATTGAAAAAATGCGCGAAACACTGGAAAAAAGTGTTTCATCTCTTCAGACGGAAAACAGCCGGAAGCTGGATGAAATGCGGCAGACAGTGGATGAAAAGCTGCATTCAACGCTGGAAAAGCGGCTTGCCGAGAGCTTTCAGGTGGTTTCGGCACAACTTGATCAGGTCAGCAAAGGACTTGGCGAAATGCGCAGCTTGGCTAACGGCGTAGGCGATTTAAAGCGTGTGCTGACCAATGTCAAAACGCGGGGCGTTTGGGGCGAAATGCAGCTCGGCGCGTTGCTTGAACAGGTGCTTGCCAAGAATCAGTATGATGAAAACGTCGCTGTCGTGCCGGGTTCGCAGCAGCGGGTGGAATTTGCCGTCCGTCTGCCGGGACGGGATGATGAAACGGTGTATCTTCCCATTGATGCCAAGTTTCCCGTAGAGGATTATGAACGGCTGCTGACGGCACATGAAAGCGGAACGCCTGAGCAGATTCAGGCAGCACAGAAGGCGTTGGAGGATGCGCTCCGCACAGAGGCCAAGCGAATTGCCTCCAAGTACATTGCACCGCCGCACACAACGGACTTTGCCGTGATGTTCCTGCCCACGGAAGGACTGTATGCGGAAGCACTTCGCAGCAGGGGGCTGGCAGAGGAACTGCAGGAAAAACAGCATATCCTGATTTCCGGGCCGATGACGCTGACAGCGCTGCTGACGAGCCTGCAGGTCGGCTTTCGGACACTGGCTATCGAAAAGCGCTCCGGCGAGGTATGGAAACTGCTGTCGGCAGTCAAGACGGATTTCTCCCGCTTTGCGGAGCTGCTGGACGCGGCACAGCAGAAAATGCGCATGGCCTCGGACAGCATTGAGAAAGCTACCTCCCGCTCGCATACCATCGAACGCAAGCTCCGCAAGGTGGAGGAGCTTGATGTTCATGAGGCGGCAGCCTATCTGGAAATGCCGACCGATGACGAGGAAGAAGGAGCTTCGCAATAACCTATCATGCGTTCGGATACAAAAAGCGGTTTTACAGTCGGATGCATTTGGAACATACCGCTTTTTATATGACATTGTGCTGCTCGGCGCGGCATAATATCCTTGCGGTCAGGCGTGCTTTGACCGCCGCTCACAGCTTATTGTGCGAAAGGAGCATGAAGCATGGATCAAATCAGCTCGGAACTGAAAAAAATCTTGATGGCTGGTATCGGTGCGGTTTCAACGGGCGTTGAGAAATCGCAGCAGGTAATCAGCCAGCTTGCGGAGAAGGGCGAACAGACCTATGAGCAGGCAAAGGTGCTTTCGCAAAAGGCAGCCGTTCAGGTCAAGAAAGCCTATGACGACAGCGGATTGGCGGATTTCTTTTCCAGCAAGGTCAAAAAGGAAACCATTGCGGAAGACCTTGAATCACTCCCTGCGGAAGATTTAACTTGGCTGCGCGACCAGCTTGACCAGCTCATCGAAATGAAGCAGGCCGAGGAAGCATTGAAAAAAGTCTCAGAGCCTGACACGGAGGCAAAGGCTGAAGCACAGGCAGCGGAAAAGGAACCCGGCGAAGAAGCCGAAGCGGATGAACAGACAGAACCGACAGACGAAACTTTGACAGAAGCCGAAATTCAAGCCACAGCTGATACGAAGCCCGAAATTGAAGCACATAACGAAACCGAATCCTCCGAAGAGGATGAGGGCAGAAAAGAATAATATCATACAATCAAGAAAGACAACACCCGATGAGCAAATGCAGCTTGTCGGGCTTTTAAGACGCTTTATTCAATCATATGCTGCTTTGTTTCCATTCGGCCGAAAACCTTCTGCGCCAGTTCGGTGTATTCCTTGTAAGCCGGATATGCACTCAGGCTGTTGAAGCATTTCATTAAGGATAAATAATACCATGCATGCATGGATGAATCAGTGATGGTGAAGCGCTGCCAGAATTGACTGCCGAGTATCGATAAATCACGATGAATGGCTCTCAGATTGGAAAGCTTATCACCCAGCGCAATCATTTTTATCGGCTTTGATGCGTTGGAAAGCCGGTTCAGTGTTTCCTGCTTTCGCAGCTGCCATGTTTCGGAAGCGGGCAGATTTTCACGTTTGTTTTCGCTTTCGGAAGCGACATAGGCCGCTACGGTCGTCCCGAATTCCCTTTCTATATCCTGTCGCGTGCGGCCGGTATCCTCAATCACATCATGCAGTATGGCTGCGGCAAGAACCTCTTCGTTCTGCGTCATGCTCGCCACGATTGCGGCAGCCTCCATCGGATGGACGATATAGGGAATGTTCGTGCCCTTCCGAAGCTGGCCGGCATGTGCATCCACTGCATATTGAATGGCGCGGTTAAACAGCGTTCCCATCGTATGTCCTCCAATCACTTTTGATTGAGCAGCCCTTTTGAAGCAAGCATAAACTTATTAAGCGCTTTACAAATTCAATGCCTCGTACACGAGGTCACGGATATGGGGATGCACCTCAAAGTACACGGTGTTATAACCGCGAACATGCTGTGCATGGAACAGAGAGAGATGATTTTTGGGGTCAACCAGTGAATAAGCGCCCGCTGCACCGTCCCAGCCGAATTCTCCGATGGGTGATTTTGCGTTTTTTACGGAAGGATTAACCATCACACGGACACCGAGACCATAGCTGTAGCCGCAACTCGTGCGGGAAAAGGAAGCCTTGCTTTTTTCGCTCATCAGCTGCGGCGTACTGAGCAGAGCAATGCTCTCTTTCCTCAAAATGCGTTTTCCTGTTTTGCCGACGCCTCCGCAGGCCAGCGCATCGGTCAGAAGCGCATAATCCTCGACACCGCCAATCAGCCCCGCGCCGCCGCTTTCGTAATTCGGCGCCAGAATATAGTTGTTGGCCGATGCGGTCAGTGTTGTTGTTCCTTTGACTTCATCCCGCAGATACAAGGCGCACATCCGCCGCATTCGGCTTTCTGTCCGTTCAAAGCCGATATCTGAAATGCCGAGCGGTTCAAAGATCTGCTCCTTTAAGTATTTACCGAAAGTTCGGCCGGAGACGACCTCGATAATGGCAGCCAAAACATCATGCGACAGGCTGTAGCGATAATCCGTGCCGGGGTCAAAGCCAAGCGGCTTGTGCGCGATTGCGTCAACAATCTGCTGTGTGGTCGCCTCGGAACCGTAGGCCTCCTTGGCATTCAGAATGGCCTTTGCCTGAATGTCATAGTCAAGACCGCTCTGCATACTCATCAGGTGGCGGACGGTCATCACAGTCCGCGCCGCCCGCGTGATGTCCCCATCCGCAACAGTCAGCATGGTAAAGGCGGGCAGATAGCGATAGACGGGGTCATCCAGCCCCATCAGCCCCTGTTCAATGAGCTGCATGGCCGCCACACAGGTGAACAGCTTTGTGGCGGAAAAAAAGAAATAGGTCTCATGCCCGTTCATCGGTTTGATCTTTGCGTCATCGGAAAAGCCGTGATAGTGCCGATGCACTATTGCATGATTCCGGCAGACCATACAATCACAGGCCGGAATTCCGATTTTTTCAAGAGAATCCAGATATGCGTCTAAGGCTTCAAAGCCCACCGTGCTCACTCCTTTATAATTTTTGCACCTCACCGGGCAGAATGCCGTGCGAGACGGCCGCATTTTTTGAAAACCGCTCTGCATTCAAGCCACGCAGTGATTTCAGCCTTTCTGTCCGTCCTGCGATGCGCAGCGCCGTCAGCGAACGGCTTTTATATTTGTCCATCAGCATACGCACACCGACGGCGGACGGAATAGCAGCGGCCAAACCGCCCACAGCACCGGCCGCTGTGCCGATGCCGAGCGCCGCGCCGGTCTTCAGCATCCGGAAGGTCGCATCGCTGAGCGCGTGCTTCTGCTCTTTTTTGCCCATGATGACCTTCATCTGCTCTGTTACTGCAATGACGGCAAAAGGAAGTGCAACGCTGACGGCATCCAAGGTGTCTGCTGCAATGTCGGTATCGTTCAAAAGCCCCAAATCCACGGCGACATTGTCCGCATAGGAAAGCCCCGCCGTGACTGCGTCCACCAGCGTATCACGACGCCGCTTCTTATATTTCTCAACCAGCGCACGGTAGTCTGCCATACCTGCCTCCGTTAGGTTATTTCAGAAAATAGCGCAGCAGGGTCACCGCAATCCATGCGCCGGCGGCAATGCCGACCAGCCATGTGGCCTGCCGCAAAAGCCCTGTGAAGCCCTCCACCTTTTTGACCTTTTTATCCGCTACGGCCTTTTGAAGCTGATGAAGCAGCTTGGTTAATTGCTCCAATTGGCGGGCGTTCTCCGTCTGCCGCTCGTCCAAAGAGTGAAGCTTTTCTTTCATTTGTTCACGGTCGATGGTCTGCTGAGCGGAAATGTCATTGACCGCCCGATGCAGCTCGGCCTGGTCATCGCTGAGCCCCTCGGCGACTAAGGTCATTTCGGAGGTAAATTCCTCAACCAGCTGATTCAAATCGCGGTTTTTTACCGTGCCCAAAGCGCCGGAAAAGAAATCCTTGGCAGAGCCGATTAAGTCTTTTTTGACAGGCTTTTCAGAAATGCCGACAGCCTGCCGGGAAGCAGGCTGAATGTCGGCGGAAGGCATATCATTTTTGTCTTTTTGATTGTTCATAGTATTTATTAAACGAGGCTGATGCCGTTTTCCGCCTGCTCCGCCTTATAGCGCGTAACGAGACGCTGAATGCGGTCATAGGGCTGCAAAAGCTCGTGAATGGAGCGGTCGTGATTCAGGGTGGCAATTAAGTGAGAAATATACTTGCTGAGATCGGCCTCAATGTACCACGGCGCGGCCAGCAGCTCAGGGGAGCGGTAAGTCACGTTCGAAGAAATTACGCGATACAGAAGACCGTCTTCGTATGCTTTATTGAAGGCGTCCAAGCCGTTGGTGAAGAAGGCAAATGTGGTAATGGCAATGATGCGGTTGGCCTTGCGCGCTTTCAGTTCTTTGGCAAGGTCGATGACGGAATCACCGGAGGAAATCATGTCGTCCACCACGAGAATGTCCTTGCCTTCAACGGAAGCGCCCAGATATTCATGCGCAACGATGGGGTTGCTGCCGTTGACGATGGTGGTATAGTCGCGGCGCTTGTAGAACATGCCAAGGTCAAGGGAAAGGACGGAGGAATAGTAGATGTTTCGGTTCATCGCACCCTCATCGGGGCTGACAATCATCGTACTGCTCTTATCAAGCTTTAAATCTTTAACATGGCGGCACAGCGCTTTCAGCATTTGATAGGTCGGCATGACATTCTCAAAGCCGCTGGCTGGAATGGCGTTCTGCACGCGCGGGTCGTGTGCATCAAAGGTGATGATGTTATCGACACCCATACGCACCAATTCCTGAAGCGCAACCGCACAGTCAAGGCTTTCGCGGGAGGTGCGGCGATGCTGACGGCTTTCATAGAGCATCGGCATGATGACGTTGACGCGCTTGGCTTTGCCGGCAATGGCGGAAATGATGCGCTTTAAATCCTGATAATGGTCGTCGGGAGACATGGGGACATCCTGACCGTACATCTTATAGGTCTTGTTATGAGCGCAGACATCAACGATGATATAAATATCATAGCCGCGAACGCTCTCCTTGATAGCGCCCTTGGCCTCGCCTGTGCCAAAGCGAGGGCAGTACGTCTTAATCAAAAAGGAATCGCGGCCGCGGCCGGTGGTCGTATAGAATTCTTCATCAGAGGTTTCCTGAAGGGTATGCCACTTTTGCAGCCAGTCGTTGACCTTTCTGCCCATTTCCTCACATCCGGACATGGCGATTACGCCGAGCGGACCTATCGGGATGTTGTTGATGTCATTGCTCCAGTCCGACAGAAAACGATTCATTGCCTTTCATCCTCCCTGTAGCGTTCACTTTTCATCTGTATTATACAACAAATTGAAATTTCTGAGAAGAGCAAAAGCTGCATTTGTAAATTTTTATTGATTTTTGCAGAAAAAACAGGGCCGTCACAATGAAAATCGCCCTGTTTATGCCAATCTGCAAAAATATTAGGTAATCAGCCCGCCCGCAACGGACAGAACCTGCCCCGTGATAAAGGCGGCAGCGGGGGAGCAAAGGAACAGAACGGCATTGGCGACGTCGTCCGCCGTGCCGAGACGCGCCAGAGGCGTTTTCTCAATGAGTGCTGCCTTATCTTCGTCGGAAAATGCCGCCATCATATCCGTATCAATGACACCGGGCGCTACGCAGTTGACACGGATTTTGGGCGCGGTCTCTTTGGACATGGCCTTGCAAAGCCCGATCAGCGCGGCCTTAGCTGCGGAGTACGCCGCCTCGCACGAGCCGCCGACCTGACCCCACATGGACGAAATATAGACGATGCTGCCGCCGTTTTCACGCAGCAGGGGCAGAAAGGCACGGGTGACCAAGAAAGCACCGCGCACATGAACCGCCATCAGCTCATCGAACTGCGCAAGCGACATATCCTCCAGCAGCCCGACATGGCTCGTTCCTGCATTGGAAATCAGCACATCAAGCGTATGGAAACGCTTCCTGAGCGCTTCCAAAAGGTGAGCGGTTTCATCCTCACTGCCGGCGTCGCAGGAAAAGGCCATCGCACCCGTTTCCGCTGCCAGTGCTGCCGCCTTGCCGCCGTTTCTCAAATAAGTAAATGCCACCATATCGCCCTGCGCACAAAACGCACGGACGAGCGCTGCACCGATGCCGCGAGAGCCGCCTGTAATCAGGACATGTCTGCCTGCCATTTTTCCGTTCCTTTCTTCATGGATTTTGAACAACTGCTGTCATAATTCTGCCATAAAAGATAAGTATGATGGTAGCGCAGACAGGAGATGACGCTGGGACTGTCCCCTCGGTTCCAAGCTGTTTATCTGATTCTCCGTCTGCTGCATCCCATGCAGGATGCCTCAACCCCCTTCACGAGAGCCGCTTCAGAAACGGCTCTCTTTCTTTTCGGAGGAATTGCGGGCGTAGATGCCCGTCTTGACTTCTTTTATAAAAAGATCTGCGTTCGGCATTCCGACGGCGTTCAGCGTGTCCTGAACGGCTTGTTCGCGATCGTAGGGGAGGGTCACAAAGGTCAGGTCAAACGCTGCGGACGGATTGTTTTCCTCGCCGCGCATGATGGCATACTGCACCATCGACAGTCCCATGCCGTTGCCCACGGCTCCTGTATTAAACATTATGCCGCGTGTCGTGACGAGACGCATTCCCTGCCGATGCGCATCGGCATAGCCGATGACCTGAAAATCGGGTTCAAAATATGCAGAAAGAGCATTGACATCATCCTGTATATAGAGGATTTTCTTCATAATGGGACGGCCGTGAAACAGGCGGATATGCCGTCCGCTCAGCGTGGTATGATGCTCAAGCGGTAAATCGCGAAGCATTTGCATTCTCTTTTCACCTAACTGCCGATAATAAAAGGCATCGTTCGGAAACAGCTGAAAGCTGATGCCGCTGTCCCAGTTGCCCTGCAAAAGGACTTCGCAGCGACTGAACGCCCAATCAAAGGTATCCGCAGAGCGGGGACCTTTTCCTACAATGTCGCCGAGACACCAGATATGCCGAATACCGCGCCGCTTTAAGTCGTCATCCAGCGCCATCGTTGCGGGAAGGTTGCCGTGCAGGTCACCAATTAATGCAATCTCTGTCATTTAAATAACTCCTGCATTTTTGCTTTTTTGCATGTTTCGGTCAGCAGTGCAAATAGCTTGGCAGCTTCCGGATACCGGTCCGCCAGTGCCTCCGGATGCCATTGAACGCCCAGCGCCAAGGGATGCTCCGGCAGTTCCAGCCCTTCAATCAGGCCGTCCGGCGCAACAGCATTGACCATCAGACCATTTGCCGGCTGCTTCACGCCCTGATGGTGGCGGCTGTTCACTTCAAAGGAAGCCATCCCCGTCACCTCGTACAGACGAGTCCCTGGAACGATTTTTATGGTGTGTACCTTTGTGCGAGGCTGCTCATATACGGGATGCCGAAGCTCATGGGACATCTGCTCCGCAATATCCTGATACAGCGAACCGCCCAGGGCAATGTTCATGACCTCAAAGCCGCGGCAGATGGCCAGAAAGGGCTTCTTTTTGCGGATGGCGCTGTTCATCAAATAAAGCTCCATTTTGTCGCGCATCGGGCAAAGTTTGCCGCAGCACGGCAGTTTTTCTTCGCCGTACAGCATAGGGTCAGCATCCGCGCCGCCGGTGAACAGAAGACCGTCAACTTGATCGAAAGCGGCATCCAGCATTTTTATGTCATCAGTCAGCGGAAAAATGACAGGCAGCGCACCGCTGTGCAGAACGGCATTCTGATAGTCGCAGTTCAGAAACAGCCGCTTTTGCTCCTCATTCCAATCTGGCGTAACGCCAATCAAAATCATAAAGCATCGTCCTTCCCGTGCCTTGCGGTCAAAGCAAAATTTGCTTTTTCATTATACAGAAAGCAGCAAAAAATGTCCACAGAGTCAGCATGTTTTTTGTATTTGGCGCGGCGGCTAACTGAGATGCGGTTAAAAAAAGGCTTGTGCTGCATTGAAATAGGAAAAAAGATATAGTATAATGATTTGTGCCGTATGAGGCGGCTGCGCGTCACGAATGAACCCGCAAAGATGCGCAGAGCAGCCGTATCTTTCAGACGTTCTTTTGTATGCTTGAATGGCTGAAGACTTGCGGAGGACTCCGAAATGCGGTATGCTGAATTTATACATTATTTATCGAAGCGAATTGCGCTAAGAAAGGAATTTGCCTGTCCATGAAAAAGAAAAACTCAAAGTACACCTACATAGCCGCATTCATCACGGCAGGCTTGGTCACGCTGCTTTACTCGGCAATTTTTCCGTTTTACCGCATCATGGACTACCTGATTTGCGCGGCTGTCGCGCTGCTGCTGGCGCGGCTGATTTTTGTGATGGCAGGTGGGGTAGACACCAGCAAAAAAGCGCCGCCGCAAAAGAAGATTCCCTTGACGGGAGACCAGACTGTGGACGGAATTGTGCAGCGCGGTCAGGAAATGCTTTCGAAAATCCGTGCGGAAAACGATTTGATTCCCGATGAGGAACTGTCCGCCAAGATTGATAAACTGGAGGATATATCCAATAAAATCTTTCTGACGGTCGTGGAACATCCCGCCAAAGCCCCGCAGATTCGCCGCTTTATGGAATACTATCTGCCGACGACGCTGAAAATGCTGACCGGTTATCGCAAGGTGGATGAGCGCAATGTCACGGGTGAGAATGCGCAGACCATGAAAAAGAATGTCGAGGATGCGATGGATGTGGTGCTGGCTGCGTTTGACAAGCAGCTTGACCAGATGTATCACGATGACATGCTGGATATTTCCACCGACATTGACGTGCTGGAGACCCTGCTTAAACAGGACGGCTTGATTGACAGCGGTCTGCATGAAAAGAATAATCAATAATTTTTGATAAATATTGTGAGGAGGACATCAACGATGAGTGAACAGAACAATGCGCAGGCAGCGGCGCAGGCAACGAAGGCATCAGTGCTGACGCTGAATTCTCAGGCATCCGATAAGGCACAGCTGGAAAATACCGCAAAAATGCTGGAGGAATACGCCCATGCGCCTGCCCCGCAGGAGGCGGCTGAAATCGTCAGCCAGTGGGACAGCTCGTTGAGCGAAGAGGAAATGCGAGAGATTGAGGCTTTCGCAGAGAAGATTGACCTGACGAATCCCGACCATGTGATGCTGTACGGCGCGGACGCCCAGAAGAAGGTTTCTTCCTTTGCTGATACGATTTTATCCGATGTGAAGACGGGTGACACAGGCGATGTGGGGGATATGCTCACCCAGCTTATCAGCGAGCTGAAGGGCTTTGAGGGCGTGACGGAAAAGCCGAAGGGTATTCGTGCGCTGTTCTCTTCCTCCAAGCGCCAGATTGCCACGATCAAGGCAAAATATGACGATGTAGCCACCAATGTGGAGAAGATCTCCTCCGGCCTGGAGGCGCATCAGGTGCAGCTCCTCAAGGATGTGGCGATGTTTAATCATCTGTATGATATGAACATGACCTATTTCCATGAGTTGACCATGTACATTGTCGCCGGCGAAAAGCGTTTAAAGCAGGTGAGAGAGACGGACTTGGCCGCGCTCAAGGAAAAGGCCGAAAAATCCGGCGATGCGATGGACGCACAGGCTGCGAACGACTTGGCTTCGCAGTGCGACCGTTTTGAGAAGAAACTGCATGATTTGAAGTTGACGCGCCAGATCTCCATGCAGATGGCTCCGCAGATTCGTCTGCTTCAAAACAACAATTCTCTGCTGGTGGAGCGCATTCAGTCCACCTTGGTCAACACTCTCCCGCTTTGGAAGAATCAGATGGTGCTTGCCCTCGGCCTGCATCATTCGCAGCAGGCAATGCAGGCACAGCGGGCGGTTACGGACATGACCAATGAGCTGCTCAAGAAGAACGCGGCAACGCTCAAACAGGGTACGATAGACACGGCCAAGGAAGCGGAGCGCGGCATCATCGATATGGAAACGCTGACGGAGACCAATCAGTCGCTGATTGATACCATCAATGAGGTCGTCCGCATTCAGCAGGAGGGTCGTCAGCAGCGTGCAGAGGCTGAAAAGACGCTTGCGCAGATGGAGAACGAATTGAAACAAAAGCTGCTGAATATGTAAATAAGCAAAGGGTGTTGCCATGAAAGCAAAAAATGCATTTGCGTTTGTTGTGATGCTGGCGCTTCTCGTCACTGCGCTGTTTGTGGGCGCATATAAGGGCTGGACCAAGGAACGCGCCGATACGGAGACGGCTGCGCTGCCGCTGAATGAGGCGTTAAAAACGTGCGTGGAAACGTCCAATAACATTCTGACCGTGGCGCGCCGGCATATGGATACGAGCGATAAAACGGTGATAGCACTGACCGAGTGCAAAGCAATGCTTGAAAGCGGCAAGGCCGGCCTTCCTGAAAAAGCAAAGGCGGCTGATGCGCTTCATGAAAATGCGAAGGCGCTGTTGAATACACTCAGTGAAACAGAGACGGTCAAAGCTGATTCCCGCGACAGCATGTATGTAAATGAACTGCTGCCGCAGATGTTGTCCTCCAGCGAGTTGCTCGTTCAGGAGACCGCCGCGCAGTACAACACGGCGGCAAACCGGTTTAACGAGCGCTTCAGCAAAAACTTTTTCAGCGGCTTTTTAGCTCGGCTTATGGGTGTGCATCGTGCAGAGCTGTATGACGCGGCATAAAGGAGAGAAGTATAGATGAAACAGAAAATTTTCGCCTTGCTCCTCTGCTTTGTCTTGCTGCTCGCGTCGGTTAATCATGCTTTTGCCGTCAACTATCCCGATAAGGGAGCATATGTGCAGGATCAGGCTTCCGTCCTTTCGGAACAGATATGTAAGGAGCTTGACGCCTTAAATGAGCGCACGGAAAAGGCATTCGGCGGTCATCTCTATGTTTATGTCTGCCATTTTTTGGGCGGTATGTCCGTTAAGGAATATGCAAACGGTCTGTTTACACACTGGCAGCTCGGAGAAAATGACGCGCTGCTGCTGATGGTCATCGGCGAGGAAACCTATGCGCTTTCATCCGGCAGCAATGTACAAAAAGCGCTGAGCGACGAAAACGGGGATGTGCTTCTCGGCACATACTTCCGCATGCGCTATCTTGCGCGCAGCTATAACGAGGCACTGAATACGCTGCTGCCCGAAATGGCATCGAGGATGGCCGCACAGCTAAGTGCAAGCTTGGATACATCCGGTCTGTTCGGCACATCAGTCACTGAGCCGACCAAAGCGCCGACGGCTTCTTTTAGCTGGTCTGACTTTGTTTCCTCTGCTTTTTCGGATTCAGCCGATACAGACAGTAAAAATGACGGCATCGACAGAGAAGAAAAAAGCACAGGCTTCAGTCTGAAAAAGGCACTGCTGGTGCTGATTATTCTGTATTTCCTATTCGGCCGAAAAAAGAAGAAAAGAGGCGGCAGACACGATTTTTGCCATCCGCCGCGCAGAAGATGATTATCAATTTAAGGAAGCAAAGGCGTATGCGTCTTGTTTTAATCTCTCTGGACGCTGTGGCGCGCCCTGACGCGGACAGGCTTTTGAGTCTGCCCGCGCTTTCCGCGTTAAAGGAGCAGGGCGTATTCTGCAAAAATGTCAAAACCGTTTATCCGACCTTAACCTATCCTATCCATACCTCTGCCATCACCGGCTGCTATCCGGACAGGCACTGCGTGGCGCATAATCAGCCGTTTCAGCCGGATAAAAGTCCGAATATGCGGGCATGGTATTGGGAGATAGGGGAAATCGGACAAAAGACGTTATGGGAGGCCGCGCATGAAAAAGGCTTGGATGTCGCTTCCGTACTCTGGCCGGTATCGGGACGCGCCGGACGCATCACCCGCCGAAATTTTCCGGAAATCCTGCCGCTTCCCGGAGAAAATGCCACTTTAAAAATGCTGAAATACGCTTCGCCGTTCTGGATTTTACGGATGGAGTTTCTGTACGGCAAGCAGCGCAGGAGCATTCGTCAGCCGGATTTGGATGACTATGCCGCCCTGCTGTGCGAGAAGCTGCTTTTGTCCAAGCGTCCGCCCGATGTGTTGACCGTGCATTTGGTGGACTGTGATTCCATGCGGCATTGGTACGGAACAGACAGCATACAGGCGCATGAGGCCATGCGGCGGCTGGATGCACGGGTGCGGAAAATTACGGATGCACTAAAAAAAGCAAACTTATACGATGACACCATCCTCTGCATTATGAGCGATCATGGACAGGAGGATGCAAAGGCTTCGATACAGTTAGATGCGCTGCTGCAGGCCGAATGCGGTGCGCGGGCGCAGACGCTCGGCATGGGCGCATATATTTTCGGCGATGAAGCCAAGGCGCTATCTGTGCTTACAAGAAATCAAAACGTATGGCACATCTCGCACATTTATTCGGACGAAGAATTGTGCTCGCTCCGGGCGCCAAAGAATATTCACTTGGCGGTCGAAGCGGAAGCGGGCTTCCGTTTTTCGGATGGTGATGAGTCGGGTGAGCCGCATATCGGCGAACACGGCTTTTCACTGGACCGTGCGGGCGGTCGGACACTTCTGTGGCTGGCCGGGCGCCCCTTCAAGAAAAATGCCGAGTTAGATGATGCGGAAATTGTCGATATCGCTCCGACATTGGCGCATGTTTTGCAGCTTTCGATGCCGAACGCAGACGGCCGTGTGCTGAAGGAAGCCCTTGCCGCATCAAAGGAGGAATCCATATGACCAATCAGGTCACCGTCACCTATCTGCACCATTCGGGCTTTATGGCAGCCGTTGAAGATACATTATTGGTGTTTGATTATTGGCGCGGCGAAGGGAATGCTCTGCCCATGAAGGCGCGAATTACGGAAGAGGATTTTAAGCCCTTTAAGCGCGTGTTTGTTTTTGCGTCGCACAGCCATCCCGACCATTTTGACGAAGTGATTTACACATGGAATATCGGGAAATACAATATCACCTATATCGTTTCCGATGATATTCCTGTCGGCAAGCGCGGAAAGCGCATGGCCGCGGGCGATACGCTGACATTTGACGATATGAAGGTGACTGCCTGCCCCTCTACGGATTTAGGCGTTTCCTTTTATGTGGACATAGACGGGCTGAAAATATTTCATGCGGGGGATTTAAACCTGTGGCATTGGCGTGACGAAAGTACGCTGCGCGAGATTGCCGATGCGGAAAAAGCATTTTATGATGCCTGTGAGCCGCTGCGTGACAAGCCGATCGATTTGTGCATGTTCCCGCTTGACCCGCGCTTGGGCGGGATGTTCGATGCGGGCATCAATCATTTTGTGATGGCTGTGAAGCCTCGCTTGGTCATTCCCATGCACTGGCAGGAGCGGCCGGAAGTGGCAATCGAATACGCTCGCCGAGGCCGGACAAAATACACTGAGATACTGGCTATGACCAAGCCGCGAGAGCGGGCGGATTTGACTTTCGGCGATGGTGAGCTGCGGATTCATATGCATACGCCTACCGCCGGACTGTATGATGACAATGAACCGGAGCAGTCCGAAAATGAAGCTTTTACTCAGGAAGACCCGTTTACCGATACGGATCTGCCGATTGACATGAAATAACGGAGGAAAAAGCATGACAAAGCATGAAGAAAAAGCAAGAACGCTGTTTTTGAAAGGGTATAATTGCGCACAGGCTGTTTATGCGGCCTTCTGTGATGTGACAGGCGTTGACGAGGAGGACGCGCTTCGCCTGTCCTCCTCGTTTGGCGGCGGCATTGGCCGTCTGCGCGAAGTGTGCGGTGCGGTCAGCGGCATGGCGATGGTCGCCGGTGTCGTTGCCGGCTATTCCGAAGCAAAGGCGCCGGATAAAAAGGCCGCACATTATGCTTTGATTCAACGGTTATGTACATCCTTCAAAACGGAATTCGGCTCATATATCTGTCGGGAGCTGCTGGCGCTTCCGTCCGGTTCGTCTGAACCTATGCCTACAAAAAGAGACCAAACCTTTTATCAGCGCCGTCCGTGTGCCGATTTTGTGGCAGGTGCAGCCCGCATCTTGGATGCATGGCTCGAAGAGCGCGAAGCGGAAAAGCGTGGAGGCGAATAAATGAAATGTCCTTTGCAGCAGCGTCGCTGCGGCGGATGCAGCCGCCTTTCCGTTCCGTATGAGAATCAACTGAAATTTAAAACGGAAAAAACACGTGCTTTGTTTCCCTGCGCAAAATTCATTCTCGGCATGGCTGAGCCGGTGCATTACAGAAACAAGGTCATTTCCGCATTTGCGTTCAATAAAAGCGGTTTGATCAGCGGCATGTATGCCTACGGGACGCACTATGTACTGCCGATCGATGAATGCCTCCTGGAAAACAAGCGAGCGGATGAGATTGTCTGTGCCACGCGGGATATTCTGTCTGCTTATAAGATAAAAGCCTATGATGAAAATAAAAAAACGGGACTGCTTCGTTTTGTCGTTGTTCGATATGCGCAGGCAACAGGGCAGGCGCTTGTTACCTTGGTTACGGCCAATGAACAGCTTCACGCTGCACATGACATTGCAGCGCAAATCAAAAAGACCTGCCCCGATGTGCGGACAGTCGTTCAGAATATCAATCCGCGGGCAGGCAGCGCTGTTTTAGGCTTTCAGGAGCATATCCTGCTGGGAGACGGCGTAATCGAGGATATTCTGTGCGGGCAGAGACTGCTGATTTCCTCCCGTTCTTTTTATCAGGTGAACAGCAGCCAGGCCGCCGTTCTGTATCAGAAAGCGCTTGATATGACGCAGCTTTCCCCAAATGATACGGTCGTAGACGCATATTGCGGAATCGGCGTTATCGGCATGATTGCCGCGCAGCGGGTGAAAAAGGTCATCGGCATCGAGCTGAATGCCGAGGCCATCCGCATGGCGAAGAAAAATGCCGCTCTAAACCATCTGAACAATATCGAATTTTTGCAGGGCGATGCAGGAAAAATCCTTCCGACATTGAAGGATACGCCGGATGCTGTCCTGCTTGACCCTCCGCGCAGTGGCTGCGATGAAGCCTTTCTAAGCGCGCTGTGTACTCTTTCTCCGAAGAAAATCTGCTATATTTCCTGCAATGTTACTACACAGAAACGCGACATTGACATTTTGGAAAAATACGGCTATTGCCTTCTCTCCGCTCAGCCGGTGGATATGTTTCCGCATACGGAGCATATAGAGACGGTTGTCCTTCTTTCCAAGGGAGAAATCGACTCGAAAAAGGTACGGGTGGAGTTCTCGTTGGAGAATATGGATATGTCCGGCTGTCAGAAAGGCGCAACGTATCCGCAGATCAAGGAGTATGTGCAGGAAACATAGCGGGTTAAAGGTATCCAGCCTGTACATCTCTCAAATCAAGAGAAAAATGCGGGCTTGAAGTAGGGAAGAACAACAAATTCCCCCAATCCGAGGATTCCAGGCATCTCCAGTGCGCACCGAAAAAGGAGAGAGCAATTCGATAAGCATTGAAATATTTTGGGAGGATTTAATGCTACGGATTATGGAGGTATCCGAATGAAAATACAATATGAGAATTTAACCATTCGTCAAGCTGAGGTTGCCGATGCAGAGCAGCTTGCCGCCTGGTGGAACGATGGTGCAGTGATGGCCCACGCTGGTTTCCCAAACGGTTTGGGAACAACTGAGGAGGAAGTCATAAAAAGACTTGGCAAAGGTGATATGGTTATTATGGTTATTGAGGAAAGCAACCGTTTGATTGGCGAATGCGGCTATCGTAACGTAGAAAACGGTGCCGCAGGAATCGGTATCAAGATCTGTGAAACAGATTGTCAAGACCGTGGAGTCGGCAAAAAAGTATTAAGCATGCTGATCGGCTGGCTGTTCAAAGACGGATTCTCCCGTATTGTTCTCGATACTAACTTAAAGAACACAAGGGCGCAGCACGTTTATGAGTCACTTGGCTTCCACAAGGTGAGAACCCACATCAATGCTTGGAAAGATCAGCTAGGTCAACCGCAATCCTCGATTGATTATGAGTTGGTGGAGAAAGATTTTGTTAGCTATGTAAGCGACGTTTAATCGGTGGCGCTGGCAGTTGAACATTGAGCAGACAGCAATGACTCGGATGGTAGCGGCAATTGTATCGGCTATGGTTCATGATCCGCAGTTCTTTAAGGCGATCAAAGAAAAGATAGGAGCTGCGGTTGATAACAAAGATTTGGGAAAGCAACTTTCCATATTGCAGGCGCAGCTTCGGCAGACTTTGGATATCAAAACAAGACTGGAACGCCAGATGGATACGCTGGACATCACCGATGAGCATTTTGACCGTAAAATGTTGGATTTGCAGCGCCGGTATGATGAGCAGTATGATACAATGGAGCAAATTGAAACGGAGATTGATGATGTAAAAGCTCAAAGTCCGAGTATTCAGCCGGAAAAAATCTCCGGCGATAATACCTGCCAGCTCTTGTTGGCATTTGACGAAGTATATGGCTCTGCTATCGAAGCTGAACAGAAGGAGTTCATGCAGGCATTCATCGAACGCATTGACCTGCACTCGGAAAAACAAATGACGGCAACTGGAGCAGGAGTATTGTGTTAGCATTCCCTGTTCCGGTGAACGGTCAGGAAGTGAAAGAACTTTCCTTGGAAAATGAAGCAGCAGTCGATAATATTGATTTCTTGCCAAAGCGATAAGCAGTGCCTTGCATACCGTAAGTTGCCAAAGGGCAATCAGCGGTATATGGTAGTATGAACGGAAATCCAGTATGCTGATTGTGGAGGTGGCATATAATGATATTTTCGGAAAAGCTGCAAATCATTCGCAAAAGCAAAGGCATGACACAGGAGAAACTCGCAGAAAACTTGAATGTTTCCAGACAGGCTGTCGCCAAGTGGGAATCAGGACAGGCATATCCTGATATCAATAATCTGATTCAAATCAGCAATCTCTTTCATGTCACGGTGGATTATTTGGTCAAGGATCAGGAATGCATGGTTAATTTGACTGCTGATTTTACCCCTGATATCGATAAACTGATAGAGTTTCGACTTGAAGCAAATAAAAATACTTATGCGGCTTTTATGAATGAAACGGCATCAATACGATACGATTCGCACGATTTTTCGTACAGCAATGGCCTATATACATATCATGATACCTATGTCGGCGGAGAACAGTTTGCGGGCGAAGAAGCTATCTGGTACAACAGAAAGTCCCGGTATGCAATGAACTATATGGGACGGGTTCTATGCCAGGATTTTAGCGGAGATTTTCTTAAGGCAGCACCGCACAAATGAGGGGCACGATAAATCGTGAATTTTGTGTCAGATACGATTGCAAAAATCGATGGTTTACTGGATGTAAATCGAGATTTTTGCAAGAAGTAGATGGCGCAAAAGGCACATTTTTGCGAGTCGCCGAATTGTGCGGTGATGCCTTAAAGAAGCCCTCCGCCAAGCAGACAGGGTCATGCCGTACAGAGGACCGGAATATTATCAGTCAGGCGAATATATCTATAAATGCAATGTAGTTGGCGATTTCCGCTGGTTTCAGGGTCATGAAGAAATTTATCGGAGCGGCGAAAAGGTTTACGAATGCTATTTTCACGGCGGAATAACAAAGTAGCTATGCTTTTTACGGCTTGATAATGATTGCCGTTCCGTGCAAATCGCTTAGGGGGAGCAGGGGAAGAATGCCCTTCTCCTTTTCATAGTCCGCTACGGCGCGGCGGACACCGTCAAAGCGGAAACTGTTGTAGTCATGCAGGATGATAGCCCCGCCGCTGCTCATACGGGGATAAAAATAGGTAAGCCCCGCAAGCGTCGGCGCATACAAATCAACATCAAGGCTGACAAGCGCATACTGCTCGTTCTCCAAGCCTTTGGCGGTATCGGGGAAAAAGCCGCGGCGAATGATGATTTTTTCCGAATGAGGCATTCGGGACAGAACATCATGAATGCTTGTGTCGCCAAAATCGCCGATGTTGACCTTTGCGTTGCTTTGGGTTCTTTCCGCAGTGATATCGCGCCCGTCAAAGCCTTCAAAGGTATCGAACAAGTAGAGCTTTTTTTCAGGGAAACGCGTATTGAGCTGCCATGCAAAATCGCCCTTATAGGTTCCAAGCTCTGCAATGCTGCCCGGCACGGAAAGCGCATCCATACGCTCGGCAAGACGTCGAAGGGTAGCGCCGCGCACATCAAACAGCGTGTAAACATCGTTGAGCAGCATTACGCGCCCTTGATAACCGCAGCCCTGTACCTGCTGTAAAAGCTGGCCTGCGCGTTCATCGTCCAGCACGCAAATCAGCACACGGTCAGGCTTTAATAAAAGCGCTTCTTCAACTGAAAGAATAGGGATTTTTGCGTTTGGCTGCCGTTTCTGCGGGTCGTTGTCGCCAATGGCAATCAGCCGGATATGGTTTTGATTCAGCAGATTTCCTGCTGCCCGTCCCATTTGCCCCGCACCTAAAATAACGACCGATTCCATGTTTTTGACCGTCCTTTATTATTGCTCAATATATGCACGGAGGCTGTTGATGCTGCTGATTTTATAGTGCCTGCTTCGGCAGGGCAAAAGCATGCCGGCATCCCGCAGCTTCTGCATAGTGCGCGTAATGGTGATTCGATTGGCGTTCAGCATCGTGGCAAGGGTCTGCTGGCTGAAGGCTTCGCCGATAACTGCTTCACAATCCTCATTGCGGGCATATGGCTCGGCCATCGTAATCAGAAGGTTGCACAGCCGCTTATCCATCGTTTGAGTCCTGATGCGCCGCAGCTCCTCAACGGCATCCAAATAATGGCGGGAGAGCGTTTTCATCACAAACAAATGCAGGGCTTCATCCGTGCGGATGGCCTGAAGCAGCACCTTTCGCTTAATCCTGATTAGCTCACAGTCCGTGACAGCCATCATGTCCGTAGAAAGCGGCTGCTCATAGAACAGCTCCTCGCACAGGATCATGCTGCCCTGGCCGTGAATGCCCCAGCAGCGGGTATAGCCCTTTTCGTCAATTTCACAGTTGATAATGTACCCGCGAAGCACATAGTAGCAGGCATTGGGAGAGATACCGGCCTCCAGCAAAGTTGTTCCTTTTTTGCAGGAAATTTTTTCTCCGAGCGTTGCAAGCTGTTTGCTGTCATAGGATGCCGCCATTTTTATGCCTCCTTGGTCAAAGCGATTCAACGAACATTTGTGTCTGCGCATCGGGGCTGATACACGTCCATCCGTCCCTTTGGAGAAATTGTTTCGCCTGCCGAATAGCTTCGTCCTGCCATTCACTGCCAAGCTGACCGACTGTTGTTCCGTCCTCAAAGAGCAGCAGCTTTCGCCCTATCAGCTCCGTTTTCGCTGACTGCGCAATGGTCAGCAGGACGCGGCGCTGCTCAATTTTGTCTGTCGGCAAACGTCCGAGCAGTTCGATGACTGACATGCTTTTGCTCAAGCGCGGCGTTCCCAAAGCCCGAAGCATGGATTGCGCTGCTGCTTCCGCGCCTTCTGAAAGAGGGACTACAGTTATACGGTCAAGCCAATTGGCTTCTGCCGTGCCTTCATCCTCCAAGCGTGAAAGCCAGTTTGTTTCGGACGAGGGGTCAAAAAGTCCTAAAAACGCGGTTTGGGGCTCTTCCCAAAGCTGCTCAATGCAGACTGAGATGTCTGTGAAGCGTTTTGAGGCCAGAATAATGCTGTCCTCGTCCGTGATATGCAGGCAGCGGAGCGCAGCGGGCAGTGCGTCACAGAGCGTCTGTGCCCCCGATACATTCAAATGAGGCGCTTCATCGACAACAATTACGGAGAATCCGCGCTCCGAAGCGCTTTGCACAAGACAGCGAGGCGCTTCTCCGTCACCCAAGATAATCAATCGTTGCGGGCGCTCAAACGGCTCACAGAGGCAAATGCTCCCATCCGGCGTCGATTGAAGCAGCGTCCGATTTTTCTGACAGGCGGCATTTCCGAGCGGGTCGGCAGCATCCGCCAACTTTTTTTCAATACTGCCGTCCCTTTTGTAATATGTGAGCATCGCCGCGAATCGCTGCTTCCGAAGCCGCTCAATCAGGAGGTGGTAGATGCTCTTCATACACTCCATGTGGCTGTCCTTCCTTGCTTATTCCGGAATATCTTTTAAATGACCGTATAATTTTTCAAACTCCTTGGCGACGGCATACAGTTCGTCAGCATCTGTTACAGCGCCGTAGCCGACAGAGCCGTTCTGCGTATATTCATAAATGATGGTGATATCATCATCCGGCACAAAGCCCTCGCCGGGCTTTGCTTTGGATTTGTCATTTGCCGCAGCCAAGGCTAAATAATTCTTTCCGTTCACGGAAAGCCGATTCAGAACGACAAATTCGTATTCCTGCTCATTGTTGTCAATCAGCGTAATGCATTCGATGCTCGGCTCGCTCATGATGAAATCACCCTTTCTTAAAAGATAATGCTCTTCATTTCGGCAGGCTCAAAGTGCTTGATGCGCTTTAATTCATCCTCGTTTAAGGCGTTTTCACGCTTAACGATAACATAGTGGCAGCGCGCTGTGCAGGCCAAGCTGTTGTCAGGAAGGAGAATGTAGCCATCGACAAAGATATGACGCCCTTCGACCTTTTCCGGCAGCGCTACCACCCGCAGGGCGTCGCCAGGATGCACGGGATGAAGGTAATGCACGGCCATTTCCACGGTCATGGCGACAGTATCGGGATGATGGACACGGGTGGCGTGCCAAAGCACCTCATCAAAATATAATGACAGAATGCCGCCGTGCGTGATGCCGGGAAAACCGATATGCTCCTGACGCGGTGTACACAGTCCCACAACGCAGTCATCTTCTGTTTCGTAGGCGCGGACACCCAAACCGCCCGGCAGCGCCTCATTGCAGCCAAAGCAGGTTTCACTCCACGGAATGGCCTTTCTGATAAAATGCTCTTGAACATCGATATGCGTGAAGGATGGATAGTTCATGGCTGCTTCCTTCTATGCGGGCTTGACATTTTGTCAGTGCCCGTTATAATGAGATTAGGTCATATGACCGATTTGCTGGAGTTTAAGGAGGAGACTTATGCCTTCTGTTGCAGAAAACATTTCCGCATGGGCGAAGGATATGAAATGGCGGAAAATGCCGGAAAAACCGCGTGCTTTGGGTGAGCTGACAGCGCCGAATGGGGGAAAGCTGCTGAAAATTGCTTTTGACACGCACCGCGACATCGTGACGGCGATTGGCTATCAGGCAGGAGAAAACGCCGATGAAGCGCTCTGTGCCTGTGCAGCGGCGGTCTGCTCGCTCTCTGAGGATAAGGCGGTGATGGCGCTTGATTTGATAGCCCCTGCCGAAATAGCCGAGGCGCTCAAAGTGCAAATGGACGACAAGCTGTTTTATCAGGCCGTTCTGGCCGTTCTCTGCCTGAAGAACGCCCTTTCCAGCTATGCCGACACCCGGGCCGCGGATTATGCCGTCTTTAAGGCCGAGAGGGAGCGGGAATGAAAAAACTCGTCTTTTTTGATTCGTCCCGCTGCATCGGCTGCGGTGCATGTGTCAAGGCCTGCCCGCATGGCTGTATTTCGCTGGAATCGGAAAAACGAAATGAGAGCGGCTTTCATCCTGCTTTTCTGCGCCTTCCGAAACTTTGCGCGGGCTGTGAGTCGTGCGTTCGTGTCTGCCCTGTTCAGGCCATCGGCGGGGATTAATCTTTTCCCAACATCGCGTGAATGATGTAGGGCGGCAGCTCTGTTTTATGGACGATGGTACAGTCCGGTTCGCCCATTTTGGCAAGGCGGATAGCCAGCCGCAGCTTGTCCAGCGCTGCTTCATAGCCTTCTTCATAGGCTTGGGAGCGGATTTTTTCCATCATTTCATCCGTATAGGTCATGGGTAAGCCTCCTAAAACGCCTTGTTAACAGCAGTATTGGCGACGATGGAACGCAGAAGCATATTGTTGAGCATATCCTCGATTTCTGCATAATTCGGCTCGTGGCGCGTCTGCGCGATGAACATTTTTTTGGCAAGCTCAGGCTGAACGGCATAAAACTGAACAGAGGCGCACACGGAGGAAGCGAGCAAAGCAGCGTCCTTTTGTTTTTTTACCTGTGCGACGGAAAAAATCAGCTTTTCCAGAATATCACAGAAAACGCTTTGAAGTGTTTTGGGCAATATGTCCGAAAGAGCGGGAGGCAGCTGTGCTTCATTGACGGCAGCCAGTACATAAATGCGGTTTTTCGGATGCAGGCAGAGATGAATATGCCGATAGAGCATTCGCTCAAGCTGCTTAATGCCTTCGTCCGGTGTTTGCTCTGTGCTTTGCAAGTAGTCGATTGCCTGCTCCGTTACATCCGTATAGGCCAGATGAATACGTTCGGCAGCCTCATCAAGCGCCCATTTGCAGAGCTTTTCTCTCGTGCGCAGGGAAGCGGACAGCGTTTCATCCGCACCGAGCTTGCGAAGAGCGGATGCGGAGACTGTCTGATATCCGCCGAAAACGAGCGCACGGAGAATCATTTCCAGCAATGCGTCTTCAGGACTCTGCATGGTTTGACCGCTGGTGTTGTAGGCCGTTCCAAAGTTAAAATTCGGCATAACAGAGGCTCCGCTCCTTTAGAAATATTGTTCTGCCAGCGCTGCCCTGTCGTCCAGCTCCGCAGGGGGCGTCAGCAGCTTGCGGGCGATTTTTCCCGTCGCCGTATGCGGCAGATAATCCAGACGAATCAGCCCCAGCGGAATCATGTAATAGGGGAGACGCTGCGCCAAATATGCCCGAAGCGCCGCATGGTCAATGGGAACCTCCGAAGTATAATACCCCATCAGGATTCGTGTCCCGCCGCTGTCCGTAAAGGCAGTGCAGCAGACTTCCGTGATGCCGGGATAGCTCAGCATATGCTTTTCAATACCGCCCAGCTCTACGCGGTAGCCGCGAATCTTGACCAGATTATCCTGACGGCCGCAGTAAAGCAGCGTTCCGTCCGGCTGCTCCGTGACCAAATCACCTGTTTTGAAGACATATTCATAACCGGGCTGCCGGTCAAAGAGATTTTTGGCAAAGCACTTTTTGTTCTTTTCCGGCAAATCGATGTAGCCATGACAGACCTGCGGACCGGAGATCCACAGTTCTCCGCATTTGCCCGGCTCTGCCCGCTGCCCGTTCTCATCTACAATATAGTATTTTAAGCCGGGAACGACAGCACCGATGGAGTAACCGGAACGTTCATCTGTGATATCCGCATGGCTTATGATGCCGCAGGCCTCAGTGGAGGCGTAGACATTGATAATCCGATAGGGCTTGCGTGTCAGGTTATGGGCAGGCTCACTGCCGACCAGCAGGATACGGAGCGGGCTGCCGGCATCGCGGGCCATGTATTTGCAGGCCATATGCGGCGGAAGAAAGGTCACGGTGATGCTCTTTTCGCGGTAGTATGCGGCAATGGCGAGAATATCCTTGCGGATTTCTTTGGGAATCAGGTGAAGCGTCATGCCCAACGACAGACTGATGACGATATCATAGACCGAGGCGATGAACATCATGCTGGCAAAGCAGCAGTAGACATCGTCGCTTCGAAAGCCGATGTTCCCAAAGCTGGCTGCTGCCGCAACCATGTTTTTCTGGCTGATGCGTACGCCCTTGGGGTTTCCGGTTGAACCGGAGGTGTACACCATGACCGCCGGTCTTTCCGGATGTCCGCATTCTTCAAAATAGCTGTCATCCTGCGTTTTTTGCGCCTCTTGGAGCATTTTCGCCGTTGCCTGAAGGCGCACATGGCATTGCTCCATACAGAAGGTATTTTGGCTGGCAGGACAGGCGCTTTCCAAAAATACATAGGCGCATCCCGCCTTCCATGCGGCTAAAATCGCAACGACAGTCGCCGCGCTTCGTCCTGTTTTAATGGCGATAACATCGCCCTCCTGCGCACCCTGAAGCACAAAAAATCGTGCCAAGCGGTTGCTCATGCTTTCAAGCTGCGTATAGGTGAGTTGCATATCGACTGCGGAAAGGGCGAGCTTATCAGGATACTGCGCCGCTGCCAGACGAAACAGCCCGACCGCCGTTTTTTCCTGAAAAACATATGGGGTACGCAAAAGCATATCGGACCATAGCTCCTGCATGAGATACCACCTTTCCACAGGCATCTCCCGCGCTTTTATGACAGGTCACGCGGGAGACGCCGTGTGTTCAATAAGATGCGTATTTATTCCTTATTTTCAAGCAAGGCGCGCAAGCCGATGCTCTTTTCGCCGAACAGCGCCGAATCCATCACCTTCAAATCCTTGGAGACAATGGGCACAAAGTCCATTATATCAAGAATCTGCGTCTGCAAATCAATGCCGGGGGCGATTTCAGTCAGCATCAGACCATCCTTCGTCAGCTTGAACACGCAGCGGTCGGTGATATACAGCACATTTTGATGGATATCCATTGCATGCGGGCCGGAGAAGGTGACCTGATTGATGGCCTTCAGGAATTTCTTCTCAGCACCCTCCTGCAAGATAACCACCTTGCCATCGTGAATTTCAGCCTTGTAGCCTCCGGCGGTCATCGTGCCGCAGAAGATGACATTTTTCGCGCCCTGTGTCAGGTTGATGAAGCCGCCTGCGCCAGGACGACGTTCGCGCCCGCTCTTATCCATGAAGCGGCTGACGTTAACAGAGCCGGTCGGGTCGCATTCGGCCAGACCGACAAAGGTCGCATACAGGAAACCGCCGTCATACAGGTCAAAAATCGTGGGACTGTCCACGATTGCCTGTGCGTTGGCAGTTGCACCGAAAGAAGTGCGGGCGGCGGGTACGCCGCCGAATGCGCCGGTTTCCACGGTCAGCATCAGGTCATCCGCAATGCCCTCTTCACCGGCAACGGCGGCAATTCCTTCCGGATAGCCAAGGCCGGTGTTGACGGGGACATGCAGCTTTAATTCCAGCGCTGCACGGCGGGCAATCGTCTTTTTAATGCTCAATGGGAGGGCAGCGGAGGCGAAAATCGGGTATTTGTATTTTCCCGTATAGGCGGGGTTATAATACTCACCCATCGTCATGCGATGATTCTTTTCGGGATTCTGCGCCACGATGAGCTTATCAATGAACACCCCGGGCACAATGACATCCTTGGCGGGAAGCGCGCCCTTGCGGACGATGCTCTTGACCTGGCAAAGCACGATGCCGCCGCTGGCCTTTGTTGCCATTGCAATCGCCTGAATGTTGGTCAGCACGGCTTCATCTTCACAGGTGAGATTGCCGTCCTCATCGGCTGTCGTGCCGCGGATGAGCGCTACATCAATCTTCGGTGTCTTGTAAGCGAGATACTCCGTTCCGCCGATGGTGGCGACCTCAACAAGCTCCTCCTTGGTGATGGCGTTGCACTTGCCGCCTTCCAGACGGGGGTCAACGAATGTGCCGATACCGACGCGGCTCAATTCAATATCCAAGCCCTTGGCACGGCTACGGAACATATGCTCAATAACACCCTGCGGGAAATTATAGCTTTCGACTTTTAGGTTCTGCTGCATCTGCATGATGGTGTGGTTAGAGCCGTTATGCCCGACGATGACACGCTTGATCATGCCCTCATGAGCAAAATGCTCAAAGCCGCGTTCCACACCGCCGACAGGCCCCATATCGCCTACGCCGGAGCCTGACATAATGGTCAAATTCTGCGGGTGGCCGTCTGCCTTAAAGCGTTCCTCCAAGGCAAGGCAGATTTCCTCCGCAAGACAGCTGTTCATGTTGCCGCCGCAAACCAGAAAGTCATGATCCTTGACCAACGCGGCTGCTTCCTGCGCCGAGCAGAGCTTTGAAAACATGGCAATCCCTCCTTTAATTTGTATGAAACATTTCGATAAACTAATTATCGAATAAGAACCGAAATTTTCCGGATGCGCTTTTCGCAGCGCATCCGGCTATTTGATTATTTCACCAGTGATTCAATCAGACGGCGGACAAAGGTACGAATCTCATCAATCTTATATTCGTTGTGTCCCATGGATGCGGCACCCTCAGTTGCCATTTCGCCGGCCTGAGCCGCCAGCTCCATTGTCGGCTTTTTGCCGCGAAGGGAGTCTTCAACCTTTTTGAGGCGAACGGGAACGGGAGCGACAGCACCTAAGACAAGGCGGATATCGGAAATCTTCTCACCGTCCGGTTTATAAGCCCACGCAAGAGAAGCCATTGAAAAGTCAATGGAAGAGCGCATACGGAACTTTTCATATCCGGTAACATAGCCGTCCTGCTTCGGAATTTCAATCTCCGTAATCAATTCGCCCTGCTCCAGATTAGCATAGCTCTTGAGATTGGTGCAGAAGAAGTCCTCGGCAGAGAGCGTGCGTCCCGCAGAGGTCTTGACCTTGGCATCGAGCAGCACCATGACGGGGGAAAGGTCGGAGGCATTGACGGAATAGCAGCCGCAGTTCATGCAGCGCTTAGCCTCTTCAAGCCCCTCATCATAGGTCAAAGAGGTGGAGTCCTCCTTGTCGATGCTGCGGGCAACGGCATCCACATTGTGACCGTTGTTGGCGGTCTTCATTCCGGCTGTCGCCGGATCATAGTGCAGGAAGCCCTCCTGCTTTATTTTTTCGGGGTTGCTAACGCCGAACTCTTCATTGATTGCTTCGGCAGCGCGGCGTCCGGAGGCAATGCCCTTGATAACCGTGGTGGGGCCGGTGACGGCATCGCCGCCGGCATAGACCTTCGGGTCAGAGGACTTCTGGGTCTCCGGTTCAACGGTGATGAGACCGCGATTCATGGCCAGTGTCAGCTCGTTGTCTAAGAATGACAGGTCAACGCGCTGACCGGTTGCCAGCAGAATACTGTCCGCATCGACATCCAGCGTGACGGTTTCATCGTAGGTGGGATTGAAGCGCCCGTTCTCATCGCGCAGCTTCGTGCAGGCTTTTAGGGTCATGCCCTTGATTTTCCCGTCATGCTCGTAGTGCGCGCAGACAGGACCCCAGCCGTTGTGAATGACAACGCCTTCCTCCTCCGCACGGGCAACCTCCTCGGCAGAGGCGGGCATTTCAGCACGCTGTTCCAAGCAGCACAGGGTGACGGACTTCGCGCCCAGACGTTTGGCGGTAATGGCAACGTCCATTGACACGTTGCCGCCGCCGACGACAAGCACATGATTGCGCTCTTTTTTATTCACCCAGCGGTTGACATCAACGAGGAACTGGAGGCCGAATTCCGTAAATTCTTCGCCGTCAAAGCCAAGGACGGGGCGCTTCCAAGCGCCGGTTGCAATGAAGATTTTGTCGTTATCCTTCGTCAGCTCACTGATTTGCAGGTTCTCACCCAGCTTGGTGTTTTGCACAAAGCGGATGCCCATGCCCTCCAAAGCCTTGACGATGGCGCGGACATATTCCTTGGGCAGACGAAAATTCGGGATGGCATACATGAGGCAGCCGCCGGGCTCTTCCATCGCATCATAGACCGTGACGCTGTGACCGGCATTGCGCAGATAATACGCCGCGGAGAGACCCGCAGGGCCGGCACCAATCAGGGCAATCTTTTTGCCGGTTTCCTTTTCGGGGGCTTTATAGAACATATCCGTGTGCGCCATGATGTAATCAGCCACCACACGCTCTACGCTGTGAATGGCAACGGGTTCATCCGTGGAGCAGCGGTTGCACTTGGTCTGGCAGGTATGCGCGCAGACACGGCTGGTCATCATGGGCAGGGGATTGGCCTGCATCAGAATGCGGGCAGCGCCTTCCATATCCCCGGCACGGTAATGCGCCATGTAGTTCGGAATATCAGTTCCGGCAGGGCATTCTGCCGAGCAGGGCGTGGCGCAGACCTTCATGCCGCCGAACACGGAATGATAGCGGTTATCACCGCGAATAGCGAAGCACTCACTGCCGCCCTTGCGCATACAGGGAAGTGTGCCGCCGACCTGACCGGGATAGCGGTAAAACCAGCAGCGGACATCCTGACAGAGGTTACCGCCGATGGTGGCGCGGGTGCGGATGATAGGGCTGGCCACGCTGTAGGCCGCCTTGGAAACGGCCTTCAGGCTGTCCTGCTGAAGCAGTCCATCATTTTCAATGGCATCGAGAGTGGTCATTGCGCCGATTTTGACCGAACCGTCCTCCTCCCTGATATAGGCGGTATCGGGAATGTCACGCAGCGCGACAACGGTATCGGGATACTGCAAAAGCAGCTCATCCTTCAGAACGCCCAGCAGATCTGTACCGCCGGCCATGACAGCAGTCTCGCCGGGATGCTTTGCCTGTAAAATTTTTCCGGCCTCATCAAAGGTTACCGGAGCCTGATATTTGAAATGCTTCATGGCTTACTTGGCCTCCTTGCTTTTGATGGCCTTGAGGATAACTGCCGGTGTTGCGGGATATTCATTGACCTCCACGCCGATTGCGTTGGAAATGGCCATCAGTACGGCAGATGCACCGGCCGCACCGGAGATTTCGCCGATGCCGATTGCCTTGAACATGAAGGTATCGGGATGGCTTTCTTCAATCACGCAGTCGTGCTTGGGCATATCGTTAAAGGTACGGCACTTGTACTCAAGCTGGCTGCAGTTGAGCATACGGCCGGTGCCGTTCACATCGTAGATGCATTCCTCCATTGTCGCCGTATCCATGGACGCAGAACCGACGCCGCCCTGAAGCTGCATGCGAACCATGCGGTTATCGATGATTTGGCCGATGTCTGTGCCCTGCAGGAAGCGAAGCACCTTGACGGCGCCGGTATCCAAATCGACTTCTACTTCGGTGAAGAAGATGCAGCAGCTCGGCACGTCGAACTGTTCGATATGTTCGCCGTAGCCGACGACATTCAAGTCCTTGTTGCCCAGTTTCTTAATCGGGATACTCTTTTCGGGACGGTCGCGCAGGAAGACCTGGAAGTCCTTGGTCTCAAGCTGTTCGGGAGAGCAATGGAAGTAAGCTGCGCCCATCTCAAGCACCTTGCGCCGCGCATCCGCAGCGGCCTTGGAAACGGCTTTGCCGACGGTGATTGTGCCGCGTGAACCGCACAGACCGAAGTTAACGACGTTGGACAGAGAGTCCGGATCGGTGACATATACGCGCTCTATCGGCACATTCATGACTTCCGCCGCAAACTTGGCCGCCGCAGCACGCTGCCCCATACCGGATTCCGTCACGTCCGTCTGCACAATCAGCGTTGCATAGCGGCCCTTCACATCGTGCTGAATGCGAACGATGCACTGTGTGTTGTCTTCCGCAACGTCAGCATTGCCGATGACACCGCAGCCGACGCCGTACGCCTTGCGGCCGACGATGCGGGTGGGCTTGAGCCAGCCCTTCCAGCAGTCCTTCCAGCCGAATTTGTCAGCGGCCATCTGCATGGTTTCGGGGTAATGACTGCTGCCGCGGCTCTGCCAAATCAGACCGTCGCGCCAATAGTATTTGTCGCCGGGCGCGACATAATTCTTTTTGAAGCACTCAACAGGGTCTTTATCCGCCTGCATCATGCAGTGCGCCATGTTGCGCGCCAAGCAGCTGTTCAGCTCCTGTCCGCCGTAACCGCGGACAATGCCGGCAGCGGCCTTGTTGGTGACAACGACTTTGGAGTCCAAATCCCAGTTCTTGCACTTTGCCATAACGAGCTGCGCTTCGCCCAAGCCGACGCCGACCTGACCCTGAACGGCATCGCCCAAGCAGCCGGTATCGACATACCAGCAGCCCTGTACGGCGTTGAATATACCGTCCTCAGTCATGCCGATTTTCGCACGAATCTTCGAGCCGAGGCGCTGCTCGTAGGCTGCAAACTGCTCATGCTTGTTCAGCACCAGCTTGACGGGGCGGCCCGTCTTGATGGCGGCAATGGCGCAGCAAAGCGTGGTGACGCTCATGGTCTGCTTGTTACCGTAACTGCCGCCGACATTGAAGGTCTTGACACGAAGCTGACTCTTGGGAATGCGCGGGCCGTTATAGAGCTTGAAAATGAAGGGGCTTTGACTGGATGCCCAAATGGTGTAGTCATTGCCGCCCTCCCAGCGCACGATGCAGCTCGGCGCCTCCGGCGCGTTCGGTGAACACATTTTGTTAAATTCCACCATCGAGTCGGCAACATAGGCGGATTCTTTAAATCCCTGTTCCACATCACCGCCCTCGACATGCCACCACGGACCTTCGGGCTGAAAGTGGGGAACACCGGGGTCAACCTCGTTCGTACCGCTCTTGAATTTTCCGGGATACAGCACGGGCGCATCGGGCTTCAGGCTTTCGATGGCATCAAAGACAGCGGGAAGCTGCTTGTATTCCACCTCGATAAGCTGCATGGCGTCACGGGCAATATCCACCGTATCCGCAGCGATGACGGCCACGGGATCGCCGACGCAATAAACCTCCTGTGCCATCAAGTCCTTGTGAACAGGCCAGCCCATGCTCCAGCCGGCGGGCATATCTTTGTAGGTGATGACCGCATGAACGCCGGGGAAGGAGCGGGCTTTATCAGCATCAATTTTGGTAATCAGCGCATGCGCATAGGGGCTGCGCATCACCTGCGCATAAATCATGCGCGGAACAGAATAGTCATCAAGGAAAGTGCAGCGTCCGGTGACGATATCGCGGGCATCTGCACGGACGCGGTATTTGCCGATATGACGATACGGGGCAGGACGGCCGTTGACGATCGGTGCATCAAAATTAAACTTGCCCCGACTGATCTCATTGTCACGCATCTTCTTCCTCAGCCTCCTTCACAATCGGATACTGGTCGGATTCAACACCCGCCAGTTTATCAAGCGCCTCCAGTACGGTGTAATGGCTGATGCAGCGGCAGTAGTTGCCGGCCAGCGCTTCACGGATCTGCTCGCCGGTCGGATGAGGGCTCTTCATAAACAGCGCCTTGGCGCTCATGATGATGCCGGGCGTGCAGTAGCCGCACTGGAAGGAATAGCAGCTGATAAATTTTTGCTGAATGGGGTCAAGCTCGTGGGTGACAGGGTCTTCCAAGCCTTCAATGGTAAGAATATTGCAGCCGTCGCATTCGACGGTCAGCACCATGCAGCTGGCAACGGCCTTGCCGTCAATGATGACGGTGCAGCATCCGCAGGCACCTTCATCGCAGCTTTCCTTTGTGCCTGTAAGCTCCAGACGCTTGCGAAGCGTCTGGACGAGCGTTTCGGACGGCGGAATCATGCCGAATTTTTCGCCGACCAGAAACTCATACTTCTGACCGTTGACGGTCAATTCGATGGATTGTTTCTCCATAGCGTACTCCTCCGATTGATTGGTACACCGGGCAAGAAGGCGTGCAGGCACCCTGATGCTTCGGCAGCGGCAACGCAAGGACGCTTTTGGGCGTTACCGCATCGCCAATTAGGTCGGTCATTTGACCTACTATGAAAATCATACACGATTTTTACCGTTTCGTCAAGAGCACTTTGTTAAAAATATATGAAAAAACACGACTTTCAGCAGAAAAATCGTGCTTTGCATAACGTCATTTAGTTCAAATGACCGATTTGTTACCGACTTGCTTTATTGCTCTGCCATGAATGAAGCAGAACATTGGCCTCAATGGAGCGGAGAAAAAAATCATGCAGCTCCATTTCCAGCCGGTCCATATCACTGACATCCTGCCCCATCCGCTCGGCCAGCTTGCCCAGCAAAACGGGTTTTTCCATCACGGTCATAATGGCGGCGTTAATGGAACGCGCCATCACCATCGCTCGATAGGGGTCGGGGCGTACGCTGACGGCTTCGATAAGCTCGGCCAAGACAGCTTCGCTGCTGGAAATCACCACATCGGCCATGATGCCGCGGGAGCTTTGCGGCAGCCCGCTTTCATGCTCGGCCAACCCGATGTTGATCCAGCTTTTGCGATAGTCGAGCGACAGCCTGATTCGTCCTGTCAAAAAGCGGTCAAGATAACTCCATGCGGTCTCCTTGTCTACGGGTTTCTGAGAAAGAAATTCGCGTATCTCGTCCGCATCCTTTGAATATGCCCTGCGCAGACGCTCGGCCGCATCCAGAATGGCTGCTTTTGTTAAATCTTCCTTGCTTCCGAAGTGAAAATTGATGGCGGAAAGGGTGACGCCGGCGGCATTGGCAATCATGCGGGTGGTCATGGCATCATAGCCGTACATGGCGATGAGTGCCTGCGTTGCCCGAATCAGCCGCTGCTGGGTCGTCTCTTTTCCCGTAAAATGAAGGTCGATAAAATCCATGCTCCGCTCCAGTCCGTTTCATTTCGGCCGCACGGCCGAACGGTCATATTTTATCATAGAAGTGAGCTTTTATCAAGCAAATAATAAACAGTGCCTGACCGGTCAATGGTCGGCACTGCTTTACACTTGCCAGCGGCTGCTTTTATTTCAGGAAGCCAAGCGCATACCAAAGTGGGATGCTGGCCAAGCATCCGGCCAGGTTGATGAGCATATACAGGATGGAGGCCTTGCGCATTTCGGGGAAGGTGACATACTTGCCGCCGGCAACACCCAAGGTCGCCATGGCGAACGGATTCATGTACGGCACTGTCCAGCACATGGAGGACATGAATTCGACAAAAATAATGACATAAAGGTTAATGCCAGCCGAATGCATCAGACCGCCGAAAATCGCCATCACGATGACCAGCGCCGTATTCTGCTCGATGATGATAAAACGCAAAGCATAGGTGAATACGCACAGGAACGGCACGAAAATCCACGGGCTGGAAACGAGCGGTGCTAAAATGGGACTTAAAGCGTTGGCAATCGTCGTGCTCCAGCCAAGTGAGGACATATAATTAGCCATGCCCAAGAGACTGCCGATGAACACGACGAGACTCCACGGGATTTTCGTATTGAAATCAGTCGGTGCAATCAGTCCCGTGGCACACATCACGCAGACAGCCGCCCAGCCAATCATGCCGGTATCCATGCCGTGCAGACCGGAGGTGGACCACAACACCAGCGCCGTCACCAAAATGGCCGCCGCAATATTTTCATTTCGGCTCATCGCGCCCATTTCCTTCAGCCTGTCTTTATAGAAGGACTTGGAAAATTCCAGCTTTTCCTTCGGCTTGCAGATGATGCCGCAATAAATAAACGTACCGGCAAGCAGCACGGCAAACCAGACGATGGCAGCGACCAGCCAGCTTGTAAAGTTAAACGCACTGCCCTCTGCGCCCAGAGATTCGGCATAGGATGTAATAAAGCCGCACATCACGGACACATATACAGAGCCCGTAATAAAGGCATTGCCGCCCAAATAGGCAGGAAGATAGCAAGCGCTGAACAGGCCGAGCGCCTGCTTGCTGCGCGGCTTGATCTTCATTTCCTCTGTTGTTGAGGTGGCAAAAGGAATCAGCAGATTTACTTTGGCGTTGACTGATGGAATCAGCGGACTCAGCACTGTGCCCGTACACATCATGGCAATGACCGCGCCGGTGTAGGTGGGCGGAAAAAGCGACAGAATGCCGATGGCAATTCGATTCAGCAAGCCGCTCTTGCCGATGCCGGCCGAAAGCGCGAAGACCATGATGATGAGCCACACCGTAGAGCCGCTGAATGCGCCAAACAGCCTGCTCATGGTAAAGACAGACTCGCTTTGCAGACCGAGCTTTTTGAAAATGCTGTCTGTCAGAATCATGAGCGCGGAAGCGCCGATGACGACCACCCAATCCGGCAGCGCCTGCGTGAGCAGCAGCACGATGACGGAGAGAAATACGCCCGCATAGACATAGGAAGCGGGGGAAAGCAGCTCCGTTTGCGGCATTGTGACCGCCAGCAGATAGAACACAATGAGCAATGCCAATGTTACCAAGAGGCCGATTTTCTTTTTCATGTCATTCCTCCTTAGCTGAGGACACGCACACCAAGCCTGCAACAAGGCGCACGGCTGTCCTGCCACTGATGCCGAAAGCGTTCTTTGCGGGTAAAAGGTCAGTTGACCGATTCGATGGTATGGTAACATTGCTTTTGGATACCGTCAATGTTCTCAGGCTACATTTTTTCAATTTTCAAGATGTAAAAATGCGCTCATGCAATTGCCTCCCAGTATATCCCGATGCGGTCTCCTTAAGACCGTTCTGCTTGCAGAATAAAAAGAATGCCTATTATTGATATGGCTGAAAATATGTAATGGTGTCAATTGGTCAAACAGAGTATTACGGTTTTTTATCAATAAATCAGATATTCGCATTCGAGACGTCCGTTGTACAGCCGGCGTTTCTGCGCGGCGCGGCCGCCGTAGGCACGCTCAAAGCCCGCATGACTGGTGATGACACACAGGCGGCTGTCAGCATGACGATTTTTCATTTCGTGTATTGCACGGTACAACGCTTCACAGGATTTTTTATCGCTCATCCGTTCACCGTAGGGCGGATTGGCGATAAAGCAGGGTGCAGCAACTTCTAATTGAAGAGCCCGCAAATCGCACGGCCAGACCTTGATTTTCCCCTCTAAGCCGGCCTGCGCAATGTGGCGGCGGCAAAGCTCCAGTGCGTCCTTATCAATGTCCGTGCCGGATATATCGTGAATCAGTTCAGGATGGTAAGCAGCCTTGGCCTCGTTGCGGCAGCGAACCAGCAGCTTTTGATCGACAAATGCCCATTTTTCCATGTCAAAGGAGCGCGTCATCCCCGGCGCACGGTTAGCCATACGCCATGCCGCTTCAATCAGCAGCGTTCCCGTTCCGCAGCACGGATCATGCAGGGGCATTTTCATTCGCCAGGGGGACAGCCACAGCATGGCAGCCGCTAAGGTCTCTCTCAGCGGTGCTTCGCCGTTCCACGTTCGGTAACCGCGCCGATTAAGCGCCGTGCCGCTCGCATCCAAAGTCAGCCGCGCCACATTTCCGTGCAGAGAAACATCGACCGCATAGGTTGCGCCGGTTTCCGCGCACCATGTCAGATGATAGCGTTTCTTTAATTCCTCGGCGATTGCCTTTTTGGTGATGGCCTGACAATCGCTGACACTCATAAGCCTGCTTCTGGCACATTTACCGGACACGGGAAAGCGGGCGTCACGCGGCAGAAATTCATGCCAGTGCATCCGTTTGACCAGCTCAAACAGTTCATCAAAGGTCTCCGCCTTGCCTTCGCCGACCAGCAGCAGAACGCGGTCAGCCGTGCGAAGCCAAAGGTTGGCTCTGAAAGCCTCCTCCGGCGTTGCCTCAAAGCGAACACAGCCAAGCTCTGCCGATGCCTTAAAGCCGAGTGCCTCCAATTCACGCTTTACAATGCCCTCTAAGCCAAACGCCGCCGTAGCCAGCCATGTGCATGCCATGAAAATGCCCTCCGTTCTCCGTATGCATATGATTATAACAGTCGGCGCAAAAAAAGCAAGGTCTTTTCAAAAGAAGGATTCAATGATACAATATATGTAAAGAACAAGGAGGCGATGGGATGAAGCGCGTACTATGGATCGTTCTTGACAGCGTCGGTGCCGGCGCACTGCCGGACGCAGCCGCTTACGGCGATGCAGGAGCGAATACCTTGGGGCACATTGAAGAGAAAATCGGCTTAAAAGTACCGACCATGCGGATGCTGGGGCTTGGCAATATTGACGGCATCGGCATCCCGCCCATTGCGCATCCGTGCGCGGCATTTGGCAAGGCCATCGAACGTTCCTGCGGCAAGGATACGACCACAGGGCATTGGGAAATGGCGGGCATCACCATGACAAAGCCGTTCCCGACCTATCCAAACGGTTTTCCAAAGGAGGTCATTGACCGGTTTGAAGCAGCCATCGGGACGAAAACTATCGGCAATAAGCCCTCCTCCGGCACAGTAATCTTGGATGAACTGGGCGAAGAACATATGCGCACGGGCTACCCGATAGTATATACCTCCGGCGATAGTGTATTTCAAATTGCCGCACATGAGGAAATTATTTCAAGAGAGCGCCTGTATGAAATGTGCAGAATCGCCCGCAAAATGCTGGTGGGCGACCATGCGGTCGGCCGTGTGATTGCCCGTCCCTTTATCGGAGCAGGCCCGGGGCGTTTCACCCGCACAGCCGGACGGCGAGATTTTTCCTTGGAGCCTCTCGGCAGGACGGTACTGGATGCCCTGAAGGAGGCAGGAAAAGATGTCCTCGGCGTAGGCAAAATCGAAGATATTTTTGCTTTCAGAGGATTGACGGACTCTGTCCATGCAGCCGGAAACCCTGCCTGCATTGATGCGGCTCTGGATTATATGAAAAAGCCGTTTGACGGCCTGTGTTATGTCAATCTTGTAGATTTTGATTCTGTGTACGGCCATCGCCGCGATTTGAAGGGCTATGCGAACGCCATTGAGTATTTTGATATGCGTCTGCCTGAGCTGATGCGGGAAATGAACGATGAGGACATGCTCATCATCACCGCCGACCACGGCTGCGATCCGACTTATAAGGGCACGGATCACACACGGGAGTATGTGCCGATTCTCGTTTGGTCGCGTTCCATCAATCAAGGCCTCGCTCTCGGCATTCGTCAAACCTACGCGGATATGGCGGCCACGATTGCGGAATGCTTTGGCTTAAATGAGCGCTTCAATGCTAAATCATTTTATCAAGAATTGGAGGGAAGAACGAATGGATGAGTATAAGCGAATCAAAAAGGCCGCGCAGGTAATCGAAAAGGAATGCGGCAGCGCTGATATTGCGATCGTGTTAGGCAGCGGCTTGGGTGACTATGCTGCTTGTGTGAAGGATGCGCGGGAGATAGCATACAAGGACATCCCCGGCTTTCCAGAAACAACGGTTGCGGGGCATGCGGGAAAATTTGTATTCGGCACATTGCAGGGCAAGCGTGTCCTCATGATGTGCGGGCGTTTTCACAGCTACGAGGGTCTCGGCATGCAGGACATTGCCATGCCCGTGCGCGTGATGAAGCTGCTTGGCGTACAGAAGCTGATTTTGACCAATGCGGCAGGAGGCGTCAATTTAGACTTTCAGAGCGGCGATTTGATGCTGCTGACGGACTATATCAATCTGACCGGGAAAAATCCGCTTCGCGGTGCGAATTTGGATGCGTTCGGCCCTCGTTTCCCCGACATGACCTATGTTTATTCGCCTGCACTCCGTGAACTGGCGCTGGAATGCGCCTTGGAGAAGGAAATTGGTTTAAAGGAGGGCGTGTATTGCTGGATGTCCGGCCCGGCCTATGAAACGCCTGCCGAAATCCGCATGATTCGGACGCTGGGTGCGGATGCAGTCGGCATGTCAACCGTGCCGGAATCCATTGTTGCCCGTCACGCGGGCATGGAGGTGCTGGGCCTTTCCTGCATCACCAATATGGCGGCCGGCATTTTAAATCAGCCGCTTTCTCACGAAGAGGTCGTGGAGGCAGGTAAAAAAGTACAGGAAAAATTTCGTGCCCTGTTAGACGCAGTCATTGCAAAAATGTAATATATGAAAAGTCGGGAGGCAGCGATGAAGCATCCTAAAAGTTAGACAAATATTTTACCGGAAATTGTTCAAGTTAGCGAAAGGGCTTGCTGTCTGTGAGTCGCAGGCGGTAAGCCCTTTCGCTGCGCCTTGATGCGGCGGTTATTGTAGTAATCCGGATATTCAACGAGTTCCTGCTTCCAGTGTTCCATGGACCGGAACTCCTGCAAATATAACAGTTCGCTTTTGAAAGCCCGAAAGAATTGTCTAGCGCAGCATTATCAGCGCAGTTTCTCCTGCGGCTTATGCTCTGCCGGATGCCCTTCTTCCGCAGCATCTGCTGATATGGCTTGTGCTGATACGGCCAACCCTGATCAGAATGGAGAATGCGATTCGTGCGATCCGGAATCTTTTCACAAGCCTTGTCCGGCATAGTCTTCACCATGTTCAGCACCGGAAGCTCCGAGATGGCATACGCGCTCATCCAGCTTGCATAGGGCCTGTTTGAATTGATTGGAAAACAGCAGGGCCGTACAGGAGACGGCAATCAGGTCGGCAATAGGCTCGGCCATATAAACGGCAGTCGTTTTGTCCGGAAGAAGAGCGGGCAGAAGATAGATGAGCGGGAGCAGCAGGACGAATTTTCGCAAAACGGCAACGGCGATGGAGCACGGGGCGTTTCCGATGGACACAAAGGTCATCTGGCAGGCGATTTGAATGCCGAACATGAACAGCATACCGCAATAAATACGTAAAACCCGTGCGGTGAAGTCAATCAGTGCTTCGTCCGATGAAAAAAACTGCGCAAACAGGCGGGGAAAAAGCATGATGGCAAGCCAGAGAAGAACGGAATAACTCAGACACACCGTGAGCAAACGCTTAAAGGTTTCGCGCACTCGTGCGGCGTTCTTCGCACCGAAATTATAGCTCGTGATAGGCTGTGCTCCCTGCGCGATGCCCTGAAGGGGCAGCATGGCAAACTGCATCACACTGGTTAAGATGGTCATTGCTCCGACGGCCACATCGCCGCCGTACTTCAGCAGCGAGAAATTAAAGCAAACCGAAATAATGCTTTCGCTGGCCTGCATGATGAAGGTCGCAAGCCCCAGCGCAATGCAGGGCAGGATAAGACGGAAATTTCCAATTAAATTTTCTTTCTTCAGCCGCCACACGGTTTTCTGCCCGCGCAGAAAAGAAAGCACCCAAACGCAGGACACACCCTGCGACAGAATGGTCGCCAGCGCCGCTCCGCGAACGCCCATATGAAAGACAAAGATGAAAAGCGGGTCTAAAACGATGTTGATGACTGCGCCGATCAGAACGGTCAGCATTCCCTCACGGGCAAAGCCCTGCGCCGTGATGAACGCGTTAAAGCCCAAGGTCATTTGGACAAAAACCGTTCCAAGCACGTAGATATTCATATAGTCAACCGCATAGGAAATCGTATTTTCGCTCGCTCCGAAAGTTAAAAGCAGGTCGCGGGAAAACAGCAGCATGATGACGGTCAGCGCGGCGGAAATGATGAGCTGCAAGGTAAAACAGCCGCCCATGATTTTTTCGGACTTTTCTTTGTTTCCCTCTCCCATTGCGATGGATGCACGCGGGGCGCCGCCGGCGCTGACGAATGTCGCAAAAGCGGAAATCATCATAATCAGCGGTAGACACACACCGACGCCTGTCAGCGCCAGACTGCCGTCGCCCTCCATATGGCCGATGTACATTCTGTCCACAATGTTATACAGCATATTAACGAGCTGTGCGACCACAGTCGGCAGCGCCAGCTTAAACATCAGCTTCCCGATTGGTTCGGTTCCCAAAAATGTTTTGTCGTTGTTCATGTCAACTGTCCTTTCTTATTGAATTTCCCGAAGATTCTGCACCAGCATATGCAGACAACGCTGTGCTGCTGCCATGTCCTCCGGCAGGATGTTCGCAGTGATTCTGCGGTAAAATTCTTTCTGCAATGCGTGCCCTTCAGCAATCAGCGGCGCGGCTTTCTCCGTGCATTGAAGGAAATATCTGCGGCGGTCGCCGGAAACGGGGCTTCTGATGAGGTAGCCCTCGCGCACGAGCTGCTCCACATGAAAGGAAACATTACTGGGCTTTAAGCCGCGGCAGGCACAGATATCAACTGCTGAATTCATTTCCGGATTATTGCTTAAAAACATCAGGATATCCACGGCGGTCTGCGGCATTTTAAGCGCACGGCTTAATGGCTGCATAACCACGGCATAGGCACGTTCAAACTGCCGTGATGCGGCATAGATTTGCGAGGCGGTCAGCATAGGCTTTTTCCTTTCAAAATGATTGTTCAGAAATGAACTATTCAATTATAAACAAATCAGCTGCGACTTGCAAGTATGAAAACAAAATAAAATCGTGTCACATTTGTAAATAAAACATAAAAGACTTGATTTCTTAATAATTTTGTAATATAATTAGCGCGTCGGTTGACATTTTTGAAGTGAGGTGACTGAAATGAAGCTGCTGAAGCGAGTTACTGCGCTGCTGCTTGCGCTGGTGCTGGTCTGCGCCATGCTTCCGCTTTCCGAAGCGGAGGAGAAGACATATACGGGAACAATCACGAAGGACAAGGTGTTTTTCCGCAAAAAGGCATCGACCTCCAGCGGATACTACGACCGTCTGATGAAGGGCGATGAGGTGGAGGTCTTCTCCATCAGCGGCGATTTTTATAAGGTCAAATACGGCAAAAAAACCGGCTATGTGATGACGGATTATGTGAAGTTGTCTTCGTCCGCAAAAAAGGCGCTGGAAAAGACAAAGACCACCACGGCCAAGGACGATCCCAAGATGAACGGCATCACGAAAATCTCGCAGATTGAAACGCCGGCGACCAGCAAAAAGGGAAACAGCGGCGCAAAGGTCGTGGCGCTTCAGCAGGCGCTCAAGCTGAAAGGGTATTACACCTTGGCTATTGACGGCTCGTACGGCGCAGGCACGGTGAAGGCGGTCAAGGCGTTCCAGAAAGCGAAGAAGTTAGAGCAGAGCGGCGAAGCGGATAACGATACCATCAAGGCGCTCTTTGGTGAAAACGCAGCCGATTACAAATATGAAACGGAGAGGCTGGACTGGTTTAACGGTGGAGACAGCCGCATTCCGAGAGGCGCAACCTTCACGGTGAAGGATGTTTTGACGGGAAAAACCTTCACGGTCAAGCGCTGGGCCGGCGCTAACCATCTGGATGCCGAGCCGCTGACGGCGAAGGACACTGCGACCATGAAAAGCATCTACGGCGGAAGCTGGAGCTGGAATCGTCGTGCGATTTTAGTGAAATATGACGGCCATGTCTATGCGGCCTCCATGAACGGCATGCCACACGGCACGACGACCATTAATAATAACGACTTTGACGGTCATTTCTGCATTCATTTTTACAAGAGCAAAACGCACGGCACAAAAAAGGTTGACACCGACCATCAGAATGCTGTCGCCCGTGCGATGAAAGCCACTTGGTAACAGCCGTTTATTGTCAACTGTTCGGGCAAAGGATTGATTTCCGGCCGCAAATGTGTTAATATACGGTTGCGGACGGAAGCATCTGGTCTTAAAGGCTGCCGAAAGGCAGCTTTTTTCGAAAAATGCAGTTAAACACATTTAACATAAGTATGATTCCGACACGATTTCCGCAGAACTGCTTTCGGATAGGAGGAATTTTCCGATGAGAGATCAAGATTTGCCGATAGACCGCACCTGCCACGTTCTCTATTCCAAGCCTTGCAAGCAGCAAATCCAGGCGATGATTGCAAAACATTATCCGGAGGCTGAGCGGGAGGCCGTTTGGGAGCGCGTACAGCAGAAGTATGCGGAGTTTGTAAATGGCTGGCGCACGGATCTCGGCGGGAAGAAGAATTTTCATAACATGGCTGGCGGCAATTATGACAGTGTTGCGCTTATGGCGTATTATGTCGTTTGCCGGGATATCACAAACGTGGCGGAAATCGAGGAGATGCTGAATAACATCTTTCTTCCGTCCTTCCGCAGGCTGCATAAGTTGAAATTTATAAATGTCAACAGGCCGTTTGTGAAAAGGCTTTTGTATTTTGCCTTTCAAAAGGCGCAAAAGCGCTGCGACCAATGGCATGATTTTGAAATGCACCTTGCACCCTTCGATAAAAAGCAGCCGATTTATTATGAGTTTACTGCTTGTCCCGTGGCGGAATTTGCAACACAGCATGACCTTTTAGAGGTCATGCCCGCGCTCTGCAACCCGGATTTCGGAGCCATGGAGCTGATTCATGCGAAGCTCATCCGCAGAACAACCTGCGCAAACGGCTGCAAGTGCGATTATACCATCTGCGGCGATAAAGACGAATACTGCAGGCAGCATCCCGAATACCGAGATGCGCAGGGATACAGACGAAACGATTAAAGCGCAAAAAAACAGGGTGGCAAAATGAACTGCACCCTGTTGCTGTTTAGTTATCTTTTGCGTTGTCCTCTAAAAATTTATACAGCTTTCGCTTGACGCGCTGCAGGGCGTTGTCGATGGACTTGACATGCCTGCCGAGCAATTCGGCAATTTCCTGATAACTCTTGCCGTCCAAAAAGGCAGTCAACACCTGCTGCTCCAAGTCGGACAGAAGCTCATCAATCTGCCCCTGAATGCCCTCTAAATCCTCGCGGCTGATGAACAGATCTTCCGGATTGGTGACGCGGCCTTCAATGACATCCAGCAGCGTTCGGTCGGATTCTTCGTCGTACAGCGGCTTATTGAGCGATACATAGCTGTTCAGGGGAAAATGCTTCTGCCGCGTGGCGGTCTTGATAGCGGTGATGATTTGGCGCTTGACGCAAAGCTCCGCAAAGGCACGGAAGGAGGTCAGACGTTCCGGCTTAAAGTCTCGAATGGCTTTGTACAGGCCAATCATTCCCTCCTGAACGATGTCCTCATGGTCGGCTCCTATCAAAAAATAACTGCGAGCCTTGGAGCGGACAAAGTTTTTATACTTGTTCAGCAGATAAGCCAGCGCCTGTCCGTCGCCTTGCTGGGCAAGCGAAACAATCTCCTCGTCCGTCATGGAGGAGAAGTGCTCCATTTCCTCTTGCTCGTTCAAGCCGGAATAATCGTCAGTCATGTCAGCAACAGCCCTTTGAAGTTGTTATTCGCGTCCGTGAACGACGGCGTACATCAGAATACCGGCCGCTACAGAGGCGTTTAGGGATTCTACGCCGCCGTACATCGGGAGCTTGACCCTGTAATCTGCCTTTTCCAAGACAAGACGTGAGATGCCATCGCCCTCGGAGCCGATGACCAGCGCCATCGGCGCTTCCATTTTCAGCTTCCGATAATCCTCGCCGCTCATGTCAGCCGCATAAATCCACAGTCCTTCTTTTTTGAGCATATCAATCGTGCGCGCCAGGTTGCCGACACGCGCCACCTTAATTGTTTCCACTGCGCCGGCAGAGGCTTTTACCGCGGCGGGGGTCAAGCCGACGGCGCGGCGTTCCGGTACAATGACACCGTGTGCGCCGACACAGGCCGCCGTTCGAATAACAGCGCCCAAATTGTGCGGGTCGGTCACGCCGTCCAAGATGATGACAAAGGGCGGCTCGTTACGGTGATGCGCTTGTGCCAAAATGGACTCGACATTGGAATAGTGATAGGCGGAGGCGAAGGCCAGCAAGCCCTGATGATTGCGGGTAATCTCGTCCAGACGGGCGCGTTCCACGACCTGTACGGGGATACGGCGCTCCCGCGCCATTGCAACAATTTCACGGGCTGAGCCGGACAAATCGCCCTTGGCAACGAGCAGCTTTTCGATATCATGGCCGGCCTTAAGCGCCTCACGAATGGGGTTGCGACCGGACAGAAGGTTTTCAGGGTCCTTGGTATATGGCATATCAAACTGCGGCTGAACGGAAGCGGGACGCGCATCGGCACGAAGCGCGGGTTGCGGCTCTTGACGGACCGGCGACTTTACGGCTTGTTTGACAAATGGATTGGCATTGGCGGGAGTACGGCTTGATGTGTGATTCTTGTCCGAACGACGGTCATCGTGTGCAGCCGCGCCGCTTCGAGTTTGAAAGCCTGTATTTTTACCGTATTGTGCGCTCTTGCCCTGATAGGAAGGTTTGTTAAAGGAATTGTTTTTCCCTCCTTGATAACCGCTTTTTTCAAAGGAATTGTTTCTTCCTTGCCTGCCGTCCCTTTCAAAGGAACTGCTGCAGCCTTGATAGCCGTTTTTCTCAAAAGAGCCGCTCTTTCCCTGATAGCGGCCGTGATTGTCATTTCTTCCGTCGCCGGACGGACGGCTGCTGCGGTAGCGAGAGCCTTCCTCGCCCTCGTTCCAGTCCTTTTTCAAATGCGCCTGCTTGGACATTTTATGCGGTTTAATATCCTGATAGAAAGCCATGTACGTTATCCTCCGGTTGATAATGAATCAAATGGATTGAAAGAACGCCCGTTTTTGAGCAGCCTGCCCGCAGGACTTTGCGCCCTCGGAGCAAGCGCCGCGTACGCAGGCGGGGCCGGCGTTTTCGAAAATGACAGGCGCTTTTTCCTTGCACAGCCTGAGCATTTCAACAGCCAGCGCCCGAATTTCCCATTGTGCCCGTTCACAGCAGCGCAGAGAAAAGAAATGCAGTAGTTCGCGGGCATTCATGGTCAGCGTCATGCGTGTTTCACAGGCGTTCGGCAGGACAAAGCGGGCGTCCTCGTTGCTGTCCGCACCGAGCCGTTCCTGCCATTGCGTATACCAAAGATGCATCTGCTTCATTTGGCGTTCAAATTCTGTCACCGCGTCTGTGCCAAGTGCCTGAATACGCGGCGGAACGATATATTGAAAGCCATCGGCCAAGGAAACATACCGCTGGCTTTGGACGCTGAAGGAAGCGATGCGATGCCGCGTAATCTGTGCCAGCAGCGCCCTGCTCACACCCTCAATGACGAAGGTAAAGGATGCGTGCTCCAGCACGGATAAATGCCCCATCGAAACGATGCTGCGAAGGAATTGCCCCTGATTTTTTTCTTCCACCCGCGTGATGAGATCATCCACGCCAATGTGCGCATAGCACATCTTGGCGGCAAGCGCACAGGCCTTTTCCGGCTCCGGCGTACAGGTCAGCAGGGATACCTTCAGCTTCGCTTGCGGCATGGTCAGTCCTCCCAAATATATGTAAACAGGGTGTTGAGCCTGTCAAAATCACCCACGAGGTATAGATAGCCGATGAGCGCTTCTAAACCGGTCGCGCCGGCATAATCCTCGGTTGATGCGGCCTTGGGCGCGTGATGGCGGGGATGCGCGTTGCGCCCGCGCCGCATGACGGAAAGCTCTTCCTCGCTAAGCAGCGGGAGCAGCTTCGTCAGCGACTTGGCCTGCGCACAGGCGTTGACATGCGCGACGGCGGCGCGATGCAGCTCCTTAATGCGGCCGCCGTCGTCAATTAACTGCGTCCGCACATACAGGTCAAACACCGTGTCGCCGACATACGCCATTTCAAGGGGATTCAGCATTCGCGCACGCTCCCGCGGAAAAAGGGGAGACGGAAGCAGGCTGCTCATTTGAGCGCCGTTTTGCTGTAAGCGGACGGGCTCATGCCAACAATGTTCTTAAAGGTTTTGGAAAAATGGTACGGGTCGCTCATGCCGACCTCGACACCCGCCTGACGAACGGTGCTGCCTTCCTTAAGCAAGGTCTTGGCGCGTTCCATCTTGCAGAAGAGCTGATAGCTCTGCGGCGGCATACCGACTTCGGAGACAAAGCGCTTGCGGAAGGTCTCCACCGGCATACGGCTGAGCGCCGCCATGTCCGCCAGAGAGAAGCTGTCCTTGTACTGGTTCTTGCGCATGGCATCGACCACCTTGGCGATTTCATGAGACAAAACAGCATCCATGGCTACGGGCTGACCGCTGTGAGATGCAAGCATAGCCCACAGAAGCTGCTGAAGCTGTGCGGAGGATGCATCCTGCGCGGCAGCAACGCGGACGGTCGCCTGCACGATGTGGCGGGCAAGGTTGAGCTGAGAAGGCAGCGCGCCCTGCTTCATGATTCTGTGCGGCAGCGCGCCCATGCGCTGCATGAATGAGCCGCTTAACGTACCGCCGATGGTCATCCAGAGAATACGCGCTTCCTGCTCCAGCTCCAAGGTCACGCCCATTGAGCCGGGCGGAAGCATGCAGCAATCGCCGCCGCGCATCTGAATAGAGACAGTCGCATTCTCAAGCCGGACAGCGCCGGATTCAGAGGCCAGCCAGAGCCACTGGTCAAAGGAATTGATGGGATGCATGCCGCTTTGCAGCATGGCCGAGCCGGAAGCGGAAATGTACACGCCACTGGCACTGGCCAGCGCATCAGGCGTATGAGTGCCTTCCACTAAAAGAGCAGGCGTTTCATCGGCATTGTCAGTCAGTGTAAAGAGTAAGGATTCGGTCATCTTTCTTCCCTCCAATATCATTGAACAGCCAGTATTATATATCCCAAATTATACAATGTCAATATGTAAAACCAGTTATTACAAATTGTTCACAATTTGTCAATTATGTGATATAGTAATCATGATTAGCGTAAAGGAGAGCATCAGGTGCGGAAGCTGGATTTTGATTTGACAGACAGAGAAGACGGACGGCTTGTCGGGAAACTGGTCAAGTCGCTTTGCCGCGTGTCCGCCGGACAGTATGCGAAAATAAAGAAATATGAGGGCGTTTTGCTGGACGGAGCTCCGGCTCACGCAGATAGGCGTGTTCATTCGGGACAGACGCTTTCTGTGCTGCTGCCTGAGGAGGAGGCTGAGGGTGACCCGGGCAATCTGCCCATCGTCTATGAGGATGATGATTTGCTGATTATTGATAAGCCTGCGCCGCTTTCCGCCATGCGTTCGCCACGGCAGAAAAACGGTTCTTTAGAAGAAATGATGCTGCGCTATCTGCCTGTCTTTCGCCCCGTCAACCGCTTGGACAAGGGAACGAGCGGCCTGATGGTCGTTGCGAAAAACGCTTATGCACAGAGCATTCTGCAAAGTACGCTGCATTCGGCTGATTTTATACGGGCGTATCTGGCCGTGGTAGAGGGCGAGCTGAAGCAGGAGAGAGGGCGCGTTGAGCTGCCCATCGGTAAAATATCGGAAAATTCCGTTCAGCGTACCGTGCGGGCGGACGGAAAGCTCTGCCGAACGGACTATGAAGTGCTGGAGCGGGGAAATGGCCGGTCGTTGGTGCGGCTGGTTTTATCGACCGGCAGAACGCACCAGATTCGCGTCCATATGGCGGCGCTCGGAACGCCGGTCGCAGGCGACTATCTCTATGGAACGCCGCTGCCTGAACTGCCGAATCGTTTTGCCCTGCACAGCAGCTATCTGCGCTTTTTACAGCCGACCAACGGGAAAATCATTGAATATCACTCACCGCTGCCGGAGAAACTGCGCCGTTTGTTAAAATCCGGCGCATAAGATTGACGAAAGAGAATATTTTTTATATAATGGCAGAAGTATTGTTTTGGAGGCAAGGGATGATGAAGCGACGCCTGATGCTTGCCGTGCTGGTCTGCATTTTTCTGACGATTGTCGGAAGCGGCTGTGCGGAGGAAATACTGCGCGGCTATGAAAAAGACAGCGGATATCAGTATGTTTCTTTGGGCGAATATCCGTATGAAAAGGACGGAACCGAAGCGCCCGTGCTTTGGCAGGTGCTTGAAGTAAAGGACGATGCAGCGCTGCTGCATACCAAATATGTCATTGAGGTACAGCAGGTTATTTTTGTCGATAATGAGCGGGACATCAAAAATTACAATTATCGCCTGATTGAAAACTATGCGGAAAGCGATCTTTGCGCATGGATGAATGATACCATGCTGGAGGCGCTGCTCGGTGATGATTCGATGCGCTCGGCACTTGCTGAAACCGAATTCGGCAAGCTTTATATTTTGACGGACGAGCAGTATTTGACCGTTGATTATGGTTTTACGGCCTCCCGCTGGGGCGAAAATAAGAAACGTCAGGCCGTCGGCACACCCTATGCAAAGAAGCGCGGACTCTATGTTGCGCCGGGGGGAAAGTCTCCTTATTGGGTCGCGGCGGTCAAATCGCCGTCGCAATATAAACTGCAGCTTGTCGGTTATAACGGCCATTTAAGCTATGGCGCGTACAGCAGGAAGAACGTCGGCATTCGCGCCGCGCTGACGCTTGATTTGACGAAATGCAGCATTTCAGGCGGCAGCGGAACGGAAGACGATCCTTTTATTTTTGCCGCCAACGAGCAGTCTGCACCGGAAAATGAAACCGTGACAACCGAGGGCGTAGCCCTTCCGTTTGCACTCAGAACAGACGAGTCGCAAAGGGATGCCCCGGAAGACATGTCAGGGAATGATTTGGATGGCGATATAGAAGTTCAAATGGAAGATGAACTGGCGGAAGAAACAGAGCAGCAAATCGAAGAAAACGACGTTGCGGAGGAGGGCTCTTCTGAACATACCAGTATTTCCGCAGAGCAGGCAGATGCTTCTTCGGAGCAGGCAGAGAGTGTCGGCAGCCGTTTACTCCTGTCCTTCATCGGCGATTGCAGCATCGGAGATGCTTCACAGTCTCGCGAGGTAGAGACCAGCTTAACCAAAACGGTTGCAAAAAACGGCTATGCCTGGCCATTTTCCACAGTGAGCGAGTATCTGAAAAACGACGATTACACCTTCGCTAATTTGGAGGTCTGCCTCACCACACAGGAAAAATTGAAGTCATCAAAGAAATATAATATGATCGCGCCGCCGGAGCATACGCAGATTTTGATTGAAGGCGGCGTAGATGCAGTCAACACGGTCAACAATCATTGCATGGATTTCGGCTATCAGGGCTATCAGGATACATTGAGCGCCTTGGATGCGGCAGGCATCAATCACTTTGGAACAGTGTCGCCCGGACGGGAGAAGGGCTCGGATATCTTAGGCTATGCGACCGTCAAAGGTATAAAAATCGGCATGGTCGGGTTTACCTATCCGCAGGAGGGTGACCTGAAGCGAATCGAAATACGCATTGCCCAGCTTAAGGAAGAAGGCTGCCAATTAGTGGTCGTCAGCCTGCACTGGGGCAGAGAAACGCATATGACCAGCGAAAGCTGGCAGTATGCCTATGCGAAAAAGGTGATTGATTACGGCGCGGATGTCATTTGGGGACATCATCCCCATGTTGTCCAGCCAATCATGTTCTATCGCGGAAAGCCGATTTTTTTCAGCACCGGCAATTTTATTTTCGGCACAATGAGCAATGTTGACCCGTCTACGGGCATATTCCAGCTTGAATATTCGTTGGAAGACGGGCAGTGCGTTTTGGACACTCTGCGGGTGATTCCGTGTGAAACGACCCGCGGCGGCGATTACCGCCCACGTGTGCTGACGGACGAAGCCGAAAAGCAGAAGTGTCTTGGCAAGCTGATTGCCAAAAAAACGGTCAGCAAAATGGCCGGTCTTCCGGGGTCGTTTGCGCAGACAGGAATTGTCCGTCTGAACGCCGACGGCGAAATCATAGAAGAGTAAAAAAGGAGAAACAGTCATGCGTTTTGTTCGTCTTGCACTCATCGGAATCCTGCTTCTGTCCATTTTAGTGCTTGTTCCGTCCTCCAATTCCTTGGCGGCTGTCGAGCCGATTCCGATGGAACGGGAAAAAATGGCCGAGGTTAACCAGGCATTTTATCTGTCCGATATGGAATATCAGGATGAATCTTTGCATATCACCATTGAAAAAGGCCGTATCCATGAGACGAATTATCTCGTTGCGCGCATTAAAATCGCCGACCCGTCTCAAATCCGCTCTGCGATAGTTTCGGCCAATGGAAAAGGCTCGATTGTCGGCTCCTCCTTGGCTAAGCGCGTCAACGCCGTGTTCGCCATTAACGGCGATTTTTATTCCAGCAATAAGACCTCTGTCGGCAAGCATATCATTCGTCAGGGCATTCTGAAAAAGCACAATGCCAAGGGCGGCATGGACGCGCTGATTATTGATGAAAAAGGCAATCTGACCATCATTCCAGCAGCAACAGAAAAGGATTTCGAGACATTTGAGGGAACGATTGTCAATAGCTATGCATTCGGCCCCGGCCTTGTCATCAACGGTGAGCTGATTACGGAATTTAACGAAAAGACCACCAGCGCCGGCATTGCCGCCTTCAAGTCGGCCCAGCGGATGTGCATTGCGCAGGTGGGCGAACTGGAATATATCTGTTTAGCCTCCGAAGGACCGGAGGATCAGGGCTCCGTTGGGCTTACCATTCCGCAGCTTGCGAAGCTGATTTATTCCTTCGGCAATGTGCAGAACGCCTACAATTTGGACGGCGGCTCGTCCAGCACGATGGTGTTCAATAACCAGAAAATCAACTCGCCGAACAATCCCAAGCGTCGTCCGTTGGCGGACATCATTTATTTCGCCAGCGCTTATGCTGAGGAGTGAAGGGAGCGCACGGTAAGTGGAGGAACTCTTAACGATTTTGGGACTGCCTGTTATGCCGTATGCCGTGTGCGTGTTCGGCGCCGCGGCTATTGGCATACTTGTCCTTTTCATCAATGCGAAGCAGTTGGGCGTTTCGCAGAAGGACAGCGAATGGTTCGCCGTTCTCTGCTTGGCGCACGGCATTTTTTATGGGCACCTTCTCTACGGTCTCACCCAGATTTTTGATGTGCTGGATCAGTACGGGATTGGGTTTTTGCTGAATCCCGCTGCGGGCGGCTCTCTGTATTTCGGCGTGTTCATCGGCATTGTGCTGGCGGCGCTGATTGAAAAACGATTCGGAAAAACAAAAGCGTCCGTTCTTTTGGATGCTGCTGCTCCGGCGCTTCTGCTGGTCATTGCGCTCTGCCGCTTTGCCGAGCCGCTGGATGGGCAGGGCTGGGGAATGCTGATTGAGGAGGGGGAGAGCTTTTTCCCGCTGGCCTTTAAGCCCTACGCGGAATATGACGAATGGTATTATGCTATTTTCTTTTATGAAGGGCTGTATGCGCTCACCGCATTTTTATATCTCCAATTTGGGAAGAAAAAACGGGCCGACGGGCAAAAAGCGCTGCTGGCTTTGGTGCTTTACTGCACCGCTCAGGTGCTGTTTGAGACTCTGCGGCGCGACATCGTCGTAAAATGGCTGTTCGTCCGCGTATCGCAGCTTTTCTGCGTTATTGCGCTGGCTGCGCTGCTGACGGCGGCAAGCATCAAAAGACGGAGAAAAGGCCGTCATCTCGTCCGTAAATGGATTCTGTTCGTCTTATTGACGGGGCTGTGCGTGGCTATCGAGTTTACGGTGGATAAACCGCTGAGCGTCAGCAGCGGACTTTTGAACGAAAGCATTGAGAACTTCCTGACCAAGTTCGGCTTAACGGTTCAGGAGGGCGAGGAGGACGGACGAACGCTGATTTATCTGCCCTATGCCATGACCTATGCCGTTATCGGCATTTCCGCCTTCTTTATGGGCAGAATGACATGGAATGCGATAAAAGAATAAACGCATGACAAAATGCCGTATCTCCGTTTGTGATGCAAGCGGACATGCGGCATTTCGTATGATTATTTCTTATGTCTGAATTCTTCCGGTACGACCCAAGGATCGCGTTTTTTTGCCTCCGGTTTTTTATCCTCATTTTTCGCGTGAGCATCACGCTGCATAAATTCCTTTTTCGGCAGACGCGGGGCTGGCTTTTTGATGTCAGCTTCTTCGTCATTGGAAAGCTCGTCCTCGTCCTCCGGAAGCGTTTCATCACCGTCTACATCCGGCACATCCAGCTCAGAGACCTTAAGCGCTTTCATGATTTCGGGGTCAACATCGTCGTCCGACTGATTTTCCTGCTCGGCAGCCGTTGGCTTGAATGCACCGACCGTGGTGCGCCGGACATCGGCCATCGGATAATCCTTAATTTCGGTGCTGTCACCCTTGGGAATACGCACACGGACGGTTTCCTTCAAGATATTTAAATCCGTGACCGTGCCGCGTCCGTCGGGTGTGATGACCTCGCGCCCCACACGCGGCATCTGCCTGCGCGTCTTTTCGTAATAGTCTTCCTCATACTTGAGACAGCACATCAATCGGCCGCAGACGCCGGAAATCTTGGTTGGATTTAAGGAAAGGCTCTGCTCCTTCGCCATTTTGATGGAGACCGGCTGGAAATCACCCAAGAACTGCGCACAGCACAGAGGACGGCCGCACAGCCCCAACCCGCCCATCATCTTTGCTTCATCGCGCACGCCGATTTGTCTCAGCTCGATGCGGGTCTTGAAAATACTCGCCAAATCCTTGACCAAGGCGCGGAAATCTACACGCTTATCGGAGGTAAAATAAAAGAGAATTTTGCTGTTGTCAAAGGTATATTCACATCCCACCAGTTTCATTTGAAGCTGGTGGTTTTCGATTTTCTGACTGCAAATCTGCAGCGCCTCTTTTTCCTGCCGCTCATTATCGCGCTGATGCTGGACATCCTCTGGCGTGGCCAAGCGCACCACATTGCGAAGCGGGGGCGTGAGGCTGTCATCGGAAACCTCCTGCACGCCTGTCACCACCTCGCCGTATTCAATGCCGCGAGTCGTTTCTACAATGACGGCATCACCGGCCGTCGGCCAGAATGCGCCGGGATTAAAATAGTATAGTTTGCCCGCATTGCGGAAGCGGACGCCGATTACCGTTGCCATTTGGTTACTTCCTCCGAAATCGTTTCTAAAAGCCGGTCGGCTGCCGCCTGCCAGCTGACATTGGCGGATCGCATTTTGCGCGTTTCCAGCGCGGCAGATAAAAGGCGCGCCAAGCCGGAAAGGGGAGCGCTTGAAAATGCTTCCGGCATATTGGGCGGCCGCTCGGAAAGACCGACCTGACTGCGCATACAAAGCCGAATCTGCTGCTCAAATGCCGTCAGCAGATTGTTCCATTCATCCTTTATATCCTTGATTTTTGCGGCGGCGGTCGGAATATCATCCGCGCTTCGCACAGCGAAAAAGGAACTCATGACGAGATGAAGCATCGCATCCTCTTCCTCGCTTGCGCAGATGGCACGAGCCACACCGATACTGCCCTCGGACAGCAGCGCGGCACGATGCGCCTTGTCTCTTGGGATACTGCCGTCCTGAAGCAGCACCTCCTCGACCTGCCGGTCTGTCATCGGCTCCACGCGCACGACACGGCAGCGGGAGCGGATGGTCGGCAGGACGGCCGTTTCCTGGTCAGCCGTCAATAAAAAATAGGTGCTGTCATCCGGCTCCTCCAGCGATTTCAGCAGACAATTCTGCCCGGCCGGTGTGATGCGTTCGCCGTTTTCCAGCAGCACGACACGCCGCCCGCCTTCCAAGGAATGGCGTGACAGGACGCTCAGAATATCACGGATCGGCTCGACCTTGATGACATTCTTATCCTTTGGCGAAGAAATGGGAATGAGCAGATCAGGATGCGTCCGCGCATCAAAGCGCTTGCAGGAACGGCATGCGTTGCAGGGCTTTTCTCCGCTGTCCGCTTTGCACAAAAGCCTTTTGGCAATGAGATGCAGCAGTGTTTTTTTGCCTGTTCCGGCTGCACCTGTCAGCAGCAGCGCGTGTGCCAAGCGCTCCTGACGGACATCAGAAATCAGCGCACGGACAGCCTCGCCGCGCGCTGAAAAAGCGTCAAAGGATACGTCAGAATTTGACAAATTGATCCACCGTCAAAACAAAGACCGTCGCGCCGCCTACCGTCACCTCGATGGGATACGGAGCATACATGCCGCTGGCTGCACCAGTTGTAATGGGGGAGGTGGCGATTTGCTTGCGGCTCTTGCAGATTTTTTCGATGATGCCGATGCAGCCGTCAAACCGGTCATCATCTACGCCGACGAGCAAGGTGGTGTTTCCTGCACGCAGGAAGCCGCCCGTGGTGGCCAGCTTGGTCACGCCATAGCCCTCATTCATCAGGCTGCTGATAAGACGGGAAGCATCTTCATCCTGAACAATAGCAATAATCAATTTCATAAGAAATAAATCCTCCTTTCCCGAAGCCGAATGGTTTCTATGAACATTATACACGAAAGACGGTAAAATATCAAGGTCGCCGTCCGTGAATTATACAGCGAATCGGATAAAAAGGACGTCAAACAAAGCATTGTCTGACGTCCCCGCGGGATTATTTGGCGTTCTTTACCTGATTCCAAAGGTTGTTGTACAGCGCCAAATAGTCAATCGCTCCCTCGGAGGGAATATCATGGAAAAACTCGCAGCGCTGAACGATTTCTTCCGTCGGATTGATGGTGGCATTATTGATATACTCATCGCCCATGTTCTGAATAGCCTCGCTGTTGGGGCTGGAATAGCGGATGTATTCGCAGTTCTTCTGGGCAATGTCAGGGCGGCAGAGGAAGTTGATAAGCTTTTCGGCATTTTCCTTGTTCTTAGCCGTTTTGGGGATGACCATCGGGTCGATCCAGATGTTGCTGCCCTCATCGGGGACAACATAGGCCAGCTTGTCATTTAAGTCGATGGCATACTGCGCATCGCCCGACCAGACGACTGCCAGCGCTGCCTCGCCCGCCACCATCTTGTCTTTGGTTTCGTCCACCTGATACGCTTTGACGAGCGGCTTCTGCTCAATCAGCTTATCCTTGGCGGCCGCCAGCTCGACCAAATCGCGGGAGTTGATCTCATAGCCCAGATATTTGAGCGTCAGGCCAAAGGAATCACGGATAGAATCCAACATGAAGATATCCTTGGCATATTTCTCGTCCCAGAGAATACCCCAAGAGGTCACCGGCTCCTGCACCTTTTCCGTGTTGTACAGAATCCCGACCGTCCCCCACATATAGGGGACGCTGTAGAGATTTTCCGGGTCGTAGTCGGGATTGAGCAGCCAGCTCAGGGTGTACTTCATGTTCGGCACATTGTCAAAGTTAATCGGCTGGATTAAGTCCTCAATCAGCATTCGCTCCACGCAGTAATCAGAGGGGAATACCAAGTCATACGCGCCGGGACTGACGCGGAGCTGCACCATCATGTCCTCGTTGGTCGTAAAGCACATGTAGTTAACATGAATGCCGGTTTCCTCTTCAAACTGTTCCAAGACGCCGTCTGCAATGTAATCTTCCCAGTTGTACACATTGACAACTTCCTGAGCGGCGAATGCGGGGCAGACGGCAATGCAGCACAGGATGAGCGCAAGAGCAAGAGCGAGTTTTTTCATCTTGGTAGTCCTCCGTTTATCAGTTTTTTTCTGAGACCTTGTTGGCGCGATGGTTGACAACAAGGAGCAATACAAGCAGGGAGATGAACATCAGCGCGGACAGGGCGTTCATGGTCGGTTTGATGCCCTTTCTCGCCTGCGAGTAAATGAGGGTAGAAAGATTTTGAACAAGCGGGCTGGTGGTAAAATAACTGATGGTGAAATCATCCAGCGATAAGGTAAATGCCAGCATCGCGCCTGTGACAACGCCCTGCATAATCTCAGGCAGAATCACATGAAAGAGCGCGTAGGTGGGCGTTGCACCCAAATCCAGTGCCGCCTCGTAGCTGTGCTTGTTCATCTGCCTGAGCTTTGGCAGCACCGACAGGATGACATAAGGCGTATCAAAGGTGATATGCGCCAGCAGCATGGTGACATAGCCGCGCTCGACCTTGGTGAAGATGAACAGCAGCATGAGCGAGATGCCCGTCACAATGTCCGGCATGGTCATGGGGATGTTGGTCAGCGTCATCATCAGCGTCTGCGGCCGCTTTTTCATTGCATGAATGCCGATGGCGGCCAAAGTCCCCAAAATGGTGGCGAAGACGGCTGCAAGCACGGCGATGGTCAAAGTGATATATAGCGCGTGCATGATGGAAGCATCGCTGAAAAGCTCGGCATACCAGCGGAAGGAAAAGCCTTCCCATTTGGCGCGGCTTTTTCCGGCATTAAAGGACTGCACAATCAGCACCACGATGGGAATGTACAGGAAAAACAGGACGATGCCCAGATAAAACCGTTTGATCAATTTCATCATATCGTGCTGCTCCCTTCACCATCCGGATCAGCCTTGCGCAAAAGCCCAAGGCTCAGCAGAATCAAAACCATCATGATGAGCGACAGGGCACTGCCGCCGTTCCAGTCGTTGGCGGTCAGGAAGGTACGCTCGATTAAATCACCGAACATTTCCGTATTGCCGCCGCCCAAGAGACGCGGAATGAAGAAGGTGGTAACGGCGGGCATGAATACCATCGTAATGCCGGATACGATGCCGGGCAGGGACAGGGGGAGCGTGACTTTATAAAAGGTGCGCCACTTGTCGCAGCCCAAATCCATTGCGGCCTCGGACAGTTTATAGTCCATCTTGCTCAGAACGTTGTAGATAGGGAAGACCATGAACGGCAGGTAGTTATAAACCATGCCCAGCAAAACCGCCTCACTGTTGTACATGAGCTGCCGTCTGCCAAGCCCAAGCCATTCCAAGAGGTTGTTGATGAGCCCGTTGTCCTCCAGCAGGCTCATCCAGGCAATGGTGCGGAGCAGAAAATTCATCCACATCGGGATGATGAACAGCACCACGATGGTCGAGCCTAACTTAAATTCCCTGTCCGCCATGATATAGGCGACGGGATATCCCAACACAAGGCAGACGATGGTGCAGAGGAATGCCATCCAGAGCGAATACAGCAGCGTATCCACATTGACGCTTCCGCGGCCAAAACCCATTGATGCGGGGTCAATACCTGCGGCAGAGAGCTGCGTGTTCATTTCATAGTTGGAATCCCAGAAATTTTTGAAATTATTCAGCGTAAAGGCACCGTTCTTGTCCGTAAAGGCATAATAGGCAATCAGAATGCAGGGAAGAACGGTGAACAGAAGCATCCAAAGCGTATAGGGGGTGGAAAACAGCGGACGATTCAGTCCGTGGCGGCGCCTGGAGTACAGCACAATCAGCGCAATGAATACGCCGAGGCCGATGACAAGTACAGCCAGCGCCCAAGAGGGAAGCTGCAAAGTGGTCATCAGTCCCTACTCTCCCTCCTGCATTTTGTGCATGATATGAATGTTGAACGGAACAACGGTCAGGCCGACACGCGAGCCTTCCGGCTGCATGGTTGTGGAATGCACCTTCCAAATGGAATGACCGGCATCAATCATCATTTCGTAGTGAACACCCTTGAAAAGTACGGAACGGACAACGCCCGTAAGCTGCCCCATGTCCTCGCCAACCAGCAGAATGTCCTCCGGACGAATAACGACATCGACCGGCGTATTTTCGCCGAATCCTTCATCAACACAGGCAAAGCGCGTCCCGCAGAATTCCACCAGTTCGTCCTTGAGCATCGTACCGGACACGATGTTGCTTTCGCCGATAAAATTGGCGACAAAGGCATTTTTTGGTTCATCATAAATGCGCTTTGGCGTGCCGATTTGCAGCACATGGCCGCCGTGCATGACGGCGATGGTATCGGACATCGTGAGCGCTTCCTCTTGGTCGTGCGTGACATAGATAAAGGTGATGCCCAGCCGCTGCTGCATGGATTTCAGCTCCAGCTGCATCTCCTTGCGCAGCTTTAAATCCAGCGCACCCAGCGGCTCATCCAGCAAAAGCACCTCCGGTTCGTTGACAAGAGCGCGGGCAATGGCGATGCGCTGCTGCTGACCGCCGGAGAGAGAATCCACGCCGCGCTTTCCGTAGCCGGAAAGGTTGACCAAATCCAGCATTTTATCCACGCGCCGCTTAATCTCATCCTTGGGCATTTTTTTGATTTTAAGGCCGAAGGCAATATTATCGGCAACGTTCAGATGGGGGAAAAGCGCATACTTCTGAAAGACCGTATTGACCCTGCGCTTATAGGGCGGAATGTCCGTAATGTCCTTGCCGTCAAAAATCACGCGACCTTCCGTCGGCGTTTCAAAGCCGCCGATGATGCGCAGGGTCGTTGTCTTGCCGCATCCCGACGGGCCTAAAAGCGTCACGAATTCCTTTTTTCGGATGTACAGATTGATGTTGTTTAAAACGGTCACTCCGTCATATTCCTTGGAGATGTTCTCCAGCGTGATCAGACGCGGCTGCTCGGACATGGGACAAACCCTCCTTCAAAAATCAGAAATTAGGGGGTGTGGACACCCAGATGAATTTAGCGGTACGATGGCCGTTATTTTCGATGCGATGCCCCGCGGCGGGATGGATGCAGAAGCTCTCACCCGCACGGATTCGATGGCGCTTGCTGCCTAAGACAAGCGTGATGGTACCCTGCAGACAGTAGCCGAATTCCTCACCCTCGTGCGGCGGCATTTCTTCGGTCACGCCGCTCTCTCCCAAGGTCACCAGGATAGGCTCCATTTTGTTTTTCTGCGCGCTTGGAACGAGCCAGGTGATATTGCCCTTCAGCGTTTCGTCGTCTTCTTTGATGAACATATCGTCCTGAGAAAAGACGATTTTTTCAGGCTGCGCATCCGAGAAGAATTCCTGAAGCGTTGTGCCGAGCGCCTCCAGCATATCGGTCAAGGTGGCGATGGAGGGCGAGGCAAGGTCTCTTTCGACCTGCGAAATAAACCCCTTGGAAAGCTCGCATCGGTCAGCCATTTCCTCCTGCGTCAGATTCTTCTGCTGTCTGAGGAGCTTCAGCTTTTCGCCGATATTCACGATATTTTCCTCCTTCTCATCCAATCGTGAAAGGCGTTTCCTCCGGTTTAGAAAAACTAAACTCAAAATCAAGACGGCGGGTTTAGTTTTTCTAAACCGCAAAACAAAAGATATTAAACCACAGCGCATGTGTTCTGTCAATAGCTTTTCATAAAAAAGTGTGAGGATACAAGAATTGACCGAATATTTTATGAATGTACGATAGAGTTGTCCATGCAAACAAAAAAAGCGGCAAATTATGCCGCTCAGTTAAAATTTGAAAAGATGTTATTTCTCTTCACTTGCTATATTTACGTTGATTCCGTTGACCTCCACACCTTCTTCGGCTCGGATAAGAATATATTTTTTTCCGTTAATGAATCCTGTTTTCAGCATATCGCCGCAGTCGGGCGCGACATGGATGACCACACCGGGCGTCCGCACCTCAAACTGCTTGGGGTTGACAATGTTGGCAGCGCTCAAGGTCGTGCCGCGGCCGAATTGCTCGTCGAATTTTTGTTCAAAGGCTTCTGCCTTTTCAACAGGAACGCCGCAGGTTTCCAGGAGGGAACGCACCTCGGGCGCGGACACAATGGGGGCTTCGGCTTTTTTATCCTCCTTCGTCTGCTCGATTTTTTCGGCAATCTGCTCATGAACGGCCTGCATGACCTCAAAGTTCAGGTCTTCGGTCAATGTATCTTTTAAAATGGCCTGAAAGGTCTCCTTCTGAGCGGGCGCAGGCATTGGAAGCTCGGTATGAAAGAGCGCATCCGTCAGCTCCTCATGCGCCATTTCGGGGTCACGGACATAGTAGAGCGCATTATAGATATTGCTTGCGCGGTCGTCGAAGGCGGGAAACATAAAGCCTGCCTCAGGCGCACCGACCAGCCATTCCGGCTGGCTGGCATGAAATTCATTTTCCTGTACTCGGTAGCTTAGAACAGGCTTGCTCAGTTTGACGGGGCAGATGCAGCAGACAAAATAAGAGAACACCGTTTCGTTCAGCGTATCATCCAAAACACGCTGGGCATCCTTGGCACGATGCGGCACATCATAGGTATCGTGCATCAGAAGAATCAGATAGTTTTCTTTCATATGAATAGAGTCGAAGATGGTCTGATACAGCATATTGACCAAATCGGCATCCTTAAGCGCGCTGTCCCGCAAATTCATCAAAAACCGGTGCTGTTCACTGTTCATCACCTGCTCCGGCGAGAAGACGATGTCAATGCCCGTTTGTCCGGGTGTCCCGGATAAAATGCGCTTGAACAGCGCCATGTATTTGCTTACATCCTCCTCCGGAACGGAAATCATAGGCATATCAAAGACGGAAAGAATTTCACCCTTTGTTGTTACATAGCAGCCGTGAATGCCGGAAATATTTCCCTTTTTGGGGTCAAAGCGGCGCTTGATTTCCGCCAGCTCCTTCTTGTTCATAGATACATAACCTTCTTTCATTAAAAATGAAAACAAAATGCATTATAGCACAAAATCGCTCTGCTGCAAAGTGAGCGGACAACGAAAAAGCGTGCCTGTTTGCTGGAGACACGCTTCTCTTATTGCTATTCGTCAAAGTTAATCAGGGTGCGGATGGCATCTAACTTTTTTGTGCCGATGCCGGAAACGGCCAGCAAATCCTCCGGAAAGCGGAAAGCACCGTTCGCTTCTCTTTCAGCGACAATCCGCTGTGCAAGGGCGGCACCGATGCCGGGCAGAGCAATGAGTTCCTCTGCTGAGGCTGTATTGACGGAAACTGTCTCCTGCACAGACGCAGGCTCATCTTTTTCGGCAGCATTGACGGTAGGCTGATGCATCAAGACATAGGGAAAAGAGGAAATACGGGCGTTCCGTACAGACTGCGCCACAAAAAAGGCAAAGACAATGCAGAGGAAGACAAGCCCTATGCGCGCCCACGGACGAAAACGAGCATCCGGCCTTTGCAGCCATCGGGCAAATGCACCCGAATGCTCGGCTCGCCATCGGCGTTTCTTGACAACCTCCGGCATGATAATTTCTTCCAGCTTTTCCATGCTCTGACGATAGTCCCGAACAAGCTGCTCAAAGGCTTCCCGCTCGGCGGGCGGCTCCTCTTCGGACAGGCCACCCGTGTTTGGTGAAGCGGCCGTTTTTCGATAGCGCATAAAACCCTCCGAAATTACACGCTTTTTCTAACCTTTTGCCCTTGTGCCGTATCCTCGACGATATAGCCCAGCGCCTTGATTTCATCGCGCAGTTCGTCGGAGCGCTTCCATTCCTTGCTTTTGCGGGCGGCAGCACGGGCGTCAACCAGATCCTGCACATTCTGAGGCAGTGTATCTTCGGCCTTCTGCATCAAAAGCCCCAGCACATCGCACAGACCGAGCAGCGTATCCAGCGCAGTCTTAACGGCCTCCTTTGCGCTGTCGGCAGTCAGGGACACATTGGCATCCTGCACAAGGGAGAACAGAGCACCGATGGCGTCTGCCGTGTTCAGGTCATCGTCCATCGCCTCGTCAAAGTGCGCGGCGTTTTCATGAACGCGCCCGATAAACGCGGTCTCTTCGGCAGACAATTCGCGCTCCTGAGCGTGTTCCAGAAGGAATCGCAGATGGTCGCGGGCGGTATACAGGCGCATCAAGGAGGCGTGTGCCTGAGCGATCATGTCACGGCTGAAATTGATGGGACTTCTGTAATGCGCGGACAGCATGAAGAAGCGGATGTCCTCAGCGGCAAATTCCTTCAAAATATCACGGACGGTGAAGAAATTTCCGGCCGACTTGGACATTTTTTCATTATCGATGTTGATAAAGCCGTTGTGCATCCAATAGTGTACGTAGGGTTTGCCGGTCGCGCCCTCGGACTGGGCAATTTCGTTTTCATGATGGGGGAAGAGCAAATCCTTGCCGCCCGTGTGAATGTCAAAGGTTTCGCCAAGATACTTCATGCTCATGGCAGAGCATTCGATGTGCCAGCCGGGACGCCCTTGCCCCCACGGGCTTGGCCAAGACGGTTCGCCGGGCTTGGCCGCCTTCCACAGTGCAAAGTCGGCGGGATTTTTCTTGATATCATCCACTTCAATGCGGGCGCCGGCCTCCAGATCATCCAAGTTCTGGCCGGAAAGCTTGCCGTAGCCGGGGAATGCCTTGGTATCATAATACACATCGCCGTTCGCTTCATAGGCCAAGCCCTTCTGCTGAAGTGCTTTGATGAGCTTGATGATGTCGCCGATATGCTCCGTGGCGCGGGGATGCACCGTGGCGGGACGAATGCCGAGCGTTTTGGCGTCCTTAAAATACTCCTCAATGAAGTGGTCGCCAAGCTCCTTGACCGTGATATGCTCTTCGTTTGCGCGTTTAATCATTTTGTCGTCAATGTCGGTGAAGTTCTGGACGAAGGTGACCTTATAGCCGCGATGTTCCAGATACCGGCGAAGCACATCAAACACGATGAACGGACGTGCATTGCCGACATGAAAATAATTATAGACGGTGGGACCGCAGGCGTAAATGCGTACCTCACCCGCATGAACGGGAACGAACTCTTCCTTGCGACGGGACTGACTGTTATAGATTTTCATGATGCTCCTCCTGACTTTCTTTTCGTTTTTCGCAATTCAGTTCGGGACACCGGCTGCAATTGTGCTCCTCCTGATAGGAATGCAGTGCGCTTTCCAGATGCTCGACTCTTTCCAGCATGGGGTCGGGCAGATTGCCGTGTTCCAAGTCAATATCGGGCATCTTCTGCTTTTGCCGAACAATGCGGCCGGGGTTGCCGACCACCGTGCAGTGATCCGGCACATCCTTGAGCACAATGGCGCCAGCACCGACCTTCACATGGTCGCCGATGGTGATTGGGCCTAATACCTTTGCGCCAGCGCCGATGGTGACATGGCTGCCGATGGTCGGATGGCGTTTTCCCGTGTCCTTGCCCGTGCCGCCCAACGTCACACCCTGATACAGCGTGACATCATCGCCGATGATGGTGGTTTCACCGATGACGACGCCGCTGCCGTGATCAATGAACAGACCATTGCCGATCTGCGCGCCGGGATGAATCTCGATCCCCGTTTTGCGCCTTGTGCGGGCGCTGATCATGCGGGCAAGCAGAAAATGACCTTTGACATACGCCTTGTGCGCCACACGATGGCGAATCAGCGCCTTCACGCCGGGATAGCACAAAAGCACTTCCATTCTGCTGTGCGCAGCCGGGTCACGCGAAAGGACAGCGTCTATATCCGTCCGAAGCTGGTCAAACATTCAAAGCCCCCAATCGCCTTAAAAATAGAAAAGCGCCTGTCTCTTTCATCAGAGACAGGCGCTCACAACGAACACTTGCATCCACTCCGCAGAAAAGTGAAGCGGCCGATAACGCAGCCTATACGGTGCGGAATACTTTCATTTTCCTCCGCACGGCTCACGGGGGCACTGTCCGTCTGCCGCAGATGCGCTTGCAGCCCATCGGCGCGTCCTCTCTGAAGCGGCATGAAGCGCGGACTTTTTTCCCGGTCATCGCCAGAACTATTATATGCCGAAAATCTTTTAATTGTCAATACGGAATGTCGGCTTCCTGTGCGTTGACGAGCGGCTCTGTCCGCTCTGCCCGTGCGTAGTTCCCGTCTTTGTCCATAATCCAAGCCTTCATGTTGTCGCGCTTTTCTAAAAGCAGCTCGTTATAGACACGGTTGCGGATGGACATATTTTCAATGGGAAAGAGCAGCTCAACGCGCTTGTCAAGGTTTCTGGTCATCAGGTCGGCGGAGGAGAGAAACACGGCAGGCTCGCCGCTGTTTTCAAAGCAATACACCCGCGCATGCTCAAGAAAACGGCCGATAATGGAACGCACCTCAATGTTGTCATGCTTTTTGACCTTCAGACAGCACGCCCCGCGCACAATCAGCGTCACGGGAACGCCTGCGTCCGCAGCACGGTACAGGTGCTTAATCATCTGCTTGTCCGTCAGCCCGTTCATTTTGGCCATGATGCCGCAGGGCTCGCCCCGTTCGGCGTTTTCAATTTCCCTGTCTATCATTTCATCCAGCTTTTTGCGGAGGCCATCCGGCGATGCGCAGAGCTTTTCAAGAGGGGAGAGAGCGGAAAAGCCGGTTAACTGATTAAAGAAGGAGCCGGCGTCCCGCCCGATGATTTCATCAGCGGTAAACAGCCCCATATCGGTGTACAGCTTGGCGGTGCTGTCGTTATAATTGCCTGTTCCCAAATGCACATAGCGTTTCAGGCCGTTTTCCTCGCGCCGAATGACTAAAGTAATCTTGCTGTGCGCCTTGAGGCTGGGAACACCGTAGATGACATGACAGCCTGCCTTTTCCAGCGCCAGACACCAGTTGATGTTGTTTTCCTCGTCGAAGCGGGCGCGCACCTCAATCAGCACCGTTACCTGCTTGCCATTTCGGGCGGCGCGGGACAGGGCGGCCACAATGGGGCTTTTGCCGCTCACGCGGTACAACGTCTGTTTAATGGCCATAACATTGGGGTCATCGGCCGCTTCGGAGACAAAGCGAATGACAGGCGCAAAAGAGTCGTAAGGGTGGTGCAGAAAAATGTCGCCTTGACGGATGGCCGAAAAAATGTCCGGCGCGTCAGAGACGGCCTGCGGGATGCGCGGCGAAAAGGCAGGGAAGCGAAGGTCATCAAAGCCCTCCAAGAAGGCAATCTGCTTCATGAAAAAGCTCGGATTTAACGGACCGGAAACAGCAAACACTTCATTGTCCGTAATATCCAGATACCGCTTGAGGCGCGTAAGCAGCCGGCTGTCAAAGCGCTTGGGTACCTGCAATCGGACGACCTGCCCCCATTTGCGCTGCTTTAAATTTTTGCGCATTTCGACAATCAGCGTATCCGCATTGCTGTCGTCATATAAAAAGTCGGTATTTCGTGTCAGGCGGAAGGGCTGACAAACAACGGGCTGGTCGCCGCCAAAGAGTCTGTACGCAAATGCGGACACCGCATTTTCAAGCAAAACGCCCCGTGCGCGTCCCTTGCCCATCGGCAGCATAATGACCCTGTCGATAGACTGAGGAAGGGGGAGCAGCGCAAAGCGCATCATTTCTCCGCGGGCAACGGGCGGCAAAAGAAGCGCCAGATGCAGGCATTTGGCCGCCAGCAGCGGGAACGGCCGCTTCATGTCAATGGCACGGGGTGTCAAAAGCGGCGCAATGTTATGGTCAAAATAATTGGACAGCCATGTACGCTGCTCACGGTTCAGCTCATGCATGGGCAGCAGATGAATGCCGGCATCCGCAAGGTCGCTCAAATATGCGTTCAAAACATGATATTGACGCTCCACCAGCTCGCGGACGCGCAGATTAATCTCCGCAAGCTGCTCGGCGGGTGTCAATCCGGCAATGTCTGTCTTTTTGGAGTTCGTTTTTAAATCCCGCACCAAGCCGCCGACACGCACCATGTAAAACTCATCCAGATTGCTCTCGCAGATGGAGATGAATTTTCCGCGCTCCAGCAGGGGATTTTCCTGATTGCAGGCCTCCTCTAATACACGGGCATTAAAGCTGATCCAGCTTAGCTCTCTGTTTTGAAATTTGCTCATGGATATCATCCTTTATTTTGTCATTTTAGTGGTCAGGGTCAGCAGGGTAACGCAGGGCACGTTAAAGAAGCGCATGGGCAGGCAGGAATATATTTTTGCCGCGCCGAGACCCGGACTGATATATTGCGAAATGCCATGCACGGTTTGCAGGCCGGACAGTGTTATGCCGAGCGGGAACCAGCCGCTTTTTTTTGCGCCGAGCGCCTTCGGCAGATACACGGCGCCAATCAGCGGAAGCCTGCATTGGCCGTTGTTGTAATGCCCGCTCAGCACCAGCGAAATGGTTTTCACATAAGAAGCACGGCTTTCCGAGGAGCGGAGCATGGTGACGGCCTCGTCGGTCAGCGGCGCATGGGTCAAGACAACGCAGGTGTCCGTAGAAAGCATCGTCCTTTGCGCCTCCTCCATACGATTCAGCACATCTTTTCTGTATTCGACCATGTTCAGCCCGAAGGTCTTTTCCTGCGAGTCGGGCAGCGTCCGTATTTCCTCTTCATAGGAAGAAATGGCACGGGACATGGACTGAAGATCAAGCGTAAAGAAGGATTCAGGGCATATCCAAATCGTTTCCTTACCATAGGGAACTTCCACAGGCGCATCCAGATAGGTCGCGCTGTGCTTTTCCGCGGTCAAGATAAATTCTGCCTTGACATTGTTTGTGATTCCCATCGACGTCCGAAGCGGTGCAGGGTCTTCATCGCCGGCAATCAGGAAGATAGGGATATCATCGGGAATCAGGTCGATCAGCTCAATCAGCGGCGTAAAATCGCCGTCCGCGCCGACAGAGTCACCCGTAATGCAGACTGCATTGTATTTGATGCCCGTGATGGTCGCTTGTAAGTCCGTCTGCTCTGCGCCGAAGCGGGCGCCGTGCAGGTCGCTGATATGCAGAATCTTGTAGCCCTCTAAGGCTGATGGCAGAGACGGAATGGTGACGGATTGCGAAATCAGCTGCACCTGCCGATTCAGCACAAGGTTGACCAGAAACAAAACCGCCAAAATCAAGACAAAAATGAGAAGACAGACCATAAAGCCGTGTCCGCGGGGCGTTTTCTCCTTTGCGAACAGGGGATCATCCATAGCCTTGGGCATAATTACCCTCCCAATACAGGATACGCGCCTATTATATCGGAAAAGCGTTCGTCTTTCAATCCATATTTGGATGTTAAAATATAATTTTACCGAATGATTGGTATGGATTTTAAGTGCCGCTCTGTGTTATGATAGGAACAGATATATCGGACGGAGGCGCTGAAGCGATGGCGAAGGTCAAAACACTGTTCACCTGTACGGCCTGCGGCTATGAAACGCCGCGCTGGTTCGGAAAATGTCCGGAATGCGGTGCATGGAACACCTTGGAGGAGAACACACCACCGCCAACCGCTGCTCCAGCAAAGCCGCAGAAACAGCGCGGCGGGACGGGCAGTCAGGCACTGCCGATTTTTCAAATTGAGGCCGGAGAACAGATTTATCAAAAGACCGGCATCAGCGAATTGGACCGTGTGCTGGGCGGCGGCTTGGTGGAGGGCGCTCTTTTGCTGGTCGGTGGCGAGCCGGGCATCGGCAAATCCACCCTGCTTTTGCAGGTCTGCGCGAAGCTGTCACGGATGGGCAAGCGCGTTTTGTATGTGACCGGCGAGGAAAGTGCAAGACAGATCAAGCTCCGCGCCCTTCGCCTTCATGCGGACGAAAACGAAATGCTTGTGCTGGCGGAGAACGCGATGGATGCCATTGAAGAAAAGCTGCATGCGATTCAGCCGGACTATGTCGTCATCGACTCCATTCAGACCCTGTACAGGCCGGAGCTGGCCGGTGCTCCCGGCTCGGTCAGTCAGGTGCGCGAATGCGCTTCTCTGCTGATGCGCTATGCCAAGACGAACGGCTGCGCCATGATGTTAGTCGGTCATGTGACAAAGGAAGGTGCAATCGCCGGCCCGCGCATCCTGGAGCATATGGTGGATGTCGTTCTCTATTTTGAGGGCGACCATCAGCATGAATTTCGGCTTCTCCGCGCAGTCAAGAACCGCTTCGGCTCAGTCAATGAATTGGGCGTGTTCGAAATGACAGGCGCGGGAATGCAGCCCGTTGAAAACGCCTCCGAAACGCTGCTTTCACAGCGGGCAAAAAATGCCAGCGGCTCTGCCGTGCTTTGCGGGATGGAGGGCAGTCGTCCCATGCTGGTGGATATTCAGGCGTTGGTTGCCCAGTCTTACTATGCAGCGCCCCGCCGCACGGTGGACGGCATGGATTCCTCCCGTGTGATGCTGCTTCTGGCCGTGCTGGAAAAGCGGGCAGGCGTTCGCCTTTATAATCAGGATGTCTATATCAACGTTGCGGGTGGCATGAGCCTCAACGAGCCGGCGGCGGACTTGGCCGTGTGCATGGCTGTCGCTTCGTCCGCCAGAGACATTATCCTGCCGAACGATTGCGTCATGATGGGCGAGGTCGGCTTGGCGGGAGAGGTGCGGGCGATTTCCCAGCTTGAACGGCGGATTGCCGAATCGAAGCGACTCGGATTTACGCATATCTTATGTCCTAAGGACAGCGCACGGCGTATCAAAGCGCCGAAGGATGTGACGATTCATGCGGTCGATACGGTTGCTCAGGCGATGGCCGTCCTTGGAATGTTCAAGAGCAGCGCAGAATGACAAGACTGCCATGTTAAGAAAATGGGTGTAAAAACGCCAGAATTGGCGCAATTATTTTACATTTATTAATATAAGTTTAATATATTGTAATATTTTCTTAACAAATCATCTTGCTATTCATGGTATGATATAAGCGTAAATCGGACAATGTTTTCACTGTCCGCGGGAGGGATAACACATGAAGAAGCGTATTGTGGCAATGCTGCTGATCGCGGCCATCCTTGTGTTCGCCTGTGCATCGTCGCTGGCGGAGGAATACACCCGTCTTTTGAAGCAGGGCATGGAGGGTGATGACGTCACCTATATGCAGGAATGCCTCCAGAGCTACGGCTATTATACCGGCTCTGTAGACGGCAAATTCGGCAGCGGCATGTACAAGGCGGTTGTTGCGTTTCAGAAAAAGAACGGTCTCAAGGTGGACGGCAGGATAGGCAAAGACACTTGGAATGCTTTGGATTCTGCCGATGCCATCGGCAAGGATGATGAAACCGAAAAATTCGATTCTCTGCGCAAGGGTGACAGCGGCGATGCTGTTTTATCGATGCAGCTTGCTTTGCAGAACTACCTTTATTATAACGGCGAAGCAAACGGAGAATTTGACACGGCGACCTATAGCGCACTGAAGAACTTTCAGGAGTCTACGGGGCTGAACGCCGACGGCGTGTACGGCCTGAAGAGCTATCAGGCGCTGGAAGGCGGCACCGCCTCCATTTTTAAGGACGGAGCTGTTCCGAAGCGGACGCTCAAGCGCGGTATGCGCGGCTATGATGTGGCGCTGCTTCAGAGGCAGTTAGGTTTAAACGAAACAGGCTATTTTGATTCCGATACTGCGGATGCCTTGAAAACCTTCCAGACTGATAACGGCTTGACGGTCACCGGCACATTAGACACTGCCACCCGCCGCGCACTTTGGTCCGGCTCTTCCGAGGACGAAAGCGGTTTTACTACGCTTCGCAAGGGAGCAACGGGCGAAAAGGTCACGGCCATGCAGCTTCGCCTGCGGGAAACCTACTATTATGCCGGAAAAATCAACGGCACATTTGATACGACGACCTATAACGCCCTGAAGAGCTTCCAGGCATCCACCGGTCTTAATGTGGACGGCGTATACGGACAAAAGAGCTATGAGGCGCTGGAAGGCTATCAGGCATCCATCTTTGTGGACGGTGCCATTCCCACCCGCTCTCTCAAGCGCACGATGCGCGGCTATGATGTGTACATTCTCCAGCAGAAGCTGATAGAGCTTAACTATCTGTCTTCCTGCACGGATGGCTATTATGATGCAAGCACCGTTGCGGCCGTCAAGAAATTCCAGACCGCGAACGGTATTGATGCCACAGGCATTGTGACTTCCACCACCCGCCGCTATCTCTGGCCGACCTCCATTGACCAGCAGGAGCAGGAGGATGATGCGGGCAAAGATACGGAATATGACACCTATACCCGCCCGACTCTTCGCTTGGGCAGCTACGGCAAGTATGTCTCCAGTGCCCAAATGCGCTTGAAGGCCGGCGGATACCTGCTCAGCACGGCGGACGGCATCTTCGGCGCGAAAACCAAGCAGGCGGTCATTGCCCTGCAAAAGGAATACGGCCTTGAGCAGGACGGCGTTATCGGCTCGGCAACATGGGACATTTTGATGTCCTTCAGCCTTGATACCACCGAGCAGACGCCTGAATATGACGATGAAAATCCCAGCATCGGCGGCGTGACCAAAAAGCTTCAGTTTGGCAGCAAGGGCGCGGAGGTCACTCGTCTTCAGACATGGCTCATTGATTTGGGCTATCTGGATGACGGTCAGGCGGACGGCATCTTCGGCCGCAAGACACGCACCGCAGTCCGTAAGTTCCAGAAGGACTACAAGCTGACAGTGGACGGCGTTGTCGGCACAAAGACCTACGTTCAGCTCTATCATGCACTCGGCCTGAACGGTACGGAAGGTTGATTCCTAAAATAAGATTGATGTCCCTGCACGGTTTTCATGCACTGTGCAGGGACTTTTTTTCTTAAACTTTTTGATAACCTGCCGAAAAATGCTTGCAAATGGTCTTTTGTCGTGTTATTATACAAAATGGTGTCCTAAGCCAAGGACACAAACCAAACGGAACAGTGATTGGGAGGTTGTCCACATCATGGGCTACACGGTCGAGAAAATGTCCGGAAATCAAGTCAAGGTCAATTTTGAAATTCCCGCTGCCGATTTCGACGCGGCGCTTGGAAAGGCGTATTTGAAGCTGCGCGGAAAAATTCAGGTGCCCGGCTTCCGCAAGGGCCATGCGCCCCGCAAACTGATTGAAAAAATGTACGGCGAGTCCGTATTTTATGAAGACGCTTTTGATATCGTTTTCCCGGACCATTATGCGGCGGCTGTCAAGGAAAATGATTTAGAGCCTGTTGACCGTCCTGAAATTGACAAGATGGACCAGATGGCTGCGGGTCAGGATTTGAAATTCTCCGTTAAGGTCTATGTGAAACCCGATGTGACCCTTGGTCAGTACAAGGGCTTGAAGGTCACTAAATATGTGCATACCGTGACAGAGGAAGAAATCGACCACCGCATTCAGCATGATGTGGAAAAGGAAACCACTATGCAGGACGTTGAAGGACGTGCTGTGCAGATGGGCGATACTGTAGATCTGGACTATGCGGGCAAGGTGGACGGCGTTGCCTTCGCGGGCGGCACTGCCGAGGGGCAGACCCTTGAAATCGGCTCTGACTCTTTTATTCCCGGTTTTGAAGAGCAGATGGTCGGCATGAATATCGGCGAAGAAAAAGACCTGAATGTTAAATTTCCCGAAGAATATCATGCGGAAAATCTAAAGGGCAAGGATGCCGTATTCCATGTTAAGGTCAATGGCATTCAGGAAAAAGTAACGCCCGCCTTGGATGATGAATTTGCCGCCGATGTGTCCGATTTCTCCACCTTTGCGGAATACAGGCAGAGCATCGTGGATGAATTGACGAAGAACGCGGAGAAAAATGCCGATATCGAAATGGAAAACAGCCTCATTCAGCAGGCGGTGGACGCGGCGGACAGCGACATCCCCGAAGCTATGATCACCGATGAGATTGATGTGATGAAGCGTGAGCTGAAGATGCGCATGATGTATCAGGGGCTGCGCTATGAGGATTATCTCAAGTATACCGGCCAGACCGAGGAGCAGGTTTCCGAAATGTATAAGCCGGAGGCAGGCAACCGCGTCAAGATGCAGCTTGTGCTGGAAGCCATTGTAAAGGCCGAAAATGTCGAAGTCTCTGATGAAGATGTCGAAAAGGCCGTCGCCGAGGAAGCGGAGCGCGCCGGAAAGGGCGTTGAAGCCTTCAAGAAGACGCTGAACGATCGTCAGATGGAATATCTGCGCGAGAACGCCAAGCTTCGTAAGGTCGTTGATCTGATCAAGGATACCGCCGAGGTTGAAATCAAGGACGACAAGGACAAGATTGACGTAAGCAAGACGGCTGAAGAAATGGTTAAAGTCATCGAGGATGAGGAAGCCAAGAAAGCTGCTGAGGAAACCAAGGAAGACAAGGAGTAAATTCCTTTTGAACTGATTTTCTTTTGTGCGCGACCCATGCCTGCGGTTTCGCCGGATGGCGTAAATGCGGCTGCATGAGCCGCGCATTGCATTTGAAACAGATATCAGAGCGGGGAGGCAGAAATTATGTCGCTCATACCTTATGTCATTGAAGAAACAGGCCGCGGAGAACGTGCGAGCGATATTTATTCGCGCCTGCTTCGGGATCGCATCGTATTTTTAGGCAGTGAGATTGACGATCAAGTCGCCAATTCCATTGTTGCACAGCTTCTCTTTTTGGAAACAGAAAATCCGGATGCCGATATTTCACTTTACATCAATAGTCCCGGTGGCTCGGTCACGGCAGGCATGGCAATTTATGACACCATGAATTATGTCAAATGCCCCGTGCGTACCGTGTGCATCGGTATGGCAGCCTCAATGGGCGCGTTCCTGCTGATGGCGGGCGAAAAGGGCAAGCGCATGGCACTGCCAAACAGCGAGATTATGATTCATCAGCCTTCCGGCGGCGCATCCGGTCAAGCAACGGATGTGACCATTCGGGCTGAATGGCTGCTCAAGACCCGCCATAAAATGAGTCAAATGATGGCCAATATGACCGGAAAGACGCTGGAAGAAATCGAGCGCGATGTCGAGCGCGACCATTTTATGACGGCGCAGGAAGCGCTTGAATACGGCATCATCGATGAAATCTATCAGCCCAAGCCGAAAACAGCGAGGTAAAGTATGGCAAAAGACGATGATTTTATGCAGCGCAAGCATCGCTGCTCCTTCTGCGGAAAATCTCAGGATCAGGTGCGGCGGCTGGTGGCCGGCCCAAATGCGTACATCTGCAATGAATGCATCACGCTCTGTCAGGAAATCATGCGTGAGGATTTGGATGTATTGGCCAGTCCCAGAATGTCCAAAATTCCGACGCCGTCTGAAATGAAGGCCGTACTGGATGAGTATGTTATTGGTCAGGAAAAGGCCAAGCGCACGCTCTGTGTTGCCGTGTATAACCACTATAAGCGCATCAACGCGCCGCAGAAAAAGGACGATGTGGAACTGCAAAAGTCCAATATTCTGATGGTCGGGCCGACAGGCTGCGGCAAGACCTATCTGGCGCAGTCCCTGGCTCGGATTTTGAATGTGCCGTTCGCTATTGCCGATGCCACAGCGCTGACTGAGGCCGGCTATGTCGGTGAGGATGTTGAGAATATCCTTCTTCGCCTGATTCAGGCCGCAAACGGCGATGTACAGGCTGCGCAGCAGGGCATTATTTATATTGACGAAATCGACAAGATTGCCCGCAAGGGAGAAAATGTGTCGATTACCCGTGATGTGTCCGGCGAGGGCGTTCAGCAGGCGCTGCTCAAGATTTTGGAGGGCACGGTTGCCAATGTGCCGCCGCAGGGCGGGCGCAAGCATCCCCAGCAGGAGTTCATTCAGATTGACACCAACAACATCCTCTTCATTTGCGGCGGCGCGTTCGACGGTCTTTCTCAAATCATCGAGCAGCGCACGGGCAAAAAGACGATGGGATTCGGCGCGAAGGTGGAGGGCGACAGCGGCAGGAATGTCGGCAAGGTGCTTTCTGAGATGCGGCCGGAGGATCTGATGAAATTCGGCCTGATTCCGGAATTTGTCGGCCGTCTGCCGGTCACTGTTTCGCTGAATTCGCTGGATGAGGATGCCTTGGTGCAAATTTTGACAAAACCGCGCAACGCGCTCGTCAAGCAGTACCAAAAGCTGCTGGAATTGGATGATATCACGCTTTCTTTTGATGACGATGCTTTGACGGCCATCGCAAAGAAGGCTATCGAGCGCAAGGCCGGGGCCCGCGGCCTTCGGGCAATCATCGAGGATGCTATGCTCGATACGATGTTCGACCTGCCCGCACGGGATGATATAGTCCGTTGCAGAGTGACGAAGGGCACCATCGAAAAAGGCGACAAGCCAATCTTGGAGCATGGAGAGCGGCATCGTCTTCCCAAGGCAAAGAAGGTACCGGCGGAAGCAGTCGACAATACGACACCGAGCGCAAGCTGATACGAAAAACAACATTAACCCCCTTTTCCTATGTTTTGCAACACAGGGAAAGGGGATTTTGATAACAGGCGATGTGCTCATCGCCACTTGTCAAGTCTTCGGTTTCAAGGTATAATGACACACGGCAGACTGATTTGTCTTGCCGTTATCTTTACGGAGGGTATTATGCCGAGAAAGAAAAAGGAAACGCTGGAAATGCCCATCATTCCGCTGCGCGGGCTGGTTGTATTTCCGCATATGGTTTTGCATTTTGACATTGGCCGCGCTCGATCTATTGCTGCATTGGAACAGGCCATGCTGAAGAATCAGCAGGTGTTTTTGGTAGCGCAGCGAGACAGCGAAACGGAAAATCCGGAGCTTGCGGAGCTTTGCTCCGTCGGAACGATTTCAACCATTAAACAGGTGCTGAATCTGCCGGGTGAGGCCGTCCGCGTGCTGGTTGAAGGAAAAAAACGCGCCGTCTTAACGGCTGTCACAGACAGCGAGAACGGCTTAACAGCCACCGTGCTGCTCCCCGATGGGGGAAATACGGACACATCGGAGCTACAGGCTTTTGTCCGCACGACCCATGCGCTGTTTGAGGAATATGCACGGCAGAGCGGCCGAGTTGCGGCAGAAACCGTCCGCTCCGTGGCGGATGTAAATGCACCGGAGCATCTGGCTGATTTGATTGCGGCCAATGTCTTGACACGCACGGAGGAAAGACAGGCCATTTTGGAGAAAACGGATGTTCAGCAGCGTCTGGAAACACTGTGCGAGATTTTGATGCGGGAAACCGAACTGGCAGCGATTGAAAAAAATGTGCAGTCACGGCTCAAGAAGCAGATTGATAAAAATCAGAAGGATTATTATCTGAGAGAACAGATAAAGGCCATTCAGGAGGAACTGGGCGACCGAGAAGCCACGGATGTGGACGACCTTCGAGCAAAAGCCGAAAAGCTGCCGCTGAATGACGAGGCACGGGAGAAGGTTAACCGAGAGCTGGACAGAATCTCACGCATGGCCTCGGGAACGCCCGAAATCGGCGTGAGCCGCACCTATGTCGAGTGGATCTTGGATTTGCCGTGGGGCAAATTGACCAGCGATAATTTGGATTTGAAACGCGCCCGCCGAATCTTAGACGAGGAACATTATGGCCTGGAGCAGGTCAAGGAGCGCGTTATTGAATACTTGGCCGTTCGCCGCATGAAAGAGCAGAGCACGGGGGACGCCGCCATGAAAGGACCGATTTTGTGCTTTATCGGACCGCCAGGCGTAGGCAAAACATCGATTGTTAAGGGCATTGCGCGGGCTGTCGGCCGGAAATTTGTGCAGATGTCCTTGGGCGGTGTTCGGGATGAAGCGGAGATTCGCGGCCATCGCCGCACTTATATCGGGGCGATTCCGGGGCGCATCATTTCGGGCATCAAGCAGGCCGGAACGATGAATCCAGTCTTCCTCTTTGATGAAATCGACAAAATGAGCGGCGATTTTCGCGGCGACCCTGCCAGCGCCATGCTTGAGGTGCTGGACGCGGAGCAGAATTATGCCTTCCGTGACCATTATTTAGAACTGCCGTTCGACCTCTCCAAGGTGATGTTTATCACCACTGCCAACAGCGGGGACACGATTCCAGCGCCCCTGCGCGACCGTATGGAAATCATTGAAGTTCCCAGCTATACGGAAGAAGAAAAGCTGCAAATTGCCAAAAAACATCTGCTTAAAAAGCAAATAGCCGAGCATGGTCTTCCGAAAAACAGCGTGAGAATGAACGAGGCTGTCTTAAAGCAGCTCATTGAAGATTATACCCGCGAGGCCGGTGTGCGTGTTTTAAGCCGTACCATTGCCCGCGTCGTGCGCAAGGCCGCCGTTGATATGCTGGAAAAGGATGTGCGGCAGGTGAATGTGACTTCGGTTCTGCTCAAGGTGTACCTAGGAGCACCGCGCTATTTGCGTGAGCCGCCGGAAAAAGCGCCGATGGTGGGCGTTGTTAACGGGCTGGCCTATACGACGGTCGGCGGGGAAACCTTGGCGGTCGAATGTGCCGTCATGCAGGGGAACGGCGCGTTGGAAACGACTGGGCAGTTAGGCGGTGTCATGAAGGAAAGCGCGAAGGCAGCGCTTTCATGGGTGCGGGCGCACGCACAGGAATACGGCATTGATTCGGATTTTCACAAAAAACAGGATATTCACATTCATGTGCCTGAGGGTGCCGTTCCCAAGGATGGTCCAAGCGCCGGCGTAACGATTGCAACGGCGCTGGTGAGCGCTTTGAGCGGGAAAAAGGTACGGCAGGATGTGGCCATGACGGGGGAAATTACCCTGCGCGGGCGTGTGCTGCCCATCGGCGGCGTGAAGGAAAAGCTGCTGGCCGCTTATCGCGCCGGCATCAAGACCATTCTTTTGCCGCAGGAAAACGAAAAGGATTTAGAGGATGTACCGGAGCATGTGCGCAAGCAGTTTGATATCCATCTGACAGATGATATCAGTGATGTACTGAAGCTGGCGCTGATAAACGAAAGCGAGTAACGAAATGGACATCATTAAAGCCGAATTTATCACCAGCCTGAGCGAATATAAAAAATTTCCGAGGATGGGGCTGCCGCAGATTGCCGTGGCTGGAAAGAGCAATGTCGGAAAAAGTTCGCTGATCAACAGCCTGTGCAGGCGGAAAAATTTAGCGCGTGTCAGCGGAACGCCCGGCAAAACTCGGCTCATCAACATCTTTCTGCTCAATGATGAATTCCATCTGATCGATTTACCCGGCTATGGCTTTGCCAAGGTCGACAAGAAGGAGAAGGAACGCTGGGGCAGCATGATGGACGGCTTTTTTGCGGATTCGGCTCTGCTCAGGACGACCCTGCATTTGGTGGATATCCGCCATGACCCCACGCAGGACGACCTGACGATGAACCGTTTTCTTCGTCAGACAGGACACCCCTTCATTGTCATCGCAACCAAGGCGGATAAGATTTCCCGCGGCGCACGGATGAAACAGCTTGCGCCTATCTGCCGTATGCTTGAAGTGCAGCCGTGGCAGGTCATTCCGTATTCCTCGGAAACAGGCGAAGGCCGAACGCAACTCCTCAGTACGCTGGCCGAATGTTTAGCAACAAAAGTATAAACTATGCATCAGCAGGTATTTATTGTTAGTCCGCCTCTGCGTGAATTCCCAAAGTAAATGCCACGGTGGCTTTTACTTTGGGAATTCACGGACACATTTTTTTCAGCATTTTTCAATGTTTTATAGGGGAAAGCTCTTGCTTTTTTCAACTATATATAGTATAATAGTCAAGCTGTCGATTATGGATGTATCGTGTCGGGAGACCGACGCGTCACCGAAAGCCAATTCCTATGGGAGGTTATGTAAGATGGGCAAGTTTTGTGAGGTCTGCGCGAAGGGTCAGATGGTTGGTCACAATGTGAGCCATTCCAATCGGAAAACCAGCCATGCCTGGGCTCCGAATGTTCAGAAGGTGCGCGTTGTTGTGGACGGTCGGCCAATGAAGCTGAATGTTTGCACCCGCTGCCTGCGCAGCGGTTATGTGCAGCGTGCTATGCCCGCCGTCAAGGCTGCCGACGCTACTGCCGAGGAATAATTTCCCTTTTGCAGTGTTATGACCATCCTGTATTAAGCAGGGTGGTTTTTGTCGCATTTTAAGATCAGTTTATGTGGTCTAAATGACTTTATTATCAAGTATTTCACAAATCATATACAGCACCAGTCTCAACTTCGCCGCTTGTACTGCTGCCAAACAAAATTCCACTTTCTTCATCATAGGTTGCTGGGAATTTAAAGTGGATGATTTTGATAAGATGACCGTCAGCGCGTTTCCCTTTCGGGGTATTACAGATTTCGATGGAAGAAATCATGGCTCGCAGAAGTGATTTTTTGTCCTCCGGCTCCATTACATCATAATACTTGGAAAAGCCCTCAAGCATCTCAAAAATTGCTTCCTTCGTCATGGTCGATTTCTGAACCATGGCGATTTGGTATACTCAAAGCACAAACAAACTATACCGACGGGTATAGAGCGCTTGTGCTTATTCAATTACAATAAGAGGGCAAAGGACGACGTGAGGCGCTTAGGATTACGCATCCATATAAGAAAACCGTCGGTCATTCTCTTATTGTAAGCATTCGTTTGAGCAGGTGGCAACTCGCAAGAGCATTCGTATAACGAACCAAATTGAATGTCAATAAGCAGAGATGGGAACCTTGCAAAAAGGAAGAAGGAGTGTATAAAGATGATCAGCGTAGGAATCGATGTAGCAGTCCCATGCAAGCTCCAGAAAGCTGTCGCTTTGCAGCAGCTTGCAGTACTGCTCGCTGCTCAATACGCGCTGAATGTTTCTCGGCAATTCCAGATATGCCGAACGATTTGCTACAAGCTCTTTTGGCAGCGCATAGGACATCCGCAGCCAGGAAGCTATTGGAATCCTTCCTATATCTTCACCTTCTGTCTTCTTTCCGCAGATAATCTACGGGAACTTATCCTAATAAATAAGACTTAAGGAACCACCGCATAATTCAGCAATCCCCACAAAAAGAAAGCGCCTGACCCCATCAAAGGTCAGACGCTCCCTCAAAGTGCTTTCGCGGCAACACTGAATTAAGCCGTCAGGCCGGGCCTGTCAGCCAAAATCAGGTTTGCAAGCGCAAACACCATATTCAATTTTGCGATTTGCTTTGACATGCCTCGGTATCGTGTTAAAACAATTCTTTTGCTTCCAGCTGCAGCAGCTTGCTGACCTCCATTGCGATGTCGTTGAGCGGACAGTCCAAGTCACCGCGGAACCACTGCTTATAGAGATTCACGATTCCTCCGGCAAAATAGCACACCCGCAGGCTGACCATTTTGGAGTGGCGCATATCATCAGGAATGTCACTGTCGTTTATCATGTGGTCAGTGAATACCTTTTTCAGCTTTTCCATGAACATCTCGGAGCCGTTGGCACGAACAAGTGTGCGGTAAAAATCTGCATCTTCCTCCAAATAGCGGCTGAGCTTCAGCAGCAGCGGAGCCGGATTGCGGAAAAAGTTGGTGTAGCGAAATTCCTCCAGTACCTCCAGCATCTTTGCGATAATCTCGTTTTCGATTTCTTCTGTTACGCCGCGCACATCGGGATAGTGTGCATAAAAAGTCGCCCGGTTTAGATCGGCGCGCTTGATGATGTCCGTCACGGTGATCTTGGACAGGTCTTTTTCTTTCAAGAGCTGGGTATAGGCTTCCCGGATCATACGCCGGGAGCGGATCGCGCTGCGGTATTCTGCTTTCTGTCCCATAATAGTCTCCCTCAAAAACCGTCAATTTTGATATAGGTGTCGGTTTTTATATATTTCCACAAAAATTGCTGGTTGATGAATTTCAGCACTGCTATCATACTATACTTGATAGCAACAAGCAACCGCTATCTGATTTTCAACACGATTTAGGAGGCAGCGCTTATGAAGTTTTACGACATGAACACGCCCAAGAAGCCGGAAAACGTGGAAAGCAAACGCGCTCATATTGTCGGCAGCGGTATTGCAGGACTTGCCGCGGCGGTGTATCTCGTGCAGGATGCCGGGATGCCCGGTAAGAACATTACGATCTATGAATCCCGCCCCAATCTCGGCGGTTGTTTGGAAGCCTTCGGCAATGCGGAAGAAGGCTATCTGAGCACCGGTGCCCGTGAGCCGGAGCCTTATTTCCAGTGCATGTGGGAGCTGTGCGGACGTATCCCCTCGCTGGAGGAACCCGGCAAAACCGTCCTGGATGAAACCGTGGAGTTCAACAAGAAGTATCCCATCTACTGCAACACCCGCTTCCTCGAAAAGCAGGGCAAGGTCGATGAGACTCAGCACCAGATGGAGCTTGATCCTGCGAACAGCATGAAGCTGATGCAGCTTTTGATGACGCCGGATAAGGATTTGGAGAATGTCTCTCTTGCCGACTGGTTTGACGCCGATTATTTTGAAAGCAATATGTGGAAGGATTTCTCCACGAAGCTGGCGTTCCAGAAGTGGGACAGTGCAATGGAAATGAAGCAGTACATCCACCGTTTCCTGCATTTGGGCGAGGGCTCTGAGCTGCACAAGGGGATTCTCCATTTCAAGTACAATGAGTATGATTCGCTGGCAAAGCCTATCATTGTGTTCCTTGAAAAGCAGGGCGTTTCTTTCAGGGCCAGCACAGAGGTCACGGATATTTTCCTCAAAGACGAGGACGGTAAAACCAGCGTGACCGCTCTGACGATCAAGCAGGGAGGCTGCGAGGAAACGATCACGCTGGGTGCGGATGATTATGTGCTCCTGACCTCCGGCTCCATAATCCAGAATACCACCTACGGCGATAATTACACGGTGGCAGAGGTCAACAACGACAAGGAGCATCGCGGCTGCTTTACCCTTTGGGAGAAGCTGGCGGCGCATGATACCAAGTTCGGCCATCCCGAAAAGTTCATTTCCGCAGTGGATCAGACCCAGTGGATTTCGTTCAGCCTGACGATCCGTGATTACCCGGAGCTGCTTGCAAAGATTGAAAAATTGACCAGTGACTATGACGGCTGCGCGGGTCTGATGACCTTTAAGGATTCCTCCTGGTGCCTGTCCACCTATGTGCAGCATCAGCCGTTCTACCCGGAACAGCCGGAGAACGTGCAGTTCATCTGGAACTACGGCCTGCATCCGTGGAACACCGGCGATTATATCAAGAAGCCCATGAACGAGTGCACCGGCGAGGAAATCCTTTCCGAGATGCTGTATCACCTGGGCCTTGCGGACAAGATCGCTGAGATTCTGCCCCACTGCACCGTCCGCACCGCTATGATGCCCTATATCACCAGCCAGTTCATGCCCCGGCAGGCAGGCGACCGTCCCAATGTCATCCCCGATGGCTGCACGAACCTCGCTCTGATGGGCCAGTATTTGGAGACCGGCGACGTGGTGTTCACCGTGGAAACCTCCATCCGTTCTGCTATGATGGCGGTGTACGGCCTGTTTGACCTTGGTCGTCCCGTGATCCCGGTTGCCCCCACCAAGTTTGATATTCGCGTCATTTCTTCCATGATCCGCTATGCCACCGGCAACGGCGAGACGCTGCCTGAGGACCTGCCCCCGCTGACCGGTTCTCAGCTCAAAGAGATGCTGTGCACCATTCCGGCCTTTGCCGAAGATATTTAAGCAAAACCACTTTGATTGACTTTACAGAAAGGATGTTCCGTTATGAGAAACTATGATCGTGTCCACCCTCGCAAGCCGGAGGGCATTGACGAAAGAAAGGCTTACATTGTCGGCGGCGGTATCGCCGGCCTGTCCGCGGCGGCGTTCCTTGTCCGTGACGCGCAGATGCCCGGCAAGAACATCACCATTTATGACCAGCTCCCCGTGTTCGGCGGTTCTATGGATTGTG
>CAVDRM010000007.1:0-75112 GCA_963611355.1 Anaerovibrio sp.
GAAGTCCTCTCGCTGGCCGGCGGCAGCGGCTCCGGACGCGTGCAGAGATAAGGCATTATTTTAAATTGAAAACTCTGTAGTGTCGCCAGCAGCAGCTTGACAAAACAAATCGGCAGCAGACGATTTTGTATGGTCTGTTGCTGATTTTTTTATTCCGCAAAGCGGACGGTCACGGAGAGGCCAAGCATGGTATACGGCGGATTGACCGGCTTGATGCGGAGAGTGTATGTACCATTCTGAGCAATGGCAAGGATGTCTGTCACAGTGCCTGCTACGGGCGTTTCCGTGGCATCCGCCGTATAAATCAGCTCGGCTCGGTCACCGCAATGAATGGCTGCGGCCTCGATTTCGGAAACCTCGATTTCCACGCAGATTTGGTCAAGCGGAACAAGGGTCATCAGAGCCTCATCCTTGCTCACCTGATTGCCCTGTTTAACGAGAACTGATGTGACGATACCGCTCGTTTCGGACGTTACATCGGTCTTTTTATCGTCTGCATATTCATACAGAAGCTCACCGCGCTCTATATATTCGCCTGCTGCGACGTGCAGACGAATCAGCGTTCCGTTAGCCTCGTAGACCTCTGTGTCATTGGACACGACCGTTCCGATGCCGATGCGCTCCGTGGTCAAGAAATCCGTGCTGCGGTAAAGATAGACCGTTTCGCCGATGTAGAATTCACCGCCCGTCGCCAGCACCTGATATTCTGCACCGTCAATTTCGGCGATGATACCCATTCCGCGGTGTGTTCCGTCTTTTGTGCATTTCGCGTACACGATTTCGCCGCTGTGAACGAGCTTTGTTTCCGCCTTGTCATATGCTTTCTCCACGGTGCAGTAAATTCTGTACTGCTCAACCGGCGCGACCTCCAGAACAGTTCCGCTGACCTTTTCACCTTCCGCGGCCTCTGTTCTTACAACCGTTCCGTCGTGTTTTGCAAACACCTTGGCAGTCGATACGGATGCAAGAACGTCTCCCTCTTCAACGAGGCTGCCGACGCCGACATTCAGCGTTTGAAGGATTCCGTCCGTCTCGGCCGTCACCTGAACATAAGCAGCCGGTGCCGTTGTTCCCTCATAGACCTCGGCCTGCGCAGCGCTCACCAGCAGCAGCGCCGCCAGCACGCAAGGCAGCAGTCTCTTACGCATAAGCATCACTCTCCGACCAGCTCATTGTTATCATTCATGGTGTAGCTTTGATTTTCGATATTGACGATGATGCCGTCCGTTGTCACAATCAGCGTATAGTCCTTGGACACATATCCGGCAGCTGACAGCTTGGCGTAAATCGTGCCCTGCGGCTGCCAATCGGTACTCATATCGATGACTGTGTCGCCGAGCAGCAAACGGATGGCTGTGATGCCGCTGCGGTTGAGCCGCTTGAGTGCCAGCGCATTCACCGACCATTTTTCGCCGTCCGATACAGGCGTCAGCACCAATGTGTTTTCTTTCTCGGCAGCACGGAAAGCACTCTGCCCGTCATCCAGCGTGACATCCAGCTCCGTGCCGTCAATCGTCAGGACTGTTTCGGCTTCTTCGGGTACGACGACTTTCAGCGAATCAAAAGCCGTCATGGTCTTTGTGCCGGAGGTGTGGCCGTTTGTCAGCGCCTCGCCCGGCGTGACCTTGCTGTCATCTTCTTCCTTGCCCATGCCGTCCGGCATTCCTCCGCCGCCTCTGTGCCCGCCGCCCCCGCCGGTCGGGGAGCCTTTGCCGTCATCAGGCTGTGGCTGTCCCTGAACGAGCACAAAGGTAATGCCGGCAGAAGACAGCTGAACGGGTGTCTCCGCGCCGCTGTATGCCGTCACGGTCAGCACATAGGTGCTGCTGCATTCCGCAAAGGTTGCCAGAGGAAGGGAAAGGGCTGTTTCAGTCATCTGAGACAGATAAAGCTCGGTGTCAGCCGCATCAATGATTTTGACCACATAGCTCGCGGCTTCTTCAAGCGCTGTCCAGCTAAAGGAGAACGAATCCTCTGCGGTCTGATAAAATATTTTCCGGACATTTTCATTTTCACTCTTCTGTGTGGTGTTGGAAATATAAATGTAAAAAGCAGTCGGCTCTTCGGCAGGGTCTTGCGTTTTTTCCTCCGTTGGCTCTTGTGCTTCTTCTGTCGGATCTTGCGTTTTTTCCTCCGTTGGCTCTTGTGTTTCTTCTTCTGTCGGGTCTTGCGTTTCTTCCTCCGCTGGCTTTTGTGGTTCTTCCTCTGTCGGCTCCTGCGTTTCTTCCTCCGTCGGGTTTTGTGTCTCTCCCTCTGTTGTGCCGGAAGGCTCGCCTTCCGCTGACATATTCGTATCCATTGGTGTGCCTGTCGTCAGTGTTTCCTCTGCAAATGCTGCCGAACATACAAGCATGAGCGCCAGCAGCAGACAGCAGACGGCTCTACTCCTCTTCACGGTTGTTCTCCTCCGTTTCCACGCTTATGGCCGGCGTCTCCTGCTCCTTTTCCAGCGTATTCACCACCGCGCTCATGCCGTAGCGGGTGTTTGCGTCGGGCGTAAAGTCCGCGTAAACGGTATAAGTCACGCTGTCGGACGTGCCGGATGAGGTGGCAATGGCGGAAATCATGGAAATCGTGCCGCTGTAGGTCACTTCATCGTCCTGATTCCAAATCAGCTCGATACTCACCGGGTCTCCGACGGAAATCATGGACAAATTACTTTCTTCCACTTCGGCTTCAATGCGCATCGCTCCGCTCGGATAGAGAACAGCCGCTACACTGTTTTTTTCCACCTTGCTGCCCTGCGACAGGCTCAACTCGGCAATCGTGCCGTCCGTGTCCGCCACGATTTGATTGCCGCTCATATAAAAGCCGTCAAATTCGCCGGAAAGCGTTTCAAAAAGCAGGTCGCCGCGCTTGACGGCGTCGCCGTCTGAAACGGCATAAGACACGATGCTCCCGCTGCCCGTGACTGCGGTAGGATTCACGCGGGACAGACTTCCGCGGCCGATTCTGTCAGCGGATTTTGCCGTTGTGCTGCGGTAAATATTCACGGATTCGCCGATTTCAAACTCTCCGCTCATCACCTTGACCGTGTAGTCCGTGCCTGAAACGGCGGTAATCACGCCGGTTCCGGTGTGCTTGCTGTCGGAATAGCAGACCAGATAGACTTCTTCGCCGACATGGACGAATTTATTCTCGGTGGCATTGTACGCATTAGAGGTGGAAGCGGAAATGGAATACACGCTTTCACCCTCAATGTACATCACAGCGCCGTATTTTTCGGCGACGGTCTCAGCGCTGTCGCCAGTCTGCCCGAACACGCCGGTCACAGTGCCGGCTTCAGTCGCATAGACTTTCTCAGTCTTCAGCGTCGCCAGCACCGTTCCGGCGCTGACCTGCTGACCGACCTCGACCTCAACGCTTGCAACCGTTCCGCCGATGGGCGCATAGACTTCGCGGGTCGCACCGGCGGCCACCGTGCCGGAAAATGAGAAGGTGTCCGCAAGAGCCGTGCTCTGCATCATCAGCAGCATACCCGCCGTCAAAACGGCTGCCAGCTTCTTAACCGTGTTTTTCATGAAAATCTCTCCTTTATTGATTGATTACATGGAACGTAGTGCATCTATGGGATTGAGCCGGCTCGCCTTTCTCGCAGGCGCCCAGCCGAAGATGATGCCGACGGCGGCGGAAAAGCCGACGCCAAGTATGATGGAGCTGACCGAAAGCACGAAGTCTGTCCCCAGCACCTGACAGAGAATCATGGAAAGCAGGATGCCGAACACAACGCCCGCAATGCCGCCGATGATGGACAGCAGGAAGGATTCAATCAAGAACTGCGCCTGAATCTGCCACGGGATAGCGCCCAATGCCTTTTTGAGGCCAATCTCGCTCGTCCGCTCGGTCACGGTGGTCAGCATCATATTCATGATGCCGATGCCGCCGACCACCAGCGCGATGGAGGCGATACCCGCAAGCAAAGCGCTCATCATGGACAGCATGGTTTTCATCGTGTCCTCGATACTGCTCATGGTCGTGATGGTAAAACAATCATCCTCAAAGCTGAACATTGCATCCATTGTCGTCTCGATTTGATTGGCGGCGGTATCAGAGTCTACGCCATCCGCCAGATAGACGGTGAAGGAGGTGACAACATTCTGATTATTCATCTTGAGCGCCGTGGTATAAGGAATCAGAATGCTTGGGCTTCCGCTCATCATATCCGCAATGCTGGTGGAATCCTCCGTAGAGAACAGACCGACCACCAAGAACGGAATGCCTTCAATGTAGATGTTTTCGCCTATGGGGTCTACACCGTAAAAGAAGGTCTTCACCAGCTCATCGTCAATCAGACAGACGAAAGAGGTATTATTTTCGTCAATGATGTTCAGCTTCCGCCCCCGCGTGACCACATCATTGGTCATAAAGTAGTAATAGTTTTTGCCGGACACGGATACGCCGGTATCATAGCTGCCGCCGTGCGAAACACGGGCGGTTAAGGAAACGCCGGGCGTGATGCCGTCGATGATGTCCATGTCAGACAGGGTATTCAAATCTTCGTTTGTCATGCCTTCCTTGAGGTCGCTTCCGGAAACCGATACGGTCAGCGTCCCGGCGCCCATCGAGGTAAATGAACTGGACAGCGTACCGGACACGCCGGACACCGTCGTAATCAGGGCGATGACCGCCGTAACGCCAATCAGAATGCCGAGAATGGTCAGGAAGGAGCGGACGCGGTTGCTCAGAATGTTGCTCAGCGACATGGAGACGCATTCGCGGAGCATAATCAAAACAGAACGAATTTTTTTAAGCATCCCGCGTACCTCCTCCCTCCGTCAGCTCGCCGTCAATGATATGCACCACGCGTCTTGCGTACGAGGCGATGTTCATATCATGCGTAATCATGATGATTGTTCGGCCTTCATCGCTCAATTCCCGAAACAGCGCCATGACCTGCCTGCCCGTTTTCTGGTCGAGCGCGCCGGTCGGCTCGTCTGCCAGGAGAATGCTCGGATTGCTCACCAAGGCTCTGGCGATGGCAACGCGCTGCTGCTGGCCGCCGGAAAGCTGATTCGGATAATGGTTCTTCCTGTCGGAAAGCCCGACCCTGTCCAATATGTCGCCTGCGCGTTTTTTTCGTTCCTTGGGGGGAACACCGGCATAGATAAGCGGCAGCTCCACATTTTTTTGTGCGGTCAAACGCGGAAGTAGCTGAGAATTCTGAAAAATGAAGCCGATTTCCGCGCTTCTGATGTGTGCCAGCTCAATCTCGCTCAGCGCTTCGATTTCTTTTCCGTGCAGGATATATTTTCCGCTTGTCGCCACATCCAGACATCCGATAATATTCATCAGCGTGGATTTTCCGCTTCCGGAAGGGCCTAAAACAGACAGATATTCGCCCTGATCGATGGACAGAGTGACATCCTTCAAAATGTGTGCCTGCTCATCGCCCATCTGATAGAACTTGTTGATGTTCTCCATTTGAAAGAAAGTATCTTCCGTCATGCTCAATCACCGCCCGCTCCGCCGCGGCCTCCTCCGTCGCCGCCACCGCCGAAACTGCCGGCATCAGGCTTGGTTCCGGTATCAAAATTGCCGAAGTCGGGCATATCGCCTCCGCCAACGTTCTGCCTGTCTCTGCCGCTTCCGCCGTTAAACTGCTGGCCGCCGAACAGACCGGACAGGATGCTGCTGATGCCGCCGGAGGCCGTCTGCTCGGCCTCAACAAACACTTCGTCGCCGGAGGACAGGCCGGAAACGATCTCGACATAGTTTCCATTGCTGACGCCCGTTTCAATCGTCACCTTTTCCAGCACTCCGTCCGTACCCTTCATCCAGACGAACGCCTGATTGGTTGTATCAAAGCTGATGGCATCCTCCTTCAGGATGACAACATTCGCGGCCTCTTCTTGGGGAATGGAGACGGATACCTGCATGCCGGGATAAACGCCGTCATCCACCGTGACATAGGCCACCGCCGTATAATAGGCGACAGACCCGGCGGACGAGGAAATATAATTGATGGTGGCAATTTCGGACTCATAGGTCTTTTCAAGCGCCGTGACCATCACCGTGCAGCGCTGACCGATGCTGACCGAAGAAATGTCATATTCGTCCACACGCAGGGAAACCTTCATGTTGGTGAAGTCTGCCACCTGGATAAGGCTCGTGCCGCTCTCCACCTCATCGCCTGTATCTACATTGACGGCATTGACGCGGCCGGCAAAATCCGCCTTAATCGTTTCGCCGTTGGAAAGGCGCATGAGCTTTGTGCCCTCCTCCACCTGTTCGCCGACAGATACATAAATGGCGCGGACAGTCCCCGAAGAAGAGGCGTTATAGGTCTTGCTGTCCACTAAATTCAAGTTGCCGCTGAAGCTCAGCGAATTGGAAATACTGCCGATGGTTGCCGTATAGCTGTCATATGTCACGGTGTATTCCTGCTTGAGCATGGAATAGCCGTAATACCCTGCGCCCGCAAGGAGCATGAGCACCACCAGCAGAAAAATGATTTTCCGCAGGATGCGTTTTCGGGATTTCTTAGGCTTTTTCATGGGCTTCATCCGTCCTCTCTTTGAGTGTTCGGTTGCTATTTTAGACTGCCAACCTAAAACATACCTAAAAGAAACCGCACGCTTTTCTGAACAGATTTTAAGGAATTTGAAAACAAATTATGAACGGAAAATTTTTAAGCCTTACATAAGGTTTTTCATGTATAATAAGAATATATGAGGAGGTGTTCCGATGCGGATTCTCATTGCCGAGGATGAGCAGATGCTGGCAAAGGCGCTGATCGCCATACTGAAAAAGAGCAATTACGAGGCCGAGGCCGTTTATGACGGTATAAGTGCTCTTTCATACCTGAACAGCGAGCAGTATGATGCGGCCATTTTGGATATCATGATGCCGAAAATGGACGGGATTGACGTCCTCAGGCGCTATCGGGAGACCGGCGGCATGATGCCGATTTTGATGCTCACGGCAAAATCGGAAATAGATGACAAAGTGCTGGGTTTAGACAGCGGGGCGAATGATTACCTGACGAAGCCGTTTGAAGTGCGGGAGCTGCTGGCGCGCATCCGCGCCATGACGCGGCAGAAGGCCGCGCAGCCGACCTCTAAGCTGTTGATGGGCAACATTGCGCTGAACCGCGCCAACTATGAATTGTCCTCTCCGGCCGGCAGCTTCCGCCTGACCAACAAGGAATTCCAGATGATGGAAATGCTGCTTTTCAATCCGCATCAGCTCATTCCCTCCGAACGCTTCATCGAAAAAATCTGGGGATGCGAAAGCAATGCCGAAATCAATGTGGTCTGGGTCTATATTTCGTATCTGAGAAAAAAGCTCACGGCGCTGAATGCAAATGTAGAAATCAGCTCAGTGCGGAATGCAGGCTATACCTTGGAGAAAAAAACATGATACGCAAGCTGCGCCGGAGGCTTATCCTTGCCTCCATGCTGGCCGTATTCATCGTGCTGGCAACCGTCATCGGCCTGTTTAATTATGTCAATTATCAAAAAATTGTCAGCGATGCTGATAGCTTGCTGACGCTGCTGAGCTGGAACAACGGACATTTCCCGAACCCGTCTCAGGACGACAACGGGCAGACGGAGTCGAATCACCCGTCGCGGGAGACGCGCCGCGAACTTCAATTTTTTTCGGCAGTCTTGGCGGAGGACGGCAGCATCAATCTGTATGATGTTGACAAAGTGCCGTCCATCGATGAAGAAACGGCAGCCCTGTATGCGCAGCAATGCGCCGACTTGGGGAAAAGCCGCGGTTTTTATAAAGACTACCGCTATATCCTCTATGAAGAGGACGGGATCCGGCGCGTCATTTTTATGGACTGCGAACGCAATCTGTCCGCCTTTCGGTTTGCCCTGCTGACCAGTGTTTGCATTTCCGGGGCGGGGCTTCTGGCCGTATTTCTTCTGGTTCTTCTGCTCTCCCGCCGGATTGTCCGTCCGATTTCAGCCTCTTATGAAAAGCAGAAGCGTTTCATTACCGATGCGGGGCATGAAATGAAAACGCCCGTCACCATCATCCATGCAGATACGGAACTGCTGGAAATGGAGTACGGGCAAAATGAATGGCTGGATGATATTCGTTCGCAGACGAGGCGCTTGGCTACTCTGACCAATGATTTGATTTTCCTTGCTCGAATGGAGGAAACCGAAACGCTGCAAATGATTGAATTTCCGATTTCCGATTTGGTTGCGGAAAATGCCTCGTCCTTTCAGTCGCTCGCCATCACGCAAAGCAAACACTTTTCAATGCACATTCAGCCCATGCTGACCTACTGCGGAAACGAAAAAAGTATCTCTCAGTTAGTCAATCTTCTGCTGGACAACGCCGTTAAATATTCAAGCGCCGAGGGCAATATTCATCTGACATTGGGCGCGCAGGAAAAGCAGCTCGTCATGACGGTGGAAAACACTGCGGACGGCATTTCGGAAGAGACGCTTCACAATATGTTCGACCGTTTTTACCGCGCCGACCCTTCCCGCAATTCCGCCGTCATGGGCTATGGCATCGGGCTTTCGATTGCCCTTGCCATCGTGAACGCGCACCGCGGAAAAATCGATGCCTCCGGCGAAAAGGGCAAGTTCAGAATCACCGTCACCCTGCCGCTGAATCAGGGCTGAACAGCATCTGAAATGCCGATGCCGAGGACCTCGATTTGCAGACGCTTATCCGCCGTATAGCTGCCGAGCTGATTGATATATTCGCCCATGAACATCATGGTGGCTGTGCCGCCGCCGTCCAAATTATAGGCGCTGACGCAGCCCTTATCAAGGAATATCTGCGCAAATTCACTCAGGGTGCAGCCCTTGCTTTGTTTAATGCGTCCCTCGGCCATTATCGCCACATAATGTCCTTTTTCAACAAGACCGATGCCCATGCGCGGGTTGTTGCTCTGATGGGCGCTGATATTCTTCGTCTGCTCGGTGATTTCCCCATCCTTCAAAAGCACAGGGCCGAAGGACAGAACGTCATACGCTCCGTCTGTTTGAAGCTGTTCCGCCGTGATGCCGTTGTAATCGTAAACGCTCAGACCGCCGTCCGCAAAGAGCGCCAAAATATCGCGATTGGGAATACTGGTCGCTGCCTTCTTAGCAGGGTCATCGTACAGAATATTGCCTTCTCTCAAAATCACGCCTACGGACATGGTGCGCTTTTTCGCATTCCGCTTAACGCGATAGTAATACCAGTCTGCATTGATGGCGAAGACCAAATGATTTTTTTGAGCAATTTGAATGACCTCCGCCTCTTTTTTCGGGTTGTCCTTTTCGTTATAGTACACCTTCAGAAAGTCCGCGCCGTTGTTAACGTAAATGTCCGCCTCCAGCCAGCGTAAGGGGCGATTTTTTTTGCTGGTGTCCTCACGGCGATGAATTTCAATGCGCAGGGTGTCGGAAGCATACAGCCAAACGCCCGCATCCGCATCCTGGTATACAAATTCTTCAGTGCCGGACGGCAGAAAGCCCTCGGCCGTCAAGCCTTTAAACAGCGGGTCAAAAGCGCCGTTCTCTGCCGAATCAGCATCTTCAATTGCTGCCGTCGGTTCTGTGGATTCATCGGACGAATCATCGGCAGAATCATCGGACAGCGCTGATTCCGTGAAAGCCCCGCCGTCTTTCTCGTTCGCATCTTCTTCCCCCTCCGCCGTCAGCACATAAGGCGAAGCAATCGTTCCGTCCCCTGCCGATATGGACACAAGTGAAAGATCCACCGTGATAACGGGGCGCATTCCGACATCGGCAACTTCAACACAGATGAAGCCGATTTTTCCGTCATCCTGTAATTTCATGTGCGCATAGGTCGGGTGCTGCTTGCTCAATGTCCGCAGCCAATAAGGAGAATACTGATTTTTCCCCTGATAAACGAAGAGGCCGTTTGCCTTGGCATATTCCGTGCTTTGCGACTGTCTTGACTTCTCGTTGATGAAGCCATACGCTGCATTTTTTAAATCCTCTAAGGCAGGGAGCGTCACCAGAGAATGGTCATCCGCATTCTCGGTCAGCGCCTTTTGCTGCGCTTGCGTAAAGGCGGTCTGCATAAAATCGCCGTTCAGGTAAGCATACATATCGGATTTTTCCCAGCCGACATAATTCTCTGTCGGTGAGGATGGATGAATCTGCCGCGCCTCCAAGATATATTCACTCAGCAAGTAGGCTGTCTGTCCGTCCGTATTCAGCACACGCCACACGATTGGCTCTTCACTGCCGTCCGCATCAGTCGGGAATGCACCGAAGGCCACATAGGTCAGCGTTTTTGTTTTTTTGTCATAATTTCTAAGCCCGCTTTCCTCTGCAACAGACACCGTGCCGAGCAGCAGCATCACAATTAAAATTAAACAAACAAACCGTTTCATCATCAAGCGATTCCTTTCCGAATAAAGCTTTATCTTATTCCTTTGCCACAATCAGCGGGACGCGCATTTCCTCCTCGGTCAGACCTGCATGGCAGCCAATCAGCTCATGGTTGCCGCGTGCATCGCCGATGCAGTCGTAGGCGGTCGCAAAGGCAACATAATCGCCTAAAATACTGGGCAGCTTGGGATGCGGCTTACCGGGGCCAAAAATGCCACTTTTCAGCACATCATCGCTCTTTTTCAGTACAAAATTTTGCGGGAACGCTTCCGAAAACGCCTTAGGGAACGCCTCCGCGCACTCAGGCTTCACATGGAAGACCGCCACCCGCGCCTCCACCGTAGGCGGACGCAGCAGCATGGCACGAAGTCTCGGATGGTCCTCCAAATACAGAAAATGTCCATTAATCAGCCCGTGGTCTGCCGTCAAAAGAAGCAGCGTATCCTCCGGCAGTTCCTTAGTGAGCCCCTGCGAAAAGGTGTTAATGGCCGCAATCTGCTCCTTGATATCCTGCGCATAAACGCCGCGGGCGTGCATCGTATGGTCGGGTTCCGGATAATAGGCATAGAGATAGTGCGCGCCAGGCTCTCGGCAGGCTTCCAGCACGCCTCGCCTGATGTCTTCAAGCGTTTGGCATGCAGGCTCGGCAAAGGGAGAAAAGATAGCCGCTTTAGCCTTGCCCGCCTCAGTGATGCGATGAAACACGGGGTCAAGCGGCATAAAACGTTCTGCAACGGAATAATCCGCAGCCTGCTCGCCCTTTTGCGCATCCCGGTTGATGAAAATATCAACGGACTTATCAATCTCTTCAAAATAAATCGTCCATCCGAGCCAGCCGTGCTCTGCGGGCGAAGCAGCGCATTCGATGGCTGTGGTGGCGGCAGTCGTCGTAGAGGGAAACACAGCGGACAGCTCATGCGCAATATGCGTGTTCAAAAAACTGTCCGCCGGACTGTTTTTTTTGATCGCATCCATGCCCATGCCGTCAAAAAGCATTACGACAACGTTGCGATAGCCGCCGTGTTTTAATTTTTCGTCCAGAAAAGGCAGCGTTTTATGGTGACAGGGCGTGTCAAAATAGCGCATGACGGACGCAATCACATTCAGCCCGCAGTTTTCATAATCCGGCAAAACAATGCTCATCTGTTTCCTCCCTGCGGGGAAAGCAACTCACCCGCAAGCTCAATTTGATCCAGAATCAGCCGTAAAATATGTCTTCCGCCGATTGCCGCACTGCCGCCCGCCATATCAGGCGTCCGCCAACCGGCAGCCAGCACATTGCGTACGGCGGCATCCACGCAGTCAGCCTCACGCTCTAAATGCAGCGCATTCCGAAGAAGCTGTGCAGAAGCCAGCACCATGCCGATGGGATTAAGAGCATCATCTGCCTTGACATCCTCCGAAACAACAGGCGCATACACAAAGCGCTTTCTGCTTTCACAGGCATCAAACAGCATCATGGAAGCACCGTAGACAGCCGTTGCCATCGGGTTCAGCATACTGCCCGCATAAGGCGGCACGACAAGCACCCCCACCTTCTCCGGTGAATAGAGCAGCTTGTTTACAGCATTCGGCGGCAAAAGCTCCGTTGTGATAACGGATGCATAGTCCCTTTCCCGAACATGCACAGCCGCTTTAAAGTCCATTGCGGCCTTCCCGCTTGGAGAAACATAGGATAGCGGAAGTTCCTCCGTTTTCGCCAGCTCATAAGCATACTGCACGGCATCGCCCAAGGTTTTGATATCCAAGGAGACTGTCTGCACGATGTAAAACCGCCGGGCATCCTTTAAAGAGAAGGTGCGCGTTTTACAAGGGATATCCAGCGATTGCAGGAGGTCTTCCACGCCTTCCACGTCCGTATCGCCCAGCAGCACGGCATCCGCCTGTTCACAGGCCTCCACTGTTTCCTCCGTGAGCGGCGTGTCATAGGCGCGGACGGAGGAAACGCCGATTTTATCCCGACGAATCAAAAAGGAATGGTTGAATGCCACCGCGACATCCGTCAGCACTTCCTCTGCCACGGCGCACAGGGCTTCCCCCACTGCATGACCCGGCAGAAGCAAGAGGCTGCTGCGCACAAAAGACCCCCTCCGAACTCCGATGATTTTAGCAGACTGCTTAACGGCCTTCCATTTGAAGAATATTGACCCCCATATCGCCGTCAATTTCCGGCAGATGCACCGCAATCAGTTCACTGTGCGAGGTCGGTACATTCTTACCGACAAAATCAGCGCGAATCGGCAGTTCCCGATGGCCTCTGTCAACCAATATGGCAAGCTGAATCTGCGCCGGACGTCCCAGACCAAACAGCGCATCAATGGCCGCCCGCGCCGTTCTTCCCGTGTACAGCACGTCATCCACCAGCACGATGCGCTTACCCGTCACATTGAACGGCACGACCGTCTGATTTAAGACAGGCTCATCATGCGCCTTGGTCAGGTCATCCCTGTACAGCGTGATGTCCAGCACACCCACGGGAATGGTGCGGCCTTCAATGCGCTCGATATTGGCGGCAATGCGCTTGGCCATAGGCTCACCGCGCCGCCTGATTCCCACAAGGCAAAGGTCGTCGCAGCCGTCATTTCGTTCGATGATTTCATGGGCTATGCGCGTCAGGGCGCGGTTAATCGCCTGTTCATCCATCAGGCTTGCCTTGAATGTCAGCATAAAGCTCACTCCCATTCCAAAGGATAACCGGATACAGGATTTTCAAGGTACTGCCCGTGCTTTTTCAGCGTAGACAGCACTGTATCGATGTAGCGGGTCTCTGTTAAGGGGGTCACAGTAAAATCGTTATAATCCTGCTTGGAGGAAATCCGGCACGGAATGATGCGGAACGATGTCCCCCACAGTTCGCCCCTTCTGTACTTAAAACGAATTTGGAAAACGAAGGTCAGCATATCGCTGGGCTTATTGTTTCCGGCAAAGGAAAAGTTACCAAGCGAATATACAATGTATTTTCCGTTGTATTCCTCAATAGGATTAATGCGGTGGCTGTGATGCCCCAGCACAAGGTCTGCGCCTGCATCGATAGTGGCTTTGCCGAGCTTCTGCTGCTTTTCATTCGGATGATAATCCAGTTCATCGCCCCAATGATAGCTGACGATGACAAGGTCGCACCCCTGCGCCCGCGCATTTTCAATATCGGTCGGCATATTGGCGTAAATATAGTCATATCCGCCGTTGAAGGTCTGATAAGCCAGCATGCCGATTTTGACGCCCTGCGTCTCATAGACTCCCAGCGTCGTCTTATTGGCATACACAACGCCCGCATTCGTCAGCGCGGCCACCGTGCTTTGATAGCCGTCTTCGCCGAAATCATATACATGGTTGTTTTCCAGCGAAACAGCCTCAATGCTGTTTCCCGAAAGGGTTTTGGCAAATTCGGTCGGGGCAAGGAACAGAAAATCATTGTTCTTTTTCGCCGAGGGCACCGTGACGTTCTCCGCCAAGGTTCCTTCAAAGTTAACGATGGTCAAATCGTCCTCCGACAAAAGTTCCCTGATGTTCCGCAGATAAAAGTTAATGTCCCCGTTCTGCTTTTTCAGTTCCTTGCCGAAGATGGAAGAATTCATGTTTTTGTATGCCTTGTAATTCGTGCCGATGGTCAAGTCGCCCGTCGCCGTAATGGTCACGACGGTCGTGCCGTCCTGCTGAACGACAGGCGTCGGGGAGGGCGTCGGCGTACTCGTGTCCTGCGTGTCTTCCGGAGCGGCAGATGGCACGTCAAAGGGGTCGACATACCGCTCCTCTTCCTCATCCTCCGTTGCCCACGCGGGCAGCGCCCAAAGCATGGTCAGCATCAAAAGCAAAGCAAAAAATCTGCGCATGATATCCTCCGATATTAAAGGGAATCAACAAACATCTGCATCCGCCTGAACGCCTCCAACAGAAGCTTAACGTCCGTGGCATAGCAGCAGCGAATATGTTCCGCGCCGCTTTCGCCGAAGGCCGTTCCGGGCACACAGACGACCTTCTGTTCCTGAAGAAGGCGGGTGCAGAAGGTGTCGCTGTCCAAGCCTGTCCGTCTGACGGACGGGAAGCAATAGAATGCGCCGCGCGGCTCAAAGCAGTCCAACCCGATTTTCCGGAACGCATCCACCATCAGCCGTCTGCGCTGGTCATAGCTGGTGCGCATGGCCGCAACATCCTGATAACCGTTTTCCCTGCCTCTTTTCAGCGCCTCCGCCGCGGCGACTTGACTTTGCCGCGGAGCGCACATGATGGTGTACTGATGAATCTTGTTCATCTGCTGGATGATGGCTGCGGGAGCGCAGGCATAGCCCATGCGCCAGCCTGTCATGGCAAATGCCTTGGAAAAACCGTTAATCAGCACTGTCCGTCCCTGCATATCGGGCAGGGAGGAAAAGCAGATATGCTCCGTTCCGTCATAGGTCAGCTCGCAGTAAATTTCATCGCTGATGACCAGCAGGTCATGCTTTTTGACCACGGCGGCGATTTTTTCGATTTCCCCGCGGGTCATGACCGCGCCGGTCGGGTTGTTGGGGTAGGGAAAAATCAGAGCGCGGGTCTTGTTTGTCACTGCCTTTTCCAGCGCCTCCGCCGTCAGGCGGAATTCATCCTCTGCGCGGGTCGGCACGGTCACGGGTGTACCGCCGGCAAAAATGACGCAGGGGCTGTAGCTGACATAGCCGGGATCCGGAATGATGACCTCATCGCCGGGACGAATGGACACGCGCAGAGCCAAGTCAATGGCCTCGCTTGCGCCGATGGTGCAGAGGACTTCCGTCTGCGGGTCGTACTTTACATGGAAGCGCCCGTCCATATAGGCAGAAATCTCCTCGCGCAGGGATAAGAGACCTAAATTCGGCGTATACTGTGTCTGCCCGTCTAAAAGGCTTTCAATGGCCGCATTGCGGATGTGATAGGGCGTGACGAAATCCGGCTCACCGACGCCCAGAGAAATGGCTCCTTTCATCGTGCCGGCCACATCAAAAAAGCGGCGGATGCCGCTCGGCGGCACAACACGGACGGCAGGAGAAATAAAACGCTCGCTCATGGGGACACCACGAGCCTTTTGTCAGTATGCGCATCCTCAAAAACAACGCCGTCCTGCTTATAGCGCTTCAAAACGAAGCTGGTCGCCGTGCCGGTCACGGTGTCCAAGGCAGACAGCTTTTCGCTGACGAAGAATGCCAGCTCCTTAAGGGTCGGCGCTTCCACCAGCACAAGCAGATCATAGGCGCCGCTCATCAAATAGACGCTCTTCACCTCATCAAACCGGTAGATACGGCTGGCGATGGCATCAAAGCCCATGTCGCGCTGGGGCGTGACACGCACCTCTATCATGCCCTCCACGCGGTTGACATCCGTATTTTCCCAGTTAATCACGGGGCGATAGCGCAGAATCACACGTTCATTTTCTAATTCTTCAATGGTCTGAGCGACCTTTTCCAGTGTTTCGCCCGTCATCACCGCCATCTGCTCAAGCGGCATCCGGCAGTCCTGCTGCAAAATATCAAGCAGCTGCGTTTTCAAAGCATCCATGTGCAGGCTCCTTCTTAAAATAATCCGGTGATTACGCCGTCCGCATCCACGTCGATTTGAAGCGCCGCCGGCTTCTTGGGCAGCCCCGGCATAGCGATGATATCGCCCGCAAACGCTACGACAAAACCTGCTCCCGCCGACACGCGGACAGAGCGGATGGTAATGTCAAAGTTCTCCGGCGCATTGAGTTTTTTCGCATCATCGCTGAAGGAATACTGCGTCTTGGCAATGCAGACGGGACATTTTGCAAAGCCCTCATCCTCCAGCGCCTTGAGCTGTTCCCTCACGCCGGACGCAAACACGGCGTCATTTGCATGGTAAATTTTCCGAGCAACGGCACGAATCTTTTCATGCAGCGGCAGGTCATCAGAATAGGTGAAATGAAGGTCTGAGTGTTCGCCGTCCGCCAGGTCACAAACGGCCTTGGCCAGAGCCGCAGCGCCGGCGCCGCCCTTTGCCCATGCCTCACAGACACGGTTCTGTATTTCAAGGGCGTTCAGCGCATCGCTTAATGCGGAAATCTCCGCGTCCGTGTCGGTCGTAAAGCGGTTAATCGCCACCAGAACGGGCAAATGCCAAACCTCGCGCACGTTGTTCACATGGCGCAGCAAATTCGGAAGTCCTTGCAGCATGGTCTCAACATTTTCTTCCTTCAGTGCGTCCTTGGAAACGCCGCCGTGCCATTTCAGGGCGCGGACGGTTGCCACCATGACCACGCAATCGGGGCGAAGCCCGCTCATGCGGCATTTGACGTCCACAAATTTTTCAGCGCCCAAATCGGCGCCAAAGCCCGCCTCTGTAACGACATAGTCGCTCAGCTTGCAGGCCAGCCGCGTAGCCGTCACGCTGTTGCAGCCGTGAGCAATGTTGGCAAACGGACCGCCGTGAATCAGGCAGGGCGTCCCCTCGATGGTCTGGACAAGGTTAGGCTTCAGGGCATCCCGCAAAAGGACGGCCATTGCCCCGTGCGCGCCCAAATCGCCGCAGGTGACGGGTGTTCCGTCAAAGCGCCGCGCAACGATAATCCGCGCCAGCCGGTCTTTCAGATCATTCAAACCGTCTGCAAGGCAGAAAACCGCCATGATCTCGCTGGCCGCCGTAATATCAAACCCGTCCTCACGCGGCATCCCGCTCATCTTTCCGCCGATACCGCTAACGATGCGGCGGAGCTGACGGTCATTCACATCCATGCAGCGCCGAAACACAACCTGCCGAGGGTCAATCTGAAGCGGATTTCCCTGCTGAATGCTGTTATCCGTCATGGCCGCCAGCAGGTTGTTGGCAGCCGTGACGGCGTGAAGGTCGCCTGTAAAGTGCAGGTTGATGTTTTCCATCGGCAGCACCTGGGAATACCCGCCGCCCGTCGCGCCGCCCTTCATGCCGAAAACAGGCCCCAAGGACGGCTCGCGGAGCGCCAGCATTGCCCTTTTGCCGATAAAATTCATGCCGTCGGCCAGCCCGACGCTGACGGTCGTCTTGCCTTCACCAGCAGGGGTCGGGGTCATCGCCGTCACCAACACCAGCTTGGCGCACGCCGGACGCTCCTTAAAGCAGCGAGGCTCGACCTTCGCAATATAACGGCCGTACGGCTCAAATTCTTCCGCATTCAAGCCGATTTTTTCCGCAATTTCACCGATTGGGCGAAGCGCAGCCTGCTGCGCAATTTCAATGTCTGTCATATCTTACCCTCACCGCACAGTTCATCCGCCAGACGGATAAATTCATCAATGTCATCGGTCACAATTTTAAGGGAGGAGCGCCAGAAATCCACGCTGCGGACATCAATGCCAACGCTGGCGGCCACATCCGCCACCATCTTAGACCCGCACAGGCTCAACAGCTTATTGTACTTCGGTACGAATTCCGCGCCCTGTTCCTTATACATGGCAAACATACCGAGTCCGAATAATTCACCGAAGGCATACGGGAAGTTATAGAAATTAACTGCCGGCGAATAATAATGGCTCTTACACGCCCACATATACGGATGGAGGATATTCCGGTCCAGCCCATCCCCGTAGGACTTCTCCTGCGCATCCAGCATAGCGGCTTTCAATTCTTCCACGCTCAGCGCATGATCCTTGCGGCCTTCCACAACGGCATTCTCAAACAGGAAACGGCTGTAAATATCCACGATGGTCTGCGTCGTTTCCATCAGGTAGTTTTCAAGAAGGGAGAAGGCCTCCTTCCTGTCCACCTGTTCACGGACGGCGTGAGACAGCAGGGTCTCATTAAAGATGGAGGCCGTTTCCGCCAGAGGCATCGGCGCATCTATCATCAGATAGGGCAAATCGGCCATCTGTTCATTGTGCCATGCGTGTCCCAGCTCATGCGCTATGGTGCTGACATCGCTGAACGAGCCGGCAAAGTTGGTCATAACGCGGCTCTGCCTGTGCGCATGCGCTCCGGCGCAGAACGCACCGCCGCCTTTACCCGCACGGGGAAACATATCAATCCAGCGGTTTTCAAATGCATTGTCGATAAATGTTGCCATGTCGGGGGAAAACTTGCCCATTTCGGTGATAAGCTTCTGCCGCGCCTCCTCCACCGTATAGCGCTTCGTCTTCGCCCCCTTGACGGTCATCGGGGCGAATAAATCATAGAAAGGCAGCCCGTTCTTATGTCCCAGCAGCTCGCCTTTTCTCCGCAGATAGGCGCGGAATTTGGGCAGACTTTCATCAATCGCCTGCCACATGGCATTTAAGGTTTCCTTATCCATGTTGCTTTGTGACAGGGTCATATCCAGCACGGAGGCGTATTTTTTCGCTTCGCACATGGTCTGTGCCTGTCCCTTGATGCTGTTCAGGCAGGCCGCCATCGGAATTTCGATTTTTTTGTACGCGGCCAGCTCCGCCTCGTATGCGGATGCGCGCACCTTTTCATCTGGATCGTAGGCCAGAGCACGCACGGCGGACAGCGGAAGTTTTTGGCACTTGTAATCGACCAGCAGGGTCGCGTCCAGCTTGTCACGCAGGGTCGAAAATGCTTCGCCGCCGGTCAGGGACATTTTCAGCATCCACGGCTCGATTTCGGCGGGCATCAGATGCTTGGCCTCCTCCTTAGCGCGAAGCAGGGCAAAATCCACCGCCTGAAGACGCGGGCTGGTTGCAATCACCTGTTCAAGATCCTCCACCTTGTCGAGGTATCGGACGATGGCGGAGCTGAACAGGCTGACATCCACAAAGAGCCGCTCCATTCTGTCCATCAATTTGGCGGCCGCTTCGTTCTCAGCATTGACAGAAAGTGTCAGGGTGGCAAAATAACCTAAATCCTCCGAGTATTCGGCGATTTTCTCCTGCGCATCCACCAGCACTTCCAGCGTTTCCCGCTCGGAAAGACCCTTTTCAAGCACCTCATGACCGTGCTTCATCTGCTCTTTAAGCTTTTCTATGTCCTCTTCGATTTTCGGGTCATCAAAGCTCTGGTAAAAAATAGAAAGATCCCATGTCCAATCCTGCATTTTTATGTGCTTCCTTCCTTATAAAATCCGTTTGTTTGGATAGCATTCAGGCAAGTATCCCTGCTCTCCTCCAAATGATGGTGCATGAGCGTCTTGAGCGTTTCCAAATCCCGCTTCTGCAAAAGCTCCACCATCCGGTGATGCTCCTCATGCGCCTTTGAGCGGCGGACAATGCTGGCAATCGTCACGGCAGAGAAACGGATAATGTATTCCTCCTGGCTGTCCACCACGCTTAAAATGCGGCGCTTATCCGAAATATGCTCCAGCGTTCCGTGGAAGGCGCGGTTATAGGTCGCCAGCGCCGCACAGTCCTCCTGCTTCTGCGCCACATCCATTTCCTTTAAAATGGCATTCAGCTTGTCGATATCCTTGTCCATAGCTTTTTCAACAATGGACGGCAGAAGCAGCATCATCATGGCGTTTCTGATGGTGAAAATCTCCTCGATATCGTTCAGCGTAAACGCACGCACCACAACGCCCCTGCGAAGCTCGTATTCCACCAGGCCGTCCCGCTCCAGCTTCCTTAGCGCCTCGCGCAGCGGCGTCCTGCTGATGTGAAGCCGGTCAGCGAAGGCTGTTTCCACAATGCGGGAGCCGGGTGCAAGCTCTCCCGTGATGATTGCGTGCTTTAAGCGTTCGTAGGCAATATCCCGAATGGGCTTGCTGTCGGTTGATTCTTCAAACATTGCCGCCATGACCGTTCGCTCCTTCATATAAATATACAGGATATAGTGTACAAAAAAAATACAAGTATGTCAAGATTTCGGCAGACGGCGAATGGACGGCCGATTTCATTCTTCCGATTATATTTTTCCCCCCATTTTTATTCGGCTGCGCTTGTCATTATATCATCATTTAGAATTTTTTAAAATCAAAAAATTCATTTTGCCCATTAAAATATTGTATATTTTTTGTTTTCTGAATTTTTTGATGTTTAAAAATGCATTTTGACGTTGCATTTTTTGTTTATCGGTGCTATAATCCATTTGACATCATAAAAAGGGGGATTCAGCTTTATGAAAAAGCTACTGTCTGTTCTTCTGGCCGTTTCATTCCTGTTTATCACTCTCACCGGCGCCTTCGCTGATGAATATCTCGTTTTCTCCACCGGCGGCACGACCGGCACCTACTATGCTTTCGGCGGCGAAATTGCTGCCCTGCTTTCCGGTAAGGTCAGCGGCCTTGATGTCACCGCACAGAGCTCCGGCGGCTCGAAGGCCAACATCTTGGCCATCTGCGAAGGGGAAGCCGAGCTTGCCTGGACGCAGAACGATGTCATGAGCTACGCCTATCAGGGCACGGAGGACTTCGGCGGCACACCCGTTGAAACCTTCTCTGCCGTCGCCGCCATCTATCCCGAAATCGTCCATCTCGTTGTCGCGGCGGACAGCGGCATTGAAAAGGTTGAGGATTTGAAGGGCAAGAACGTCAGCGTCGGCGCCGTCGGCTCCGGTGTGTACTTTAACGCCGTGCAGATTCTTGAAATCGCCGGCCTCACGCTGGATGACATCATTCCGCATTACCTGAGCTTCTCTGAATCCGCCGATTCCTTCCAGAATCGTCAGGTGGATGCCTTCTTCATCGTTGCAGGTTATCCGAACGCCTCCATCGTTGATGTGGCGCTCAAGCGCGAAATCCGTGTCCTCACCTTCGGCGAGGAGCAAATGGCCGAACTTCAGGCCAAATATCCCTTCTATGTGACCGATACTCTCCCCGCCGGGACATATTCGGGCGTTGATGAGGACATCGTCGTTCCCGCCGTCAGCTCCGTGCTGGTAGCGTCCAACGACCTGAGTGAGGAGCTCGTCTACGAAATAACCAAGGCGCTGTTTGAAAACAAGGATGAGCTGACGAACGCCAAAAAGGTTTACATCAGCGCGGAAAACGCCGTCAAGGGCATCCCGACTTCCCTGAGTGATCAGGCCAAAGGCATTGACTACGGCACGTTCCACCCCGGCGCGCTCAAATATTACCGCGAAATCGGCATCATCAAATGACCCCGTCCGGTATCTTATGGGACGAGCGGAGACAATCCCTCGCCCCTTCTTTCATACCATGACCATTTGTTCAGAAAGGGGTTGTTTCGTTCATGGCCAATGATAAAACCAAAAACACCGTCTCCACGCCGACCGCCGAAGTTGACGCGATTATGCAGAAGTATGACCGTGAAAGCGCTTATCGGACGCTGACCGGCTGCCGAAACACCATTATCCGCGTAATTTTAATTTTCTTTTCCGTTTTTCAGCTTTACAGCACATGGCAAATCATCCCGTCCACCCATATGCGCCCGCTGCATTTGGGCATTGTGCTGCTGCTGGCTTATCTGCTCTATCCGGCGCGGCGCGCATCCAGCAAAACCACGCTCCCGTGGTATGACGTTGTTTTGGGCGTTCTGTCGCTGCTCGTCTGTCTGTATCCCGTTGTTTTCTTTAACAAGATTGCCATGCAGTTCGGCTATACGGCCTTTCAGATTATCATCGGCGGCATCGGCATCGTTCTTCTTTTGGAAGCTTGCCGGCGCGTTGTCGGTCTGCCGATTGTCGTCATTGCCATCGCCTTCATCTGCGTAGGGCTTTTCGGCAGAGCCATGCCGGGCTTCCTTGCCAACCGCGGCTTCACCGTCAAGCAGCTCATCCAGTATCTTTTCTATACGCAGGAGGGTATTTTCGGAACGCCGTTGGGCGCATCCTCCACCTTTATTTTCCTGTTTATCCTCTTTGGCTCGTTCCTTGAAAAGACGGGCGTGGGCGAATTTTTCATTGACCTGTCCAATGCCCTGTGCGGGCATCGCCGCGGCGGTCCGGCCAAGGTCGCCGTCATCACCAGCGCAATGGAGGGCACTGTCTCCGGCAGTTCTGTTGCCAATACGGTCGGCTCCGGCAGCTTCACCATCCCGATGATGAAAAAGCTCGGCTACAAGCCGGAGTTTGCTGCGGCCGTGGAAGCGGCTGCCTCCACGGGCGGCCAAATCATGCCGCCTGTCATGGGGGCGGCAGCGTTTCTGATGGCGGAGAGCATCGGTCTCCCCTATTCCACCATCGTCAAAGCCGCCATTATCCCCGCCATCCTGTATTTCACCGGCATTTATATCATTACCGACTTAGAAGCAAAGAAGCAGGGCTTGAAGGGCATGGAAAAGAAGAATATGCCCAAGCTTAAAGCCGTCATGCTCAAGCGCGGCTACCTGATGCTGCCGCTGATTTGCATCATCACAATCCTGGGCATGGGCTATACGCCCTCAATGGCTGCGCTTATCGGCATTGCCACGGCCGTGCTGGGCAGCTATCTTCGGACTTTTGCCGAGCTTTTGGTCATCGCTTTTCCGGGAAAACGGAGCTATGCGTTTGTGACCGGCAATGAAAACGCACAAGATTGCTATGACAAAAAAGCCGCTGCCAAAACAGCCGTTAAAAACACCTCCGGCCTGCGCCTCTCGGATTATCCGGCTGCCCTGGAGAGCGGTGCACGTTCCATCGTTGGCGTGGCGCTGGCCTGCGGCGCTGCGGGTATCATTGCGGGCATGATTACCAAAACGGGCATCGGCCTGAAATTAGGCTCCAGCCTGACCACCTTGGCGGGCGGCAACCTGATTTTGCTGCTCATCTTCACCATGCTGGCTTCCATCGTGCTGGGCATGGGCGTACCGACGACGGCCAACTATCTGATTACCTCCACCATCATGGCGCCTATCGTCTACAATGCGCTGTCCGCCCATTTGAGCAGCGTGTATGAGGCGCTGACGCAATTGGGCGAAGGCTATGCCCTGCTTCCCGCGCATCTGTTCACCTTCTATTTCGGCATCATCGCGGACATCACGCCGCCTGTCGCTTTGGCTGCTATGGCGGGCGCGGCCATTGCCAAGTCCGACCCGCTGAAAACAGGCATCACCGCTTCCAAGCTGGCCATTGCCGCCTTCCTGGTGCCGTACATTTTCGTCTTGAATCCCGCCATGCTGATGTTGAACGCGGCATGGTACGAGGTGCTGCAAATCGCCGTGACATCCATCATCGGGATGCTCGGCATCGGGATGTGTCTGGAAAAATTCTGGGTAAAGAAGCTGAACGTTTTCCAACAGCTCATCGCCTTGGCGGGCGGCCTTCTGCTCATCGACCCAGGCACAGTAACCGACATCATCGGCATTCTGCTGATTGGCTGCGTCATGCTCTGGCAGTCTCTTGAAATAAAGAAGGAAAAGAGCATCGGCTGAAATTTTGCATAAGCAAAAATGCATTTTCCTCTTTTAAGCATGTCATTTTGTCTCTATTTTGTTTATTCTTTGTATTTAATATGAATGAACGCACTTTTGATATTGCAAAACGTGCGTTCATTATGTATAATCACTGCAATCCAATTTTGAAGGAGATGTTTAGTCATGAAGAAACTGGTAGCTTTCCTGATGGTGCTCTGTCTGCTGATTCCGACAATGGCGCTGGGCGAAAACGTCGTCAAGATCGGCGTTTATGAACCGGCCTCCGGCGCAAACGGTGCAGGCGGCAAGCAGGAAATCCTCGGTATGCAGTATGCCAACGCGGTTGCCCCGACCGTTGAAATCGGCGGCGAAACCTACACGGTTGAGCTGGTCTATGCGGACAACGGTTCTTCGACCGACAAAGCCCCGACAGCCGCGCAGAAGCTGATCAGCGAGAATGTCTCCATCGTTCTGGGTTCTTATGGCTCCAGCGTGTCCAATGCCGCCAAGCCTTACTTTGAAGCCGCCGGCATCCCCGCCATCGGCGTGACCTGCACGAACCCAAGCGTGACGCAGGGCAATACCCACTATTTCCGCATCTGTTTCCTTGACCCCTTCCAAGGCACCGTTCTGGCCAACCATGCTTTCAAAGAGCTGAAGGCAACCACCGCTTACTGCCTCGGTGAGCTTGGCAACGATTACGACCAAGGACTTATCCATTATTTCACCGAAGCATTTGAGAGTTTGGGCGGCACGGTTGTAGCCGAATCCTTCCAGACCGGCAACTCCGACTTCACTTCCTTCCTTGCCACCGCCACCGCGCTGGAAGCTGATGTCATCTTCGCGCCCTGCTCCCTGGAATATGCGCAGAACATCGTGATGCAGGCCGCCGCGCAGGGTGTGACCATTCCGCTTGTGGCCAGCGATACTTGGGACTCCAATGTGGTCGTCGAAGCTGCGTCCGGCAAGGATATTAAGATTTATGTTTCCACCTTCTATCAGGAGGGCGGCACGGAATTTGACTTGGGCTTTAAGGAATGGATCAACTCCGACTCCGTCAACCTCGCCAACAACAACGGCAACGACATGATTTCCGCCGTTTCCGTCATGGGCTATGATGCTTATTTTGTGGCGCTGGAGGCGCTCAAGGCTGCCGGCTCGACCGACCCGAAGGCCGTCAACGATGCGCTGTGGAATGTCTCCTATACCGGCGTGACCGGCAGCATCTCCTTTGATGAGGTCGGCGATGCCAAGCGCGACGCCGCATACATCAAAACGCTGAACACTGCCAATGACACTTGGGAACTGTTCGCCATTCAGGGTGTTGAATAAAACGAGATTTTAATGCAGCATCGCCTTGGCGGGGGTCTTTGGTAAGACCCCCGCCAAGGCATATCTGAAAAACCATCTCGGATGTTCTCAAAAGCGTGTCCGTGCGGCACATTTTTGAGGCCATCCGGCCTAAAAAAGGAGGTTGTCCTTTTGAAAAACGTTCTTCCGTACCTGCTGTCCGGCATTTCCGTCGGCGGCCAATACGCCCTGATTGCTATTGGCTATACGATGGTCTACGGCATTCTGCGCCTTATCAACTTTGCGCACGGCGATGTGTTCATGGTGTCGGGCATCCTGATGGTGTACATTGCGGCCAGCGGACTTCCGCTGTATGTCGTCATCCCGCTGGTGCTGCTTTTGACCGTTCTGATCGGCTTTTTAATCGAGCGCGTGGCCTACAAGCCCCTGCGCACTGCGCCGCGTATGTCCATCATGATTTCCGCCATCGGCGTCAGCTATCTTTTGCAAAATCTCGTCCTGTACATTACGGGCGGTCTCAATAAAGTATACCCCACCATTCCTTTTATTTCCGATTCTGTCACCATCACGCTGTTCGGCGTGAGCATGACCACCAAAATGGTCACTATCATCACGCCCTTCCTCACGCTGATTTTGGTCGTGGCGCTGGTGCTGCTCATCAATCATACCAAAATCGGCATGGCCATGCGCGCCGTGTCCAAGGATTTTGAAACCAGCCAGCTCATGGGCATCCGCATCAACGGCGTCATCAGCACGACCTTTATCATCGGTTCGCTCTTGGCGGGCATTGGGTCAATGCTGTATTTCACCAATTATTCCTCGGTCATTCAAACCTCCGGCGCCATGCCTGGCCTCAAAGCCTTTGTCGCGGCAGTGTTCGGGGGCATCGGCTCGATTCCCGGCGCCGTCATCGGCGCATTCATCATCGGCATCTGTGAAAATATCATCAAGGGTCTTGACCTGATTCTTATCAAGGCCGGCATCACAAAAAAAATGCTGGGGCTGACGACCTTCTCGGACGCTTTCACCTTCGCTTTGCTGATTGTGATTCTGATTGTCAAGCCGACCGGTCTGTTCGGCGAGAAAATGACGGACAAGGTGTGAGGTGATTGTGATGAAAGAACTTGCAAAAAAAAAGCCGGATCGCGGTATCATCATCACCGCCATCCTGATTGTTCTTCTGTATGTGCTGGTGTTCGTGCTGGAGCAGGTCATCTCCCCTAACTCCATGCTGTTCACCGTTCTTAAAAAGGGCGCGACCTATGCGCTCGTAGCCGTCTCCATGAACCTGCTAAACGGCTTTACGGGCATTTTCTCTTTGGGACAGGCTGGCTTCATGCTGATTGGCGCATATGTCTTTGCCATTCTGACCATCCCGATGGAGAGCCGCTCTACAGTATACCAATATTATAACGGCGGCATCATCAATTTCACCCTGCCCGTTGTTCCGGCGCTGATCATCGCAGGTCTTTGTTCGGCGTTCTTTGCCTTCCTGATTGGTCTTCCAGTGCTCCGCTTAAAGAGCGATTACCTTGCAATCGCCACCTTGGGTTTTGCCGAAATCATCCGCGCCGTGTTCCAGTGGGACAAGTTAGGTCCGCTCACCAACGGCTCAAATATGCTGCACCAGTTTCCATCCTTCAACAGTTTCAATATTAAGAACGCAGACGGCGAGGTCGTGGTGTATCTGTCCACGCTCGTGCCGTTCATCATCGCTGGTATGTGCATCGCGCTGATTGTCCTGCTGATTCATTCCTCCTACGGCCGTGCTCTCCGCGCCATCAAGGATGATGAAATTGCTGCGGAGGCAATGGGCATCAATCTGTTCCACCACAAGCAGATGTCATTCTGCGTCTCCTCGTTCTTTGCCGGTATCGGCGGGGCGATGCTCGCCATGTATTCCTGCACCGTGCAGGCCAAGTCCTTCACCACTTCTATGACCTATGAAATTCTGCTGATGGTCGTTATCGGCGGCATCGGTTCAATCACCGGCTCATGCATCAGCTCGTTCCTGTTTGTCGCCTGTTCCGAATGGTGGCTGCGCTTCCTCGATGAAAAGCAGTACATCGGTACTTTTGAAGTGCCGCTCCTGCGGAACGGCTTCCGGCTGGTGGTCTTTTCCGTTATCATCATGATTGTTGTGCTGTTCTTCAGGCAGGGCATCATGGGCACAAAGGAGCTGCCTGATTTATTCAGAAAGAAGAAGGTTTCGGGGGAGGCGGTCAAATGAGTGAAAATGTTCTGAAAATTGATCACCTGACCATGCAGTTTGGCGGTGTTGTGGCTGTCAGCGACTTGAGTATGCACATTGACAAGGGAGAAATCGTTGCGCTGATCGGGCCGAATGGCGCAGGCAAGACGACTGCTTTCAACTGCGTCACAGCGGTTTACGAGCCGACCAACGGTCAAATTCTGTTTAAAGGCAACCCCATCGCCCGCAACCATCCGAACGGAAAAATGAAAAAGCTGTATGCAGGCACTATGCCCGATGCCTTCACGGGGCGCGTCATCCGCCCGACCCCAGACCAAATAACCAAACTGGGCATTGCGCGAACCTTCCAGAACATCCGCCTGTTTTCCGGCATGACTGTGTTTGAAAATGTCCTGACCGCGCAGCATCTGCGCAGGCAAAGCAATTTCTTTGCCTCCGTTCTGCATCTGAACGGTAAGGAAGAAAGGGCAATGTGCGACAGAACGAGAGAGCTGCTCCGCGTAGTCGGGCTGGAGGATTTGCGCGACGAAATGGCCACATCCCTTCCCTACGGCAAGCAGCGCCTGCTGGAAATCGTCCGTGCGCTGGCCACCAAACCGACACTGCTCCTGCTGGACGAGCCAGCGGCCGGCATGAACCCGCAGGAAACGGACGAGCTGGGCGCGTTTATCCGCAGAATCAAGAACCAGTTTGACCTGACGGTCTTCATCATCGAGCATCACATGAATCTTGTCATGGATATTTCGGACAGGATTTATGTGGTGGATTTCGGCAAGCTCATTGCCGAGGGCACGCCGGAGAAAATTCAGAACAACGAAGCGGTCATCGCCGCGTATCTTGGGGGTGAAGACCTGTGAGTCTGCTGGAGATTAAAGACATCCGCGTCAGCTACGGCGGCATTGAGGCGCTGAAGGGCATTTCTTTTTCCGTGGAAAAAGGACAAATCGTTACCCTCATCGGTGCAAACGGAGCGGGCAAATCGACCACTCTGCGCGCCATCAGCGGGCTGGTTCATCTGTCCGGCGGCTCAATCATCTATGACGGTCATCAAATCAGCGGCATGAGTGCGCAGAAAATCGTTGCCTCCGGCATCGGTCTTGTCCCGGAAGGCCGCCGCGTGTTCGCCAATCTGACCGTGCTGGAAAATCTGAAAATCGGCGCCTATCTTCGCAAAGATGACTTAAAGGACGATATTGAACACGTCTATGAGCTGTTTCCCCGCTTAAAAGAGCGTTCTTGGCAGCTTGCGGGCACTCTGTCCGGCGGCGAACAGCAAATGCTGGCCGTCGGCCGTGCGCTGATGACCCGTCCCAAGCTGATGATGATGGATGAGCCGTCCTTAGGACTTGCGCCGCTGGTCATTCGTGATATTTTCGGCATCATCGAGACCCTGCATCATGAAGGCATCACCATCCTCTTGGTTGAGCAGAACGCGAACGCCGCGCTGAAAATAGCCGATTACGCCTTTGTGCTGGAAACAGGTATGCTCGGTATGCAGGGCACAGGCAAGGATCTTCTTGACGACCCAGGCGTCAAGGCTGCATACTTGGGAAAAGCGGCAGGAAAAAGATAAAACCGTTCGTTCAGTACGATCAATGAGCGGAAAAGCCAACCAGCTGCTTTTTAAGTTCTGTCCCGTGCTTTTCCAACAGTTGACCTAAAACGGAAAATAAGGAAATAATTCGACCGCCGCTCAACATTTGTTCATAAATAAAACAAAAGATGTACAAAAACGGTCTTGCAATCATACCAAATCGTGCTATACTGTTCAAAAGTTTTCTCCGATATCGGAGAAGCTTTAAAATCTCTTCAAGGAGGATTGATCTCATGACGACGCGCAAATTACTCTCAATGGCTATGGCAATGCTGATGATTCTGTCGCTGGCGCTTTCTGCGAACGCGGAAGGGACGATTAAAATCGGCACGTCCGGCCCCTTGACCGGCTCAGCCGCGAGCTACGGTATTTCTGTTAAGCAGGGCGAGCAGCTCGCCGTGGATGAGATCAACGCACTGGGCGGCATTCAGCTGGAGCTGAACGTACAGGACGATGAAGGCGATAGTGAAAAGGCCGTCAACGCCTACAACCTGCTGCTCGACTGGGGCGCTCAGATGATTGCCGGCACGGTTACGACCGGTGCCTGTATCGCCGTCAGCGCGGAAGCATACAATGACCGCATTTTCCTTCTGACTCCCTCCGCATCCTCTTTGGATGTAATCAACGGCAAAGACAATGTGTATCAGGTCTGCTTCTCTGACCCTGAGCAGGGCAGTGCTTCTGCCGTATACATCTCTGAGCATCAGCTCGGAACGAAGGTCGCCGTCATCTATAACAACGGCGACGCATACTCCACCGGTATCTACCAGAACTTCTCTGCGAAGGCTGAGGAGCTTGGTCTGGAAATCGTTTCCGTGACTACCTTCCCGGCTGACAGCACCACTGACTTCTCCGTGCAGATTGCCGATGCGAAGAAGAACGGCGCAGATCTGGTCTTCCTGCCGATATACTACACCCCCGCTTCCAACATTCTTCGTCAGGCTTCCGCTGTTGACTATAAGCCCGTGTTCTTCGGTGTGGACGGTATGGACGGCATCCTGAACATCGAAGGATTTGACACCTCTCTGGCTGAGGGTGTTCACCTTCTGACCCCCTTCTCTGCGGACGCAACTGATGAAAAGTCCGTTCACTTCGTCACCGCGTACAAGGCGGCCTATAATGATGCGACCCCCGACCAGTTCGCCGCTGACGGCTACGATGCCATCTATGCGCTGTACACTGCGATTCAAAAGGCCGGCATCACTGCCGAAACTCCGATGGAGGAGTGCTGCGAAAAACTGATTGAGGTCTTCCCCACCATCGAGGTCGAGGGTGTGACCGGCACGATGACATGGAGCGCTACCGGCGAAGTCGCCAAGAACCCGTATGCTGTGAAGATTGTCGACGGCATCTACGTCGGCGTAGAATAATCAAGTTAAATAAATCCGCTGCTCCACCCGAAAGGCGGATGGAGCAGCGCTTTTATTCAAAAGACGTAACCAACTGTGGGAAGACCGCCGTTGGTTACTTTCGATATAAAACAGATGAACGGCAAGGGGTTGAAGAGTACATGACAATTTTCCTTTCCTATCTTATCAACGGAATCAGTCTGGGCAGCGTGTATGCCATCATCGCGCTGGGCTATACGATGGTCTACGGCATTGCCAAAATGCTGAACTTTGCCCACGGCGATGTCATTATGATAGGCGCTTATATTGCCTTCTGTGCCACACAGTATTGGGGGCTTCCGCCTGTTTTGTCCATTCTGTGCGCTATGGCCGTCTGCACGGTGCTTGGTATTGTCATCGAAGGCTTGGCCTATAAGCCGCTGCGTCAGGCCAGTTCCCTTGCCGTACTGATTACCGCCATCGGTATGAGTTACCTTTTGCAAAATGTAGCCCAGCTTATCTGGGGCTCTAACCCGAAGTCCTTCCCTTCGCTGATTAACTTCGACGAAAACATCACCCTGTTCGGCGGTCAGCTTCTGATTAGCTGGGAAATGATTGTCACCGTGCTGGCCAACATCGTCATCATGGTGGCGCTGACGCTGTTCACGGGCAAGACCAAGATGGGCAAGGCCATGCGGGGCGTATCCGAGGACAGGGGCGCGGCCGAACTGATGGGCATCAACGTCAACCTGACCATTTCAACCACCTTTGCCATCGGCTCCGCGCTGGCGGCTGTTGCGGGCATTCTGCTCTGCACAGCCTATCCTACGCTTCAGCCCACCACCGGCTCTATGCCCGGCATCAAGGCATTTACAGCTGCCGTGTTCGGCGGCATCGGCTCAATCCCCGGCGCTATGCTGGGCGGCGTTTTGCTGGGCGTCATTGAGATTCTTGGCAAGGCGTATGTATCGACCGAGCTGGGAGATGCCTTTGTTTTCGCCGTTCTGATTGTCGTTCTTCTGTTTAAGCCGACCGGTCTGCTTGGCAAGCAGGTGCGTGAGAAAGTGTGAGGTGAACGGAATGAAAACAAGAAAAATCAGCAAAAACACCTTGAGCAATTCAATCACCTACGCCATTGTCATCATCGCCTTCGTCATTTGCCAAATGTCTATTTCCGGCCTGCTTCCCTGGTTTAAGATGAGCCGCTCGCTAAAGGGTCAGCTCATTCCCATCTGCGTGTATATTGTCATGGCCGTGTCGCTGAACTTGACAGTCGGCATTTCCGGTGAACTGTCTCTGGGGCACGCGGGCTTCATGAGCGTCGGCGCTTTTTCCGGCATCATCATGTCCTCATGGCTTTTGTCCGCCTTTCATCTGACCAATGAAACCGTTCGGCTGATTCTCGCCATCATCACGGGCGGTATCTTTGCCGGTATCGCCGGCGTGCTGATAGGCATTCCCGTGCTTCGTCTGCGCGGCGACTACCTGGCCATCGTTACCTTGGCCTTCGGCGAAATCATTCGTAATGTGCTGAACTGCTTCTATGTTTCCGTGGACGGCGCGGCGCTGCATATCTCCTTTAATAATCCCACCATTGTCGGAAAAATGGTTGTCAACGGCCCCGCTGGTGCAACAGGCGTTGCGAAAATTTCCACCTTTGTGATGGGCTTTGCACTAATCATCTTCACGCTGATGGTCGTGCTGAACCTGATTAACAGTCGTTCCGGTCGCGCTATCATGGCCATCCGTGACAGCCGCATCGCGGCTGAATCTGTCGGCATCCGCGTCACCAAATATAAAATGATGGCTTTCGTTGTATCCGCTGTGCTGGCGGGCATGGCGGGTGCACTGTATGGATTAAATTATTCCTCCGTACTTGCCTCCAAGTTCAGCTTCGATACTTCCATTCTGGTGCTGGTGTTCGTGGTGCTGGGCGGTATCGGCAATATCCGCGGCTCGGTCATCGCCGCCGCGCTGCTGACCGTGCTGCCGGAGCTGCTGCGCGCCTTCAGTGATTATCGTATGCTGGTCTATGCTATTGTGCTGATTTTGGTGATGCTCCTGACCAACAACCCAACGCTGATTACCTTCTTCACCGTCTTAAAGCGCCGTCTGTTCAAGAAAAAGAAGAAAGCACCTGCCGCGCCGGAAGGAGGTCAAGCGTAATGACACAGAAATTTAAGCCGACAACCCGCATGGTACCCGTTCCCAGCCATTCCATCGTGCCGGAACGCGATATCGACAAGCAGCCCGTGCTGGAAGCCAGTCATTTGGGCATTGAATTCGGCGGTCTGAAGGCCGTTGAGGATTTTAATCTGACCATCGGAAAAACCGAAATTGCCGGACTGATCGGGCCGAACGGCGCGGGCAAAACCACCGTGTTCAACCTGCTCACAAAAGTCTATCAGCCCACGTCCGGCACGGTCATGATAAACGGCAAGGACACGGCGACCCTGTCCGCAGAACAGGCAAACCGCCTGGGAATCGCCCGAACCTTCCAGAATATCCGTCTGTTCAGCAATATGTCCGTGGAGGACAATGTGCGGATAGGCCTGCACAACCAAATCAAATACGGTATGTTTTCCGGAATCTTTCGCCTGCCTGCTTTCTGGCAGCAGGAAAAGAAAATGCATGAAAAGGCGCTGGAATTGCTGGCTATCTTCGGAATGCAGGACATGGCCGACTACAAGGCCGGCTCTCTCCCCTACGGCGCACAGCGCCGTCTGGAAATCGTCCGTGCGCTGGCGACCAACCCCTGTCTCCTGCTCTTGGACGAGCCTGCAGCGGGCATGAATCCGCACGAAACCGAGGATTTGATGAGCAACATCATTAAAATCCGCGACCAATTTCAGATTGCCGTCATGCTGATTGAGCACGATATGCGGCTGGTGATGGGTATTTGTGAGGGTATCTGTGTGCTGAATTACGGCCGCGTCATTGCCAAGGGCACAGCGGAGGAAATTCAGGCCAATCCCGTCGTCATTGAAGCCTATTTGGGCAAGAAAAAGGAGGAAAACGCATGAAAAGACTGCTGAAGGTCGATAATATGCATGTCTATTACGGCAACATTCATGCGATCAAGGGTATTTCCTTTGAGGTGTTTGAGGACGAGATTGTCACCCTGATCGGCGCGAACGGCGCCGGCAAGTCCACGACACTGAACACCGTTTCCGGCCTGATGAAGCCGCGCAGCGGACATATCACCTTTGACGGCAAGGATTTAACGGGGATGCCGTGTAACAAAATTGTCTTTCTCGGCATGGCGCTCTGCCCTGAGGGCCGCCGCATTTTTCAGCAGATGACCGTCAAGGAAAACCTTGAAATGGGCGGCTATTCCCGTCCGGCCAACGAAATTGACGCCTCTATTGAAGATGTTTTTCAGCGTTTTCCCCGCTTGAAGGAGCGCGAAAAACAAATTGCCGGAACGCTGTCCGGCGGTGAACAGCAGATGCTGGCCATCGGTCGCGCTCTGATGAGCAAGCCGAAACTGCTGATGCTGGATGAGCCGTCAATGGGGCTTGCGCCCATTCTGGTGGAGCAGATTTTCGACATCGTAAAAGAGTTGCACCGTGCGGGCGTGACTATTCTTTTAGTCGAGCAGAACGCGCAGATGGCGCTGTCTGTCGCCGACCGCGCCTATGTGCTGGAGACCGGCCGCATCACCATGGAAGGTCAGGCTGCCGATCTTCTGAACAACGATGCTGTGCGGAAAGCTTACCTTGGCGAATAAGCGCTTTGAAGATTGCTCTACTTCTCCCTTTTTAAAGAAAATTGATATCCTCCGTATATAGCGAACAGTGGTATAATTTTTCTTCGAATAAAGTCCGTATCCAATGACGCAGGTCGTCCTGATAATAATATTTCTTAAAGGGTGGCGGTTCGTTTCATAAAGGCGGTCTGTCACCTTTGTCTTATCACGGAAAACAATACGCGAATCTATTGGTTCGTCAGAAGTTCGTCAGAAGGAGCGGAATATAAGTAATTTAAAGAAAATGCTGACGAATGCAGCAAAAAGTTTTGCACAAAAATCATCAGATTCCGTCATTGCTAACGCAGTCAATGCAATAGAAAACCAAATTTCAATTCGATGCGCCTTTTCTTATTCGCTTCAGCGCCTTTTCAAGAACAGTATCCCTGCCGCTTCGCAGATCATCGGCCGTTATTTCGGCGTAAGCATCCGGCTGAATGCCGCATCCGATAAACTCCGTGCCGTCCGACAGCCGATAGGAAACGGTGCATATGCGCATAGAGCCGCCGCAGCGAAGCTTTTGAAGCAGCGGCGTTCCCGTCGTGCCGGCGGTCGGCGTACCCATAATGACCGCACGACGGTTGCTTTTGAACATGGCCGTAAAATCCTCCGCGGCCGAAACCGTGTGCCGCGAGGTCAAAAGAACGCATGAGCCGTTAAAAAGCGCAGCCTGTCCGTTTTTTCCAAAAGAATCTTCATACTCATCAAAGTGCGCATTGTGCAGCAGGGATTGGCTGCGCTCCACCTCCTCACGGTCAATCAGTCCTGATGCAATTTCCCGTTCAATTTTCTCTGCACTCCAGCCAGAAATCTGGCTTGCAGATGCCAAATCGATTCCCTTCATGCTGCGGGTGCGCTTTTTGCAGGCATGAAATATACCGGCAATGAACAGTTCCGCAACACGTGCGGCATACATCGTCATGCCGCCGATGTTCTCCCGAATATCCAGAATCACACCGTGTACAGCCGGATGGCTGAGCAGCGCCTCGCGCACCTCGTTTGCCGCCTTGGCGTACAAAAAATCATCCAATCGGACATACAGGATATCATCATATAAACGAATGTCTGACTTTAGTGAATCGATTTTTTGATACCGCTCGTTGATTGTCAGCGGTCTTGCAATAAAATCATCGGGCTTTTTTTCAAGCAGGTCAAAATAGAATTTACCTTGATCGTTCTCCATTTCATTGCCCGTATGCCGCAGGAAAAAGGGCAGAAGCTGATGCAGCCGATAACGCGATAGATATCGCTCCGAATGATACCCATAGCGGGCGCAGGCCGTGAGCATATCCTCAAATGGTATCCCGTTCAGCTTCATGACCCTCGCCCAAAGCATTTTTTCAAACTCAGGCACGGCAGAGTCCACACAATACCCGTCGTTCAGGCAGCGCAGCGTAAACGGAACATAGCCATTTTCGTTTTGAAGTGAGCGCGGAAACAGATAATCCGTATGCCCATCGCCCAGCAGATTCATAAATTCAGCCAGCAGAAGATGAAATTCTCTCTCGCTTTTCGCTTCCGCCACACGCGGCAGATAATCGTAATATGCCTGATCCCAATCTATCGCTCTCCGGTCAAAGTACGGAAACACCAGAGATGCTTGCTTCCAAATCATGGATAAGTCCGCGATGCGGTCTGCTGCGTTCATGCAAAAGGTCTCCTTGCAGTGATTTTTTTATCATGCGTCCAGCATCCCTAAGTCATTGTTCAAGCATTCTTGCAATCAAAAATTTTGTCGGGATGCCCTGCGCAGTGAATTTCATTTCATGCTCGCTGACGTAGTTCGGAGAATAGCCGCTTGCGTGCAGGTCATAGGTCAAAAAAATCTCCTCAAAGCCACAGGTCTTCAGATATTCACGGGAGGCCTCGAACAGTCCGTCATCATCCGTTTTGAAAAAAATCTCCCCATTCGGCGACAGGATGCGCCGATACTGCATCAGCTGGTGCGGATGCGTCAGGCGGCGTTTAAATTGGTTGGAACGCTGACTCCACGGATTGCAGAAGGAGATGATAATCCTTTCCACACAATCCGTCGGCGCCATATGCTGCTCCAGCCAAAAAATGTCAAAATGCGTCAGCACAATATTGCTCGGCATTTCATTCCCGTAAACCGCCTGTATATTGCGCCGCGCCACGCCGAGAATTGTTGAGGACATATCGACCGCAAGAAAATTGATGTTCCGATTGTCAAAGGCCATCTGCGCCGTTGAAACGCCCTTCCCGCAGCCGAGCTCCAAGTACATCGGCTGCCGCATCGGAAAGCAGCTTGTCCATTCCCCTCTCAGCTCCTTTGGATGCTCCACATAATATGAACACGCATCCAGCTCCGGCTGCACCCATTTTTTCTTTCTCATGTGCATAGGCTGCACACTCACCCCATTCATCATTTGTCACCGATATTATACAGATGGTTTGGCCGTTCGTCAATGAACAAAAAAACAATTTCCATTAAAAAGATACCTATATCACGAAACGGAAATCTTGCATCCTTTTGAATAATTTGTTATAATAAATTGCTCATTTTTCATGATTTGGAGGAGACGCATGAATCAGGATACGCAGGACATGGTCGAGCGTTTAAATCTGAGCGGCAAGCGTTTGAGCAAGGGGCATCGGCGGATTGCGGAATACATTGTCGAGCATTATGACAAAGCCGTATTTATGACCGCTGCCTCCCTGGGTGAGACGGTCGGCGTCAGCGAAAGCACGGTGGTGCGCTTTGCCGTGGCACTTGGCTATGAGGGATATCCCCAGCTTCAATCCTCCCTGCAGGAATTGGTGCGGCATCGGCTGACGGCTGTTCAGCGTTTTGAAATGTCTTCTGAAATCCAACAGGAAAATGTACTTCGAACGGTGCTGAAGGCGGATATGCAGAACATTCGCAATACCATTGACGCTATTGACGAAACGGCGTTTAACGATGCAGTCGGCTTAATGCTGACGGCTAAGCGGATTTATATCATCGGTCTGCGTTCGGCTGCACCGTTAGCACACTTCTTCGGCTATTATCTGAACTTTATCTTTGATGATGTGCGCGTTGTGGCGGACAGCTCGTCCGATGTATTTGACAGCATCGTCAGGGTGCGGAAGGATGACGTTGTCGTCGGCATCAGCTTTCCCCGTTATTCAAGCCGCACTCTGGAGGCTATGCGCTTTTCCAAGCGAAACGGCGCACAGGTCATCGGCATTACGGACGGTCCTATGAGCCCGCTGCACTTTGTGGCTGACGTATGCCTTGCTGCAAGGACGGACATGGCTTCCTTTGTGGATTCTCTGGCCGCCCCGCTGTCCGTCATCAATGCACTGTCTGTCGCGCTTGGCTTAAAGCGCAAGGACGCGCTGAGCAATCACTTAAAACAATTAGAAGGAATCTGGGCGGAACACAGTGTGTATGTCAATCGGGAAAACCAGCCTTGATGTCATTGTCATAGGCGGCGGTGCAGCCGGCATGATGGCGGCGCTTTTTGCTGCCCGCGCCGGAAAAAATGTCGTCTTGCTGGAAAAAAACGAAAAGCTGGGGAAAAAGGTCTATATCACGGGCAAGGGGCGCTGCAATGTGACCAATGCCTGTGATATGGAGGAATTTCTGCGCAATGTGCCGCGCAATCCGCGCTTTCTGTTCAGTGCGCTGCATGCGCTTTCCAATCAGGACTTGATGTGCCTCTTGGAGAGCCTTGGCTGTCCCTTAAAAATTGAGCGCGGACAGCGCGTCTTTCCTGTCAGCGACCACGCCTCTGATGTGACCCGTGCGCTGGACAGCGGGCTACATGCGGCCGGATGCCGAGTTCTGCTGCACAGCACCGTTCGCAGCATTCTGGCACAGGGCGGCGCTGTTCAGGGCATAGAATTGGAAAACGGTGATGTATTCTCTGTGCCCAGTGTAATCGTCTGCACAGGCGGTGTTTCTTATCCCTCCACAGGCTCAACAGGCGACGGATACCGCTTCGCGGAAGCGTTAGGCCTTCAGGTAGAGTCTCCCCTGCCCTCTCTTGTCCCGTTTGAGACTTCGGACGATTGGCCGCGCCGGCTTCAGGGCTTAACGCTCAAAAATGTCTCTCTTTCCTGCCGGAAAAGCGGAAAAATGCTGTATGACGAGCAAGGCGAGCTGTTGTTCACGCATTTCGGCATTTCAGGGCCGCTGGCAATCGAGATGAGCGGCCATATCGCCGGAATCCCGCCTGAAATGCTGGACGTCCGTCTTGATTTGAAACCGGCCTTGACCCGTGAGCAGCTTTCATCGAGGCTGCAGAGAGAATTCGCCGCCAACGGACGAAAGCAATTGAAAACCGTACTGCCCGCTCTGCTCCCGCAGCGTATGGCCGAGCAGTTTCCGGCACTCTGCGGCATCAGCGAAGAAAAATGCGTTTCGCAGCTTAATGCCGAGGAGCGCAGCAGCCTGATTGACCATCTGAAGGCGCTGAAAATCAGCATCAGCGCGGCTCGTCCGATTGCCGAGGCCATCATCACCCGCGGCGGCGTGAGCGTGAAAGAGATAAACCCCAAAACAATGGAGTCAAAGCGCGTGAAGGGGCTGTATTTTGCGGGCGAGGTGCTGGATGTGGATGCCCACACCGGCGGCTTTAATTTGCAGATTGCTTTTTCCACCGGCGCTTTGGCCGGACAGAATGCGGCATCATAAATACCGAGAGGAACGATTATTCGCCATGCAGTTTATTGTCTTGGATTTGGAGTGGAATCAGCCACTTTCCTATGAAAGCAGCGCCTATAAAAGTGTCGGCGGCAAGCTGCTGTTTGAAATGATTCAAATCGGCGCGGTCAAGCTGAACGAGCGCTTGGAAATCATCGATTCTTTTAATCAGCTGATTCGTCCGACGCATTATGTTAAGCTCCATCCGCGTATTAAGCGCATTACGCAGATATCTCAGGACGATTTGGAAGATGCGCCGCAGTTTCCGGAGGCGTTTCAGCGGTTTTCCGCATGGTGCGGCAGCGATTATGCTTTGCTGACTTGGGGCTGCGATGATATTTCCGTGCTTGCACAAAACATCGGTTTTTTTGCCTGTAAGAATGAGCTGGTCAAGGTTTACGATTTGCAGCAGATGTTCGGTGACATCATCGAGAATACAAAGGAACGCCAAAGCCTGAAGGCTGCGATGGAACACTATCAGATTGAGCCGAGCGAAGAAAAGGCGTTTCATAACGCAATGAACGATGCCTATTATACCGCGCTCGTGTTTTCACACTTTGCGAAGCCGGAACAGATACTGAACTATCCGTTAAAGGCTCGGCAGCTGCTGCACACGGATAAACGCAAGAAAATGCTGATCTCCGTTTTGCGTGCCGGAAAAAGCCTGCCCGAAATGCTGAGCGGACAGGCGGCGCTGAATCCTCCCTGCCCAATTTGCGGGAAAAAGCAGGAATTAGCCGCGGGATATGTCAAGCGATACGATACCTATACGGCGCTTGCGACGTGCCCTGACCACGGGCTGATGTTCGTAAAGCTCCGCTTCATCAAGAATGATGAAGGAAAAAGGATGATGGAGCGCTGTGTATCCTTGTCCGAGGAGCAAAACAGCGCCTATGTCCGCACAAAGCTGCTGCAATGGGAAACAAAGCTGGCGCAGCAAAATCAGACAGAATGAGTATTGATAAAAGGAGGGCGTAAAATGCCGCAGATTTCCATCCTTGAGCGCACAGAATTCTTTGAAAAAAATACGACTGTTTTAGAAGCGCTGCAGGCGCTTCAGCCGGAGCTTGTTCCGACCACACTGGGCTGCTTTTGCGGCGGCCTCTCCTTGGAGCTGACGCATCCGCTGACGCAGAACTGTACACTGTATCCGATTACCTATCAAAATGAGGAGGGACGCCGCATTTATGAGCGTTCCCTGCGTCTTGTGCTGCTCTTGGCCGTTCGGCGCGTCTTCCCGAATGCGCGTGTCCGCATCGAGCATTCCGTCGGCTATGGTATTTATGCCGTGCTGCTCGGACATGAAACGACAGAGGAAGAGGTTGAAAGCATCGAGGAGGAAATGCGCCGAATCGTTCAGGAGGATCTGCCCTTTCAAAAAGAACGCTGGACACGAACGCAAGCAATCGAATACTATAAGCAGGACGGTGAAACGGATAAGACGAGGCTGCTGGCCTATCGTCCCTATGATTTCTTCAATGTCTATCTTTGCGGCGGCATGGCAGAATACTTCTATGGCTCCATGCTCCCGTCCACGGGCTATATCAAGGCGTTTGCCTTAAAGCACCTTGCGCCCGGCTTCGGTGTTTTAACGCCTTCGCCTAAAGACCCCGACCATCCCGCGCCCTATGTCGAGCGCCCCAAACATTTACAGGCGTTTGCTCAATCCAACGAATGGTGTCGAATCCTGCATTGCACCAACGCTGCAGATTTAAACGACCTCGTCAGCCGGAACAAGCTGCGGGACTTTATCCGCGTCAATGAAGCATTGCACGACAAGTCCATCGCTGAAATCGCCGCCGGCATACAAAAGCGCGGTGCGCGCGCTATTTTCATTGCCGGTCCGTCCTCATCGGGAAAAACGACCTTTGCCAATCGCCTGTGCATTCATCTGCGTGTGCTGGGTCTTTCCCCCGTGCTGATTTCACTGGATGATTTTTACCGCAACAAGGCGGACTTGCCGCTTGAAGAAAACGGCGAGCCGGATTTGGAGGCGCTTTCGGCGCTGGATGTGCCGCATTTCCGCCGCTGCATCAGCGCACTGCTGAACGGGCAGGAGGCGCAGATGCCGCGCTATGACTTTAAGGTGTGCAAGCGTTCCCCCGTGCCCGTCAAAATGCGTCTGAATGAATCGCAGCCTCTGGTTATTGAGGGCATTCACGGCTTAAATCCGGAACTGCATCAGGGCTTTCCGAAGGAGCTTCTCTGTACCATTTATATCAGCGAACTGACATGCCTGAATTTAGACAACCACAACCGCATCCGCACAACGGATGCCCGCTTGCTCCGCCGCATCGTTCGGGACTATCAGTTCAGAAATACGTCGCCGGATGAGACGATGAACATGTGGAACAGCGTTCGGCATGGGGAAGAAAAATGGATTTTCCCGCATCAGGAACAGGCGGATTTTGTGTTCAATTCCGCCCTGCATTACGAGCTGCCGGTGCTGAAAAACATTGCTTATCCTTTGCTTAATGAAATCACGCCGGACAACCCAAACTATCTCATGTCGCGCCGCCTGATTAAAATCCTGCATTATCTTCTGCCCGCACCGGAGGACACTTTGCGGGAGATTCCGCCGCTGTCGATTTTGCGTGAATTTATCGGCGGCTGCACATTATATGAATAATGAAAAAGTCGTGAAGCATCACACATCCGTGACCCATTTCTGATTCGGCTTATCCGTGCGGAAATTCCGGTTCAGCAGATTCTGCGCGATTTTGCCCGCTTCACCCTTGCAGGAACGATACTTCTTCATTCGGACGCGGCAGACCAGCCCAAGTTCCTTTCATAAGCCGCTGGACTTCTGCCGGCAGCTCCTCCTCTATCTTCTTCGGCAGTTGCTTTGCCGGACGGCTCTTTCTGCCACGCCCTCTGTGTTTAACCGCCAGACCTTCAGGAGCTTTCGTCAGGTAGATTCATTCCCCGCTTTGGATAGGATCATGTCCATCAATTGCATAAATCCCGTCAGCCTCTGTATAATTCAGCCTTTCTTTGACAACTGCCTCCACGCCTCTTTATGTTAGTTCTGGCTTATACTGTTTGTTTGGCCTTCCTTTTGGCATAGAAAACGAATGCTTACAATAAGAGGATGCCCGACGGTTGTCTTATACGGATGCGTAATCCTAAGCGCCCCACGTCGTCCTTTGCACTCTTATTGTAATTGAATAAGCACAAGCGTTCCATACCCGTCGGTATAGTTGGCTTGTGCTTTGAGTGTACCAACAAAGCCCATTCCGTAGTGTTTTTTCTAACGAACAAATGGGATGCAGTTCAGACTGCCGACCCGCTTTTGCTTATCCTTTATACCGCTGATTTTGCCTTGTGCTTCTGTGTCTGCCAAACTATCAAGCCGATGATTAAACCGAGAGCGGCGGGACATACCCAGCCGAGCCCCAAACGGTAAAGCGGCAGATACTGTTTTGCAACCACAATGACGCCGTCCATGCGCAGCCGGCTCACCAAGTCGGCGGGCAAGGAGTTGATAAAGTCCAGCAGGGCTGCTGCCAGCGTGAACCCTGTCACCCAGCCATAGACGGCGCGGTTATGCTCAAACAGTTTACCGCATAGAGACAAAAGAATCAAAGTGATGGCCAGCGGATACAGGAACATCAGGACTGGAACGGAATAGGTGATGATGGCATCCAAGCCGAGGTTGGCAATAAGCAGAGCAGCCACGCACAGAATAATCGCCCACAGCCGATAGGACGGTCCTTTTTTGAACATTTGAGAAAAAGTTTCCGCGCAGCTCGTGATGAGACCGATGGCCGTCTTCAGACAGGCGAAGGTCACGATGCCCGCCAGAACCAAAGCGCCGGCCGTGCCGAAAAAGTGCTGCGCAATCAGCGCCAGTACCTCGCCGCCGTTGGAGCAGGTTTCATAGACAGCACGGCTCTGTGTGCCGACAATCGTGATGGCCAGATAAATCACGCCCATGCACAGGCAGCTTGAAATACCAGAGATGACCGTATTGCGTGCCACATCCCCCGGCTCTTTCACGCCATGCTGCCGAATAACATTGACGACAACAATACCGAACGCTAAACTGGCCAACGCGTCCATCGTGTTATACCCCTCCAAGAAGCCCGCAATAAAGGGCTGGGTGGCATACTCTCCCTGCGGCGCAACATCCGAAACGGAACCCATCGGAGAAATCAACGCACGAACGACCAAAATACCAAGCAGAACAAGGAAAATCGGGTTTAAAATGCGCCCTATCCATGTCATGATTCGGCCGGGATAAAGCGAAAAAATCAGCACCAAGGCGAAAAAGACCGTTGTGAAAACAGCCAGCGCCAACTGTGAGCTTTGGCCTCCCATAAGCGGGGTCACGCCGATGGTGAACGGAACGGTCGCGCAGCGGGGAATGGCGAAGAACGGTCCGATGGTCAAATACAGCAGACAGGTGAAAAAATAGCTGTATTTTTTGCCGACCTGACTGCTGAGCGTCTGCAGACCGTCACTGCGGCTGATGCCCAACGCGGCCACACCCAAAAGCGGAAGACCGACACCCGTGACGAACATACCGATGGTGGCAATCCACGCATTCCATCCGGCAAGCTGCCCCATCTTCGCCGGAAAAATCAAATTTCCGGCACCAAAGAACATGCCAAACAGCATACTGGCGATGGAAACCGACTCATGCAGAGTCAAATTTTTCTTCATAGCCGCCCCTCCCCGGTTAAAATGATAATTACATATACTCTATCAAAAGCTGTTCTTTGCGTCAAGCCTTTTGCGGATATAAAATCAGATGCCACTTGGTCTGTAAGGCTAAAACAATCAGAAGATTCAAGCCTTTCACATACATAACGCCCTTTGTTTTTTTTATGTTTTATGGCACAGACTGTTTGCCCTTTAATGTTTCGCAAATGCCGCGCATCGCATTAGCCGTCTTGTCGTAGCTGCTGACGGCGCACGGAACAAAAGGAACGAGCTTCAAAATGTACGGTGCATCCATACAGACCACGCAGAGCCTTTCGTTGATTGCGTATATTTTTCGGAGCGCTTCGAGCATTTCCAAACATTCCGTCTTGCTTGTTATGCCGACAACAATCGCAGAAGCAAAAGCAATGTTGTCCTTCATGGTTTCAATATCCGGCACAGACTGATATTCAAAAGCTTCGCCGTCCAGCAGTCCTGCGGCCATCGGCGCGAAGCCGTCCGTTAACTTATCGCCTTCCTCCACGCCGAGACGCGCATGGGAAACGCGGGAAAGGAATAGAGCGTGTTGAGGTATCGGCAGCAGATGCTTCGTGTCCCGATGCACTGTCACGCACATTTTCGACAATGCCCGTGCAAATGCCTCGTGTGCCCGCCAATCGCGCCTCAGCACCTGTTCAGACGGATGCATATCCCCCATCGCAAGCTTAAATGCAATCACACGGCGGGCAGCCTCGTCCACCCGCGTTAATGGCAGTTCACCGCTCCGAACAGCCTCTAAAAGCGCCTTCACGCAAGGTGTCTGCAGATCCTCGCCGTCAGGGGCTGCATTGTCGCCGCCGTTACCGATAATCAGCAAATCACAGCCCGCTTTTGCCGCCAATACAGCGCCTCTCGGCGCACCGTAGCGGTCGGCAATCGCCAGCATTTGCAGGCCGTCGCTGATGATCAGCCCTTCAAACTCAAGCTCTTTCCGTAGCATCCCCTGAATAACAGGTGCACTTAACGAAGCAGGACAGCCATCCGGGTCTAACGCGGGATAATAAATATGCGTAATCATGACGGCGCGTAGCCCCTGACGGATGGGCTCACGAAAGGCCGCAACCAATTCGTTGACGATGACCTCACGCGGGATGTCCTGCGTCACAAAGTCAAAATGTGTATCCTGCCGCGCATAGCCCTCGCCCGGAAAATGCTTCCCGCAGTCAATGATGCCGGCTTCCCGCAGCCCCTTGGCAAAAGCGCCGCCGTACAGCGCCGTTTCCTGCCATGTTTCGCCGTAGCTTCTGCGGCCGACAACGGGGTCATCATTGCTGACATTAATATCCAAAACAGGCGCACAGTCAAAATAAATGCCCAGCTCACGCATTTCATTGCCCATCATATGACCGACAAGATAGGCATTTTCCGGGTCGCCTGTCGCGCCGACAGCCATTGCGCAGGGGAAAACCGTCGCCCCGCGGCGAAGACGTGTAACGCTTCCGCCCTCCTGGTCAATGGCAAGAATGGCCTGAACGCCGGCATTGCGCGTGACCTCGTCCTGAATTTCATGATTCAGCCGAACAATCTGCTCTCGGTCAACGCAGTTTTTTCCGAACAGAATGATATTACCAATGCAGTTTTTCTGTAAAAAAGCGCGTGTACGGTCATCCATTTCAGTCACTTCGATGCTTGCCATTAACATCTGCCCAATTTTCTGCTCCGGCGTCATCCGGCTCAATATCTGCTCTGCCCGCTCAAACGGTAAATGAAAATGCATCCTTCTTCACCTCATATTTATGGTGGTAGCAAAACGGTCTTTCTTTTATTATTGTCAGCGTATCATTTTCTTTTGAAAATGTCAAGGATATTATGACCAAGTGTGTATTCCTTCATTGTAGAAAAACGTAAAAAATAAGGACTGCGGAAACAAATGCTTTTTTATGCATCGAAGCATCTGAAGACTTGATTTTGCAAGTTGGTTATCAAAAAAATGCAAATTTAAAAAATTTTTTATAAAAAAAGAAGGAATTCCGAATTTTAGGAAGAATAAAATATTCGTATTTGAAATTTCGGCGTTTGCCATGTTCGGAGGGTAACCATTATGCCGCTCACCTTGTCTTCTGCCTGTCAAGCCATTGCCCCGTCCATCACACTGAAGCTGAATGCCATGGTCGCCGATATGCGGGCCAAGGGAGATGATGTGGTGGCGCTCGGCGCCGGCGAACCGGATTTTGACACGCCCGTGCACATCCGTCAGGCCGGTATCCGTGCCATCGAAGAGGGAAAAACGCGCTATACGGCTGCCAATGGTATTCCTCAGCTGCGTCAGGCCGTTGCCGACTATCTGTTTCGCGAAAAGGGGCTGCATTATACCAAAGAAGAGGTCATCATCGGCAACGGCGCCAAGCAGGTCATTTTAGGCTGCTTACAAGCCGTTCTGAATCCCGGTGACGAGGTTATTCTTCCCGCTCCATGCTGGGTCAGTTACCCCGAAATGGTCGGTATGGCGGGCGGCAAAGCTGTGTGGGTCTATGCGACCGAGGAAAATGGCTTTATTCCGACGCGGGAGCAGCTGGAAACGGCCATCACGCCCAAAACAAAGGCGCTGATTTTAAACACACCCAGCAACCCCACCGGGGCTGTTTGGTCGCGGGAACAGCTCCAAATGCTGGCGGACTTGGCCGTTAAGTACGGTTTTTATATACTGAGCGATGAAATTTATGAAAAGCTCGTCTATGATGAGGCCAAGCACGTCTCCATTGCCACGCTCGGTGAAGACATCTTCGGACAAACCATCCTAATCAGCGGTTTCAGCAAGGCGTATGCCATGACCGGCTGGCGTCTCGGTTATGCAGCTGGTCCTCGTGCGGTCATCAGCGCCATGAGCGCATTCCAGAGCCACGCCACGGGCAACCCGAATTCTATCGCACAATATGCGGGCTTGGCCGCGCTTACGGGTGATCAGTCCTGTATCGATGATATGGTCAATGCTTTTGCCCGCCGCCGCAAGCTGATTCTTTCCTGCATCCGCAAGCTGCCGCTCGTTTCCTGCTTTGTTCCGAACGGCGCGTTTTATGTGCTGCTGGATGTTCGAAAGGTGCTGGGACTTACCTATAATGGTCATGTTTTGAAAGACAGTTTTGACTTTGCACAGGCGCTGCTCGAAAATGCACAGGTTGCCGTCGTCCCCTGCGAAGCGTTCGGCGCACCGGGCTATTGCCGCCTGTCCTACGCCGTTTCCGATGAGCGCATTCTGGAAGCCATGCGCCGCATCGGTGCGTTTCTTGACCGGCTTGCCGCGCTTTCCAAAGGTGCATAACAGCAATACAGCAAGCAGCGGTTATATAAAAAGCTGTCTCGCGGCAAACCGCCGTGATGAGACAGCTTCTTTCATTGTTGCATCACCGCACAATTCAATGGCAACGCTCAATATGTCTTTATGCCATTCGCTTCTTGCAAAAGGCTCAACTTTCAGCAAGTAAACCTTCAATTTTTGCGTTTTGCATCCGGCAAAAAAATCACCATTTATCGTGCCCCTTATTGGTGCTGTGCTGCTTAAAAAAATGCAGGAAGTGCAGTCTGTAAGCCGAGTTCTGTTTAGACGGTCATCTATCTACGCGCACTGTCGCCAATACGCTCAAGCGATGCTGCGGGAACGGGACGGGCAGTCCCCTGTGTTCCCTAAATCTTGCGCCGGATGGGGTTTACATGACGGACGAGTCGCCAGGCCGCCGGTGCGCTCTTACCGCACCTTTCCACCCTTACCGCTTCGAGAAAGCGGCGGTATCTCTCTGTTGCACTTGCCTTGGAGTCGCCTCCACCAGCCGTTAACTGGCATCCTGCCCTGCGGTGCTCGGACTTTCCTCATGACGCGATTGCTCACGCCCCGCGGCCGTCCGACTGCCTTGCCTGCCTTCTTACGATACCACATTTTTTTATGTGCGTCAACTTTGACAGAATCATTTTATGCCGCAGAAATTTGCTTTTAAAAGCTCGATTTCCGTGATCAAAAATTTAGCTATGGAAATATAACGAAAAATATGTTAGTATAATGGCATTGGCAACTATTTTCCGAAAGGAGCATGCGCTTCGTATGGTCAGAAACGGAACACGCTACTATCAGATTGCCGAATACTATCGGCGGATGATTGATGAAAAAGAGCTGGCCGTCGGGGAGCAGATGCCGACCGAGGAGCAAATCTGTACGCTGTTTCAGGTCAGCCGGATTACGGCTCGCCAGGCCATGGGCCAGCTCGCGCAGGGCGGTTATATTGAGCGTGTTCAGGGCAAAGGCTCCTATGTCAAGGCGAAAAAGGTCGGAATGCAGTTGAATCGTCTGCAAGGCTTTACGGAGGAAATGCGTGCCAAGGGCATGACCGGCTCCAGCCGTGTGCTTTCGGTCAAGGTACAGCCATGCAGTCTTAAAGTGGCGGAGCGGCTGGGCATTGAGGCCGGTGCACAGGTCATCTCCATCAATCGGCTGCGTTTGGCCGATGACGAACCGATGGCTGTTGAAAATGTTTTTATTCCCTTCCATTTGTGTCCGGAGCTTGCTCGGTGCGACCCGAACGGCTCACTGTATCGGATGCTGGGCGAATACGGCCTGCGTATCGCTACGGCTCGTCAGGATATTACCGCCGGTTTTTCTTCGAAGGCCATCTGCGGGCTGCTGCAAATCAAGCCCTCCGTCCCTACGCTGCAAATTGAACGCATTACCTATCTGGAAAACGGGCAGCCGCTTGAATGCGTTTTTTCCGCTTATCGGAGTGACCGATATACCTTCCATGTCGAAATGGCAAGATGATAAAGACGAAAAATATGGTGCGACGATATCCGCACAAAATCGAGCTGCTTTTGAAAGAAATGCATAGGACTCAGCTTTCCAAGATGGAATAATGGCAGAAGCCATACTGCATCAGAAAAATCCGTTTATCTTTGGCTCAGTCACATCGAACTTTTAACGTCGGAAATGTATGACGGCAACATGATGAATGAAAACAGGACGCAGAGCGTTTTGCACTGCGTCCCATATTAATATATCCTTACTTTTTCAGCACTGTTAATGTTAATTTATCCGAGGACTGTCTATTCGTCTCATCGTCATAATACTGCGGAATAAGGGTAATTTCTTCGGTGTCTTCCTTCAGCGATACGATATAGATGAAATCGCCCTCCTGCGCTTCTTCCTCCGGTCCCTCGCCGGAAATGATGCCGACGCGCCGATCGTTTTCAAAAATGTCGAATCCGCTTAAAGCACCGGCCGATTCAAAGTCTCCGAACGGCGAAACTCCGTTTGTGCTTTTCACATGGACGGTGATTTTCTGTGTCAGTCCCTGTTCCTCGATGGTTGCCGCGACACGGAAACCGTTCATCTCGCCCTCAGCCGTTGCTGTACTTTTCTCAAGCACCTGCGCGTTTTTCCGAATGGAAACAGTCAGCGGCAGCCGCACCCGCTCCGATGCATAGGCGTACCAACCCTCGCCGTCCAGCTTGTAATAGTTCACCGCGCTGTACAGTGAAAAGTCCACGAAAATTTCCTCCCGATTCCGCACACTGTCCGGCAGAGGCGTTTCAAATTGCTTTATTCCCGCCAGTGAGCCGTCCGCAAGCTTGCTCTCATCGCTCATGCACAAATCCAGATATTCATCCGTTTCGGATACATATGCACCATCGCCTAAAAACAGCGATTTTACAGCGGCATAAGCCGTCCCGTTCTTGTTTGCCGATTCCGTCATACGCTGGACGAAATCCGCATCCACGCCCAGCATATCGGCAGCATCCGCCTCATCTACGCTGCATACCCTTTCAAATCGCTTTGCTTCCTCCTCTGTCGGTTTCCATGTCTCATCATATGTGCGAAGGCTGCCGGACAGGATATAGGATACATACAGATTCTCACCGTCATAATAGGTTTCCGACAGCGTAAAGGTCACGTTTTCCGTACCGTCGATGACGGTTGCATTGGCTTCGCTCTGCGCACTGAGCTTTTGATACAGCTCGCCAAACCGCGTTTCCTTCTGTTGTTCTGCAAACAAGCCAAAGACATTGGTCGCTGCTGCCAATGCTGCACAGGTCAAAAGCACCAGCGCGGCAGCCAGCACCATTCCAAGCGACATTTTTTTCTTCATAACCGGTTTATCCTCCTTGCTTTCCCTTAATCTTTGAAATGTACTGCAAATCATCTGTTTTGTATCTGCATCCATCTGCGGATACTGCGACTGAAGCTGTGCCTGATTCGGCATTTGAGATTTTTTCATTCGTTTGCCTCCCTTGAAAGCATCACCCTGAGCTGCTTTCGCCCCCTGTGCAGGCGGCTTTTGACCGTCGGAAGGGAAAGACAGAGCGCCTGTGCGATTTCCCGCTCACTGTAGTCTTCCATGTAGCGAAGGAGCAGCGGCGTCCGCAAATTCTCCGGCATTGCATTCAGCGCATCGTGCAGCCCCGTATCCTGTTCTTCCGCCGCTTCGCCTTCCGGAAAAGTCTCCACGGGAAATGTTCGCCGGCGAATGCGCTGGATGTTGTAGCATTCGTTAATCAGGATGCGTGTCAGGTATCCTTTGAAGCGCTTCGGATCAACGGTTTCTCTCTTTTCCCATGCCTTTAAAATAGCCTGCTGCATCGCGTCCTGCACATCCGCCGTGGAGCGAAGGATGCTGTACGCCATGCGGAAAAGCCCCGGCGAACACCCAAGGCAGACCGTCTCAAATTCCTCTTTCGAAATCATGTCTCCTCCCAAATGCCGTGTATCAACAGATCTGTTTCACTTTATATACGGTTTTGCAGGTTCAAAAGTTGCATAAACGCAAAAATCCCGCAGACGGTGCGTCCTGCGGGATGCCGCGGCGGGAATGTTTATGTATGTTCCCGATACCATTCGTAATCGTAGCCGTAGTCGCCCTGCTTTTCATAGGGCGAAAGCTCAAAATGAATCACGGCATTCTCGAAAAGAGAAAGGGACAGCGTCAGCCTGTCCGCATCTGTGTGCAGCACGGTCGTTTCGCATTTCGGCTGCGCTGCCGTGCGCAGGAAGGCAAGCTGTTTTTCGGACAATGATGCGGGTTCGCCCATTTCATGCCAGCATTTCAGCGGATTGCAGCATTGCTCGTCCACCGTGCGGGTCATGAGTGTTGCCTGTCCTTTAAACGGCAGCTCCAGCGTCATACGCATATGCTCACGCTTTTCTTTGCACAAATTCCACGCAACGCCCTCGTAGCCGCCGTTTTTCTTTTTCAACAATACGATATGTTCGTTTTTCAGAACAGCCTCGCCCGAAAGGACGCGGAAAAAGGCGAATGTCCAGAAGGTCGGCTTAGCGATTGAGCCGTTGGCGACCAGGCCGAAGCCTCCGTGGAACGGCAGGGGCGGCACGCCGGATTCCTCGAACACATCGCCGAATGTCCAATAAGAATAGCTGTCCGCCACATCGCCGAGTCTGCTCAACAGTCCGGCCAAATACGCGGCATTCAGGTTGGTATCGTGAATCGGGCAAAATGGATTATAGGAGGTGTTAAATTCGGTTATGTGCATCGGTATTCCGCGATATTCGGGGAAGCTGTCAATGACAGCGCGTGTGCGCTCCATTTCGTCGAGCAAATTCTCCACCGCACACATCGAATGGTACATATACCGCCCCTTATGTTCAGGCGTTTGCCCCATATAGGCATGGCGTGTGACGAAATCAAGCGGCAGTTTTTCATCGCGGCAGAAGGTCAGAAAATCCCTCACCCAATCCAGTGAATCACTGCCGCCGCAGATGGCGGGGCCGCCGACCTTCATGTTTGGCAAGGTTTCTTTCACGGCAATCGATGTTGCCTGATAGAGCGCAAAATATTTGGGTTTATCCCGATTTTCCCAGAAATTCGTCAAATTCGGCTCGTTCCAAACCTCGCACGGCCATTCGGAAACCTCCCGTTCGCCGTATCGCTCCGCCAAATGACGCAGGGTCGCCTTGACCATCGCCGTCCATTTTCCCATATCAGCGGGCGGAGTAACATTGGCACGCCAATAAAAAAGCGTCTGTGTGCCGCCAGCCATTGCATGCGGCATAAAGCCCAATTCCAAAAAGGGCTTCAGCCTAAGATGAAGATAGCTGTCCATGACCTGGTCCAGATAAGTAAAGCAGTAGCGTTCATGCCGAACGCCTTCTGCATCCGTATATGGCTGATAAATGCCCATGTCATCGCTGAACAGCCCATGCCCGCGAATATGCGAAAAACCGATTTTCTTCTGTATGAAAGCAAGCTGGTCGAGATATTCCTTGCGAAGCGCCAGCCCCATGCGCCCCGTTCCGATGCATTTTTCCGTATGATTTACAAATTTCGCGTGTGCATCGGACGCGACCGTATACCGCACATGCCGTTCAGTGTCCATGTCCTTCATCCCTTTCGCATCGATAAACAAATTGATTTGATTAAGCATATCAGATTACTTTTGTTTTTGTCAAGGCTTGTCTTTTTAAGTCTTCTCATGCTATAATCCGAACAACGACAGGAACTCACACCATGACAAAGGGAGGACTTATCGATGACTGTACCCGGTGAAAGCCGCGCATGGCTGCCGTTTTTAGAAAAAGCCGTTCCGGAAAGCTTAAAAACGCCCATTGAGGCGGCACGATTCGAGCTGAGTTCCGCACTTCCTCAAGAGGAGTTTGTCTTAGTATCCCGTCCTCAAATGGGCGAAGGCTTTTCGATTGACCGCACAGCGGGGCATTGGCGCATTACGGGCGGTAACAGCGGGCTTCTCTATGGCGCATATCGGCTGATAACGGCACTCCGCTGCGGTGAAGAGCCGGACGGCTTGAGCGATTCGCCCTGCTACCCTTTGCGCATGATAAACTGCTGGGACAACTTAGACGGCAGCATCGAGCGCGGCTATTCGGGACGCTCTCTGTTTTTTAACGGCGGAAAAATCAGCTATGACCCCGCACGTCTGCGGCAGCTTGCAAGGCTGCTGGCATCGGCAGGCTTAAATGTCATTTGTCTGAACAATGTCAATGTGCATGAGCCGGCGCAGATGCTCATCGAAGAGGAATGGCTGCCGGAGGTGAAGCGCATCGCTGACCTCTTCCGCGCTTTCGGCGTGCGGCTCATGCTGTCTGTCGATTTTACGCAACCCATGCTGCACGGCGTCCCCACTGCCGATCCGCTGAACAGCCGCGTTGTCGAATGGTGGAAAAATCAGGCAGAGATTGTCTATCGCTATATTCCCGATTTGGCGGGCTTTTTGGTCAAAGCGGACAGTGAGCACCGGCCAGGGCCGTTTGCCTACGGGCGTACCCATGCAGAGGGTGCCAATATGTTGGCACGTGCTCTCCGTCCCTTCGGCGGTAAGCTGATTTGGCGCTGCTTTGTCTACAACTGTCAGCAGGACTGGCGTGACCGCAAAACGGACAGGCCGATGGCCGCCTATCAGCATTACGCGCCATTGGACGGGCTGTTTGACGAAAATGTCATTCTTCAGGTCAAAAACGGGCCGTTTGATTTTCAGGTGCGTGAGCCCGTTTCCCCTCTTTTCTATGTCATGCCAAATACGCATCTGGCTGTTGAATTTCAGTTGGCGCAGGAGTACACGGGGCATCAAATCGACCTGTACGCCATGCAGGGGATGTGGCGCGAGTTTTTTGATGCCTGTCCTGCCGAAAAATGTGATGCCATTGCCGCTGTGGGCAATTTGGGCAATGACGCATTTTTTACCGGACATCCCTTTGCCGCTGTCAATCTGCTGGGTTTCGGGATGCTTTCGTGGCAACCCAAACTGCGGCCTGAAGAATGTGTGCGACGCTGGTGCCGGCTGACCTATGCGCTGCCGAAAGCAGAGGAAGATACGCTCGCAAAATTACTTCTTTCAAGCCGTGAAATCTACGAGCAGTATACCTCGCCGCTTGGCTTATGCTGGATGGTGAATCCCGGCGTACACTATGGTCCGAGTCCGGACGGGTATGAATTTTCCCCGTGGGGCACATACCACAAGGCTGACCGCGAGGCAGTGGGCATCGACCGAACGACGCACGGAACGGGCTATGCGGCGCAGTACCCTGAACCGTGGCGAAGCCTGTACGAAAGCCGCGAGACATGCCCTGAAAAGCTGCTTCTGTTCTTCCATCGGGTCAAATATCATGAAAAAATGCGCGACGGACGGACGCTGATTCAACGCATCTATGACGACCATTTTGAGGGCTGTGAACGGGCAGAAAAAATGGCGGAAGCACTGAAGACCCTCTCTTTGCCGGAGGCCGACCGAAAAATCGTCCTTGAACGCATGGAATCGCAGCTTCAAAACGCCCGCGAATGGCGTGATGTCATCAACACTTTTTTTCATCGTCTCAGCGGCGTTAAGGACGAGCGCGGACGAACAATCTACGAATGAAGCGTTTGACCGGAGGCGGGTTCAATCTGTCTTCGGCATTTTTTTGAATTGAAAAGAATAAAAATCGAACTGACTGCCCGGCAGAAAAATAAAGCTGATTTGCCGCGCACCGGGCAAAATATCGACATCAAAGCATTGCCTGTGCCGCTGTCCGCCGGAAAAGCTCAACATTTTTCTGTTTTCCCTGCCGTCCAAGGTCTGCTGGCAAAGCGTGATAGCCTGCATGGAAAGCGGTGTCTCGCCGTCGATGACGAGCTGCGTTCGGCTTTCCCCTTCAAAGTCCATCTGCTCAAAGGAAAGCGTGACATTGTTGCCGATGTTCAGCACCGCATGATTTTTACGGGTGAAGCTGTCGCCGTACAGTCCGTCCGCGCTTCCCGCTTCAATGATTCGCCAAGCGCGGCTCTGCCGCGTAAAGGTAAAGCCCTTCAAATGCAGCTTTTTGTTCAGCACAAAGCAAATCGTCCGGATGCCCGTCAGACGCTCCGGCAGTCGATAAGTCTGCGGCTGATACGTGTTCCAAATTGTGGGCTTTTGATAAGGCAGCATTGCCAGCAGCCGCCCGCCGGCATTCGGATCTCCGAGCCACAGTGCGATTTCGTAGAGGTCGCCTGTGAGTGCAAAAATCGGCAGGGTAATCTCATCCGAGCCGGAAACGCCGAAATCCACCCGTTCAAAGCCTGCCATGCTGATGCCGTCCCTCGCAAAGGCGATGCCGCCCTCATTGCCCGCGCCCAGCTCGCCGGAAGACAGAGTGTAAAGCCCGCCCGCAATGAAGCTGTATGGGTCAAGATTCGGCGCACCGAAGCCCTCGACCTCGATTTCCATCTGCGACATAATTCGCGTGTGTTCCGCACCGTTTTTGCAGGTGACGCGCAGATAGCCGCGTCCGTCCCCTACGGCATGAACAATAACGCCTTCCGCCGTTTTTGTATATTGAGCGAAAGGCGAATCCAAACCGCCTTCCGTGACCAAACGATAAAAGATTTCCTGTCTGTCCGCATTTTTCGGCAGACATTTTGTCGAAAATTCAACGCTCGGATGGTCGGGCGTCAGCAGCCTCTCCCCCCTTGCCTTCATATCGATTCGTCGGACGGGTCTGTCATTCGGACAATCAGCCGGCAAAATTCTTTCTGCGCATCCCGTTCCCGCGCTGTCGGCCGGTTTGGTATGCAGCGTGACGGTTTTTGTTTTTTTGTCGGGTGAAGACACGCAAATCAGCATATCGCCCGCCTCATCGGTCGAGCCGATGACAGCCAGCAGCTTTCCGTTAAACAGCCGCCGCGTACAGGCTTTATAGCCCTCTTTGGTATCTGTCGGGTCGCCGTTGTCCAAGCCCAGTAGCCGCCCTGTGCCAGTGACAGACACGAACACACGGTCACAGGCATTCCGAACAGGATTTCCGTCTCTGTCTGCCATGCCGATTTTGATAAAGGCAAGGCTGCGTCCGTCCGCCGGCATTTCATCCGAGGAAGCGGAAAGGATGATTTCCGTACTTTCCCGAAAGGAGCGCTGCGTCTCCCGAGCAACCTCCAGCCCGTTGCGATATGCCACGGCCGTCAGCTCGCCCGCCGTATACGACACACGCCATACGGGAAGACAGGTCTCCCGCGCCGAAAAGGAAACAGCCCTTCTGCCAAGCGAGCGCCCGTTCAAAAAAATCTCCGCTTCATCGCCGTTAGTCATCACAGGCACGTCGATGATTTGTCCCTCATTCCAATCCCAATAAACGCCGATATGAATCATCGGCGCATCCGTCCACATCGCCTGAAAAAAATAATAGGAATCCTTGGGAAAGCAAGCCGTATCCGCCTGACCTAAATAGCAGCTTCTGGTGTGATAGGGTGTCGGCTCGCCGATGTAATCAATGCCCGCCCATAAAAACTGTCCCAGGGAATATGGCGTATTGTCGTCATCCGAGAGCGCGGGCAGCGAACGTGCGCCCCATGAGGTTGCGCTGTTGCCCAGTGCCGAGCATTGCAAATCCTCGTCCGACAAAATTCCCTGAGCGATTGGAAAATGATACACGCCCCGGCTGTAAGCCAGCGATGCCGTTTCGCTGCCGTATATGCACCAATTCGGATGTTTTGCATGGTGCGCTGCATAGTATTTTTCGCCGTAATTATAACCGACTGCCTGTAAAAGCTCCGCGCTGACCTGCGTGTTTTCCCAAGGCATATAATTGCTGCCGAAGGTGATGAATCCGTTTTCCTCAGGGTCAAGCGCCCGCACCTGTTCGCAGAGCATTTTGGTTGTTTGAAAACCGTCTTCAGCGTCCGCATGCGTGTCAAAAATCTCATTGCCGATAGACCACATGAGGAGAGACGGATGATTGCGGTCGCGCATGACCCAGCTTTTGATGTCATCCGCTTCATACGCCTCAAAAAAGCGGGCGTAATCATAGGGCGTTTTTGATTTTTTCCACATATCGAACGCTTCATCAACGACCAAGATGCCCATTTCGTCACACAGATCAAGTACCTGACGGGCCGGCGGATTATGAGATGTGCGCAGGGCATTTGCACCCATATCCTTCATCAAGCGGAGCTGCCGCCGTGCCGCGTCCGCATAAAACGCCGCACCCAGCGCGCCCAAATCATGATGCAGGCACACCCCGTGCAGTTTCACATGCCGACCGTTTAGGAAAAGCCCTTTATCCGCCGTCAATTCGGCCGTGCGGAAGCCGATGCGCCGACGAATGATTTCAGCATCCATCGCCATTTCCAGCGTGTACAGTGTCGGAGAATCCGGACTCCACGGATATGCGTTCGGTAAGATACATTCATAATTTGCCCTGCCGTTTGAAACCTTCCTGTTTTCCTGTATCAGCGTCTCCCCTTGCGGGCTTAAAAAACGAAAAAGGATGTTCTCGCCGTCCGGCACATTTTCCGCTTCGCATCGTGCCGTCAAATGCCCCGTGCGGGAAGAAGCATCATAACGAGCGGTGATATAATCGCCGTCCGGCACAAAATGGCGCTTCGGCAGATTCAATAAATAAACATCCCTGAAAATGCCCGCGCCGGAATACCAGCGGGAGTTAGGCGCTTGATGCCGCGCATGGACGATGACCTCATTGCAGCCACGCTTTACAAAAGGCGTAAGGTCAGCGCGAAACGCCGTATAGCCGTATGCGTGCCGAGCGGCGCATTCACCGTTCACCAGCACTTCGGCATCCATATACACGCCGTCAAACTCCAGCAAAAGCTGCCCTTCAAGGCTCTCCGCCTCCAGTGTCCGGCGGTACCAGCCCTCAGAATCCTCGTATAAATTCTCATGCTGTGCAATCAGCCAGTCGTGCGGCAAATCGACGGCCGTCCATTCGGCTTGTTTCGCTTCCTCCGGCGTTGTGCCAATAGGCGTTTTCACAAATTCCCATTTGTCATTCAAAAGTCGCTTCATGCTGGTTGTCTCCCTTCAGGTGGAGCTTTCAGTATCAGCATTGTAGCATTTTCCAAGATATATTGGCAAGTTTTTTTCGATATTTCAGATTTTTTCATCATGTTGCATCATGTTCAAAAAAAGATGCAAAAATATATTGACATTTTGTCCAAAAAGGTTTATGATAGAAAAAGGTTAGGAAACGTCATTACAAAACCGCTCCGTATTCTCTGAATACAGGAGCCGATTAAAGGAGTATTGTCTTATGAAAAGTCAGAACATCCCGCAGGTCAAACTCGGTATCATTGCTGTCAGCCGCGATTGTTTCCCCATTCAGTTAAGCCAGGCGCGCCGTGCCGCCGTTGTCCGTGCCTTCGGTGAAGGCGTGTATGAATGCCCCGTAACCGTGGAAAATGAGCCGGATATGCTGAAGGCCGTGGCGGATGTCACGGAAAACGGCTGCAACGCGCTGACGGTCTTTTTGGGCAATTTCGGTCCTGAAACTCCCGAAACGCTGATTGCAAAGCACTTTGACGGCCCATGTATGTTCGTAGCCGCTGCTGAAGGCGACGGCGATATGATTAACGGCCGCGGCGATGCGTACTGCGGCATGCTCAACTGCTCCTATAACCTCGGTATGCGCCATCTGAAGGGGTATATCCCCGAAGCACCTGTCGGCACGGCGGAAGAATTAGCCGAACGGATGCATGAATTCTCGGCGATTGCCCGCGCTGTCATCGGCGTGAAAAACTTAAAAATCATCACCTTCGGCCCCCGTCCGCAGGACTTCTTCGCCTGCAACGCCCCCATTCGCGGCCTGTATGAATTAGGCGTGGAAATCGAGGAAAACAGCGAGCTGGATTTGCTGGTCAGCTATAAGGAGCATGAAAATGACCCGCGCATCCCCGATATCTGCGCGGATATGGCGCACGAAATGGGCGAAGGCAATTATTACAAAGAGCTGAATGCGCGTATGGCGCAATTTGAACTGACGCTGCTCGACTGGGCGGAAAAGCACAAGGGCGCTCGGAAGTATGTGGCGTTTGCCAATAAATGCTGGCCGGCCTTCCCCGGCCAATTCGGGTTCGAACCATGCTACGTCAACAGCCGTCTGGCCTCCCGCGGCATTCCCGTCGCCTGTGAGGTGGACATTTACGGTGCGCTCAGCGAATACATCGGCGCCTGCATTTCCGATGATGCCGTCACCCTGCTGGACATCAACAACACCGTTCCCAAGTATATCTATGATGAGGATATCGCCGGCCGCTTTAACTATGCCCTGAATGATACCTTCATGGGCTTCCATTGCGGCAACACGCCGGAATGCAAGCTGTGCAGCAGCCGCGCCGTTAAGTATCAGCTCATTCAGCACCGTCTGCTGGAGCCCGCCGGCAGCGATCCGGACTTTACCCGCGGTACGCTGGAGGGCGATATTGCCGCCGGCCCCATCACCTTCTACCGCTTGCAGTGCGACAGCGAGGGAACGCTCCGTGCCTATGTCGCGCAGGGCGAGGTGCTGCCCGTTGCCACGCGCTCCTTTGGCGGCATCGGCGTATTCGCCATTCCTGAAATGGGGCGCTTCTACCGCCATGTGCTGGTACAGAAGCGCTATCCGCATCACGGCGCTGTGGCGTTCGGCCATTACGGAAAGCTCCTTTTTGAGGTGTTCAAATATCTGGGCGTCGGCGATATCGCCTATAACCGGCCCAAGTGTCTGCCCTACCCGACCGAGAATCCGTTTGCCTAACCTATCATTCTTTTCCCCTCTCGACCATTTGACGAGGAGTGGTGCTATGAAGGCCGCCGTCATCAATCCGCGTGCTCCGCAAACTGCCAATAAAAGAATGCCTTGGCGTACCTACATGCGCAGATACGGCACACTGTATCTGCTGCTCCTTCTGCCGATGATTTATGTCGCTGTGTTTAAATACGCGCCTATGGTCTACATTCTGGGTGCATTTAAGCAGAACAATATTTTCAAGCCCCCGTGGGAGCTGCCGTGGGCAAAGAACAACGGCATGGAATGGTTCATCAAGGCTTTCAAGGACAGGAGTTTCCGTGAGGCGCTCCGAAACACGCTGACTTTGAACCTGCTTGACCTTGCGGCCGGTTTCCCCGCGCCCATCATTCTGGCGCTTCTCTTGAATGAGCTGGCCTTCAAGCGCTTCAAAAAAATTACGCAGACGGTTTTGTATCTGCCGCACTTCCTGTCTTGGATTATCATCTCCGGCTTGGCGCTCCGTCTTTTGGCGGACAATGACGGCCTCATCAACATCGTCTATAAGGCCATGACGGGCGATAAGGACGCGGTTTTGCCTTTCTTAAGCAAGCCGAACTGGTGGGTCGGCACATACATTGTGCTGGGCATCTGGAAGGAGGCCGGCTGGGGCACCATTATCTATCTGGCCGCGCTGACTGCCATCAGTCCGGAGCTTTATGAGGCAGCCGCCGTGGACGGCGCAAACCGCTGGCGCCGCATTTGGCACATCACCCTGCCCGGCATCCGCTCCACCATCATTGTTATCCTGATTATGCGCCTCGGACATATCTTAGGCTCTGAATTTGATCGCCCTCTGGCACTGAGCAACAAACTGGTCACGAGTGTGTCCAATGTCATTTCCATTTTCGTATATCAGCGCGGCATTAAAGGCAACCAGTTCTCCCTTTCCATTGCCGTCGGTCTGTTCCAATCCGTTGTCGGTGTCCTGTTCCTGCTGGGTGCAAACACGTTGGCCAAAAAATTTGGCGAACGCGGAATCTGGTAAGGGGGTGAACGCATGATTAAAAACAAACAATCGAAGGTGGCCGATGTCCTCATCGCCGTCATCTGTTTCATCCTGATGTTCATCTGCCTGCTTCCTATGCTGAACGTGCTGGCGCGCTCCCTCTCCTCCTCCTACTACCTGATTCGCAACGAGGTGACGCTTTGGCCGAAGGGCTGGAACTTGGACGCTTACAAAACCGTTCTGCAAAACACCAAGTATACGCACTCGATGGGCTTTACAGCCGTTCTGACCCTCTGCTGCACGGTGTTTTCTCTGATGATGACGGTCATGTGCGCGTTCCCGCTGATTTTTGAGCAGATGCGCGGCCGCAAGGTCATCAACGGTCTGATTGTCTTCACCATGTACTTCAGCGCCGGTACGATTCCCAACTACCTGCTGATGAAGAATTTGAATCTGCTCAACACCGTCTGGGTGCTTGCCATTCCGAGCTGCTTAAGCATTTACAACACCATCATCATGCGCTCATTCTTCTTCAGCGTGCCGGAAAGCCTGCGCGAAGCAGCCGAAATCGACGGTGCCGGGCCTATCCGTATGCTGGTGCGGATTTATCTGCCGCTGTCCCTGCCTGTTTTGGCGACGCTGGCACTCTTCTACGCCGTCGGCCGCTGGAACGGCTTCTCCGATGCGCTGATGTACCTAAACGACAAGCGCAGCGATATTTACCCCATTCAGCTTTACCTGTACAACATTCTGCAAAACGCCACGAGCACGGAAGTCGCTACGCAGGAGGGCTTCTCTACGCCGGGCGTCGGTGAAACGCTCAAGATGGCGACCGTTATGTTCGCTACCGTGCCCATCCTGCTGGTTTATCCGTGGCTGCAGCGTTACTTTGTGACCGGCGCAACCATCGGTGCCGAGAAGGGTTGAACCTGTTCCAAATTGGGCGGATGCCCGATGAAAATAAAAGGAGGATGTTTCATGAAACGGTTTCTCGCTTCCCTGCTGCTCGTCGTCATGCTGCTCACCTGCGGCGTGATGTCCGCCTTTGCTGCGGATGACGGATTTGTGGACGGAAAGTTCACCACGACCCGTCACATCACCGTTGAGGTGTATAATCGCCACAACGACGGCGGCTCTGACCCGACCTCCAGCGTTTTCGCCGAATTCATCAAGAAAGGCATGCTGGAAAAGTACAATGTTGAGGTTGAATTCGTTTCTGTCGGCCGCTGGACGGAGGTTGACGACCTGAATAACCTGCTGGCTGCCGGCGATGCGCCCGACATCTGCGTCACCTATTCCTACCCCACCATTCAGACCTACGCCAACATGGGCGGCATCACCAACCTGACCCCTTATCTGGAAGAGTACAAGTCTCTTCTCGGCAACCTGTGGGAGCTGCTGGGCGACGGCAACATTTACTACGATCAGGATCCCGACACCAAGGAGCTGTGGGCGATTGAGGCGATTCTGGCGGACAATGCTCGCATCAACACCTTTATTCGTGAGGACTGGCTCAAGAAGCTGAATCTTGACCTGCCCACCACCGAGAAAGAATTCTATGACTGCTTGGTCGCCTTCAAGAAGAACGCCGAACTGCTGCTGGGCGATGACGCCGACAAGATGATTCCCTACACCACCTCTTACGATGTCGGCTGGCGCAATGACCTGCTTTGCGTCTCCTATGTCCCCAATGATGCGACCGATAAGGAGCTGTATATCAACGGCTTTGATGATCGCCACCTGCTCTATCCGAACTACAAGGAAGGCATCCGTGTGCTGAATAAGTGGTACAACGAGGGTCTCATTTGGAAGGACTTTGCGCTGTACGGCTCCGGCGACACCACCGAGGATGATATGCTCAAGGCCGGCTTCGTGGGCGCTTTCCAGCACAACTGGGACTATCCCTACCGCAATGGCGAGGATTCCATTCAGGCGAACATCAAGCGCAACGCAGGCGAAGATGCGGCGTATGTAGCAGTTGACTGCTTTAAAAACGATGCCGGCGTGTATCGCAAGTTCTTGGCCAACAGCGTTGACCGCAAGGTCTTCTTCCCTGCCACCAACGATGAGCCTCTGGCCTCCCTGCTCTATCTGGACTTCATCTCTGATGCCAACAACCTGCTCTACCTGCAGATGGGCGAAGAGGGCATCAACCACGAGCGCACCGAGAGCGGCGCTTACAAGACCTTAGCCGCAACGGGCGAGTATATCATGAATTCCGGCATGAACATCGACCACACCATCACCGTGAACGGCCTGTACATCGGCGAATATACCTACGCTTCCAAGGCGCTGACCTATCCGCCCACCGAACCCATCTACATCGAAATTGCGAATGCCTGCGCGAAGAATGAAGGCCGCATCGTTCCCGCTTTCCATGTGGGTGCGATTGCCTCTGAAGAGGGCGTCGGCACGGCGCTGTCCGAAAAGCGTGATACCTTCCTCTGCCAAGCCATCGTTGCCTCCGCTGAGGATTTCGATGCTGTGTTTGATGCCGGCTTGAACGATTATCTTGCCTCCGGCGGTCAGGACATCATTGATGAGCGTGCCGCAAAGTATGCGCAGTATTACGGCGACTGATTGCGCCTGCTTCTTCTAAAGCCGCAATGACCAGTGCCGTCGGCCGTTTTTTCCGGCCGACGGCGTTCTTGGAAAAAATTTGAAAAAATTTTTATTTTTTCGGGAATAATTTGAATGCGGCCATCGTTAATATTGTGCCGCGAGGGAAGCGAAAGCCTCCCGCGCTCAAAAAAAGCAGCCGATGACGGCTGCGGAAAGAAGGAACCCTAAATGAAAAAACTGACCGCGCTGATTCTTGCCCTGATGCTCGTTGTCCTTGCCCTGCCCGTGCTGGCCGAAAGCACCAATGCGGAATTGCTCGGCGGCTGGACAGCCTACGACACCCCGCTGGAGCTCCCTGAGGGCGTGCTGGCCACCTTCCAGAGAGCAACGGAAGGTCTGCTCGGATGCACCTATGAGCCGATTGCCCTGCTCGGAACGCAGGTCGTTACCGGAATGAATTACTGCCTGCTGTGCAAATGCACCGTTGTTACGCCGGATGCGCCTATCAGCTATGTGCTGATGTATCTCTACAACGGAGTGGACGGCACGCAGGAGTTGCTGAGCATCCAGAACATTGAATTCGATGCCTTTGCCGTGACCGACGCTGCCGAGTAAGGTCTGATACATCATATAAAAATCAGCCCGTTGTCCTGCCTTGGACAGCGGGCTGATTTTGTCTCCAAGCTTGCTTTGCTGACGACTCGGTTCGCTATGGCGTGCATTGCATCACGCTGAGGCTGTATAAAATGCGGTCTCTTTTTTGATGCGAGCAAGCCTCAGTAAACTTCCACCGTTCCGTCCAGCATTTCAGGCGTGATGATATCCCGCTCTAAAGCGGATTTTTCCAGCTCACTGTAGATGCCGGCGAAGGTGATGCTGCGGTACGGGCCGACAAAAAGAATCTCCAGAATGCCGAGGGTCAGCGCGGACAGAAGCTCCCAGCCCAAGAACGACAGGACTGCCACAAACAAATCCATCTTGTAGCCGTCCGTGATGCGCATCGACAGCCTGAGCGCGGACTTGGCCGTGACATTCGGATGTGCGCCCAAGATGTACGGCGTCATCATGTAGGCAAGAGATTTGACGATGCCGGGGATGATGAACAGGAGAGACCAAAGCAGCTCCCAAAGATACATCCACAGCATCCCGCCCAGCTTCCGCAGGTAGTTGTCAAATGTGCCGCTAAAGCAATCGGAGACGGTCGGCGTCTCACCCTGATAGTTTTTCTGATAGTAAAGGCAGCCTGCAACCATCAGCACGGGCGTGATGAAGATGGCCAGCAGGCCGATTGGCACGGTCGCGGCGATGGCCGTACAAACGGCCAGCAGAACATACACACCGATGCATGAGCCGCGGTTGGCCTGCAAACGGTCACGGGAAATGCGCTTGATCTCTTGTCTGGAAATCGGCACGGAAGAACCATTCTCACTCATAAAAATGCCTCCTCATCATCTCTTATAGTTGAAGCAGATTTCTCATTTCAGCAAAGCTGTGCGCCCGAAAGGGCGTCGGCACATCGCTCGGACACAAACCGTCCGGGTCTAACAGGGCGCAGGACATGCCGGCGTTGATACCGGCATCCAAGTCAATCGTCCGGTCGCCCAGCATCACGCATTCCTTTTTGTCAAGCTCGTACTTTGCGCATAAGTAATTCAGCGCATCCGGTGCGGGCTTTGAAGGAAAACCGTCTTCGTGGGTCACGCAGTCACGGAACAGGGGCAGGATGCCGTTGCGCTTGAGGGCCTCAACGCCGCTCAAACCGCGATGGGTATACAGAAAATTGTCACCGCCGTTTTGAACGACGGTCTCCAGAAATTCCTTTGCGCCGTCGAACAGGCGCATGGTGCTGTCGTCTTCCTCCTCCGCGTGTTTCCGATAGCCGTCCAAGAGAGAGGACGGCTCCAAGCCATACTGCGGCGCATAAAGCCGGGCAGTGGCCTCCAAGGAGACCTTGTTGGTTTTGAAAACATCTTCATAATCCGCCTCAATGCCGCAGTCGCGGAGCGCCTTGAGCATGGCGCGGGTCACGCGGGGATAGGTATTGAACAGTGTTCCGTCAAAATCCCAGAAAAAATGCCTGAAACGCATCATTTATTTCTTGACCGTCAGCTCCGCCGCGCAATGCGGGCAGCGGGTCGCGCCCTCCTTGATTTCTTCCAAGCAGTACGGGCACTTGGGCGCGGGTGTGGCAGGCGCTTCCTCCTTTTGACGGTGGAGGCGGTTGATGCCCTTGACCAGCAGGAAAATGTAGAATGCCACGAGGACAAAATCAATCACCGTTTGCAGGAACACGCCGTAGTTCAGCGTGGCAACGCCGGCCTCCTGCGCGGTCGCCAGGGTGTCGTAGGACGAGCCGTCCAGGGCAATGAACTGGTTGGAGATGTCAATGCCGCCCGTGATCAGCGTCAAAACCGGCATCAGCAGGTCATTGACCAGCGAGGTGACGATTTTGCCGAACGCACTGCCCATAATCACGCCGACGGCCATATCCACCACGTTGCCGCGCACGGCGAAGGTCTTGAATTCCGCTAAGAACTTTTTCATCAGAGCTTCATCTGCCTTTCAAAAATTCAGGATAACTGAATTATATCATGCCTTTTCCCGAAACGCAAGGCTTGAACGCACAGCCGAAGAGCCAAACGCATATCTATCGGGAGAATTTTTCGGAAGGTCAGGAAATCTCTCCGTTTTCCCGCAAGAAGAAGAATTTCGCCTTTGTTTTTGGGCGCATCGATTCTTGACGCAGCCCAAAAGTTGTGCTATGATAACTCTGCAAATTCCCAGTGAGGGAGTAGTAAGCGCACGTCCTGTGCGTAGCAAGTCAACACACCGACCCATGACGGGTCTGGCTTGTTTTAAATTACGAGACTCATGTATGGCCATGCGGCATACGTGCGTCTTTTTTAACGAAAAAACGCCCAAGTATACCGGCAAAAATGCGGCGGCCATGCTTGGGTTTTTGCGTATACGACGACCTTTACGGGAGGATACAATCATGCAATGGAGTCTTCTTTTCTTTGCCAACAGCGCGCTGCTGGGCGTAGGGCTTGCAATGGACGCCTTTTCCGTGTCGATGGCCAACGGGCTGAACGAGCCGCATATGCGCAAAACCCGCATGGCGGTCATCGCAGGCGTATTCGGCTTTTTCCAGTTTCTCATGCCCATGGTCGGCTGGGTCTGCGTCCATACGGTGGTGGAATGCTTCTCGGCGTTCGAGCGCTTCATTCCGTGGATAGCGCTGGTGCTTTTGTGCTATATCGGCGGCAAAATGCTGCTTGAAGGCATCCGCAATAAGAACGGGAATAGCGAAGAAGAAGCCGTCAAAGGGCTTTCCTTCGGCGGACTTTTGGTGCAGGGCATCGCCACTTCGATTGACGCGCTGAGCGTCGGCTTTACCATTGCCGAATACGACTTGACAATGGCGCTGACCGGCTCGCTGATTATTGCGGCCGTCACCTTCTGCATCTGCATGGGCGGGCTGCTCATCGGCAAAAAGGCCGGAACGCATTTGAGCAGCAGGGCGTCCATCCTCGGCGGCATCATTTTGATTGCCATCGGACTGGAAATTTTTATCAGCGGGCTCATCGGCTGATTCATTCAATGATAGGATAAAGGGTACGGCGCATCATTGCCGTACCCTTTCATATTATTCATACACCGTTTCTTCTTCGGTAAAGTCTTTCTGTGCGTCAGGAAGATGGTCACACACCATCAGCCAGCCGTCCTCCCCGTTGTCTTCATAATATTTGGGGCGGACGCTGACCTTGATAAAGCCCAGCGACTTATATAAATTCTGCGCAATTTCATTGCTCTTGCGCACCTCAAGGGTCAGATAGGACGCGCCCAAGTCAGAGGCGTACTGCATCAGGCTTTCCGTGAGTTTTCGGCCGATTCCCATTCCGCGTACGGCTTTGTCAACGGCGATATTCGTAATATGTCCCTCGTCCAACACAATCCACGCGCCCGCGTAGCCGAGGATTTGCCCATCCCGTACGGCGACCAAATATCTGGCGCAGGGATTGGTCTCCAGCTCCTGATGAAACGAGCGTTCACTCCACGGTATGGCAAAGGCCTCCGTCTCAATCCGATGAACAGCCGGAATGTCTGCAACGGCCATTCGGCGAATTTCAATGTTTTTATCCATGCAGGGCGCTCTCCAGCAAATTTTTCTGCCGTTCTGCCTGCGGCGCACGCAGATATAGTGGCTTCACCGCACGGGCGTCCACAGCTCGATCAATATGGCCTGCGGCGATGGCAGCAATGGCTGCAGGCCTTAAATACAGGGCTGCAGGCGGCGCAAACACTGCCCTTTCCCCCATGCAGGCAGTGATTTTTTCTTTATGAACGGCCACGCCTTCTCCGACGAACAGCAGCTTTTTCCCCTGTGCCAAGACATCGGCCTTTGACAGGTATTCTTCTAACTTCAGCGGTTCATCCTCCATGAGCCGCGCCATTGTCAGCCCTTCAAACACGGCACCGTAAACCTGACCGGCACGGGCATCCTGAATCGGACACAGAATGCCGTCAAACAGGGAAACGCCCTTGGCAAAAGCCTCCAGCGCGTCAACGGCAATGCAGGGCTTCTCACAAGCCTGCGCCATGCCCTTGACAGCCGTCACGCCGATGCGGACACCCGTAAAGGAGCCGGGTCCTGCGGCAACGGCAAAATAATCTACGTCCTCGATGCGTGTGCCGGCGCGCAGAAACGCCTCCTCGGTCATGGGCATTATGCTCTCGGAGTGCGTCATTTTGTTGCGGGCAACTGCTTCATAAATCACCACATCATCCCGAAGCAGCGCAACGCCGGCCGTCGGGCCGGATGTGTCCATCGCATAAATCAGCATGCTGAAGCCTCCTTTAATTTGAACAGGTCAAACGAACGGAAACTGCCTGCGGATTTTACGGTAATCCTGCGTTCAGTCTCAGAAAGTTTTTCAATGCTGACCAAGAGAAAGCCGTCCGGCAGCAGTTCCGGTGCGCGTTCTGCCCATTCTATCAGGGAAACCCCGTTTCCGTTGATCTGCTCCTCCGCGCCGATGGCCTCAAGCTCCTCCGCATCCTGAATACGGTACCAGTCAAAATGATACAGCGGCAGACGACCGGATAAATATGCATTGAGGATGGTGAACGATGGGCTGGGCACAGGCTCGCTGACGCCAAGTCCCCGCGCAATGCCGCGAGCCAGTTCACTTTTGCCCGCGCCAAGATCGCCATGCAGAACGACGACATCTCCGGCGCAAAGCCGCTTCGCAAGCCGAATACCCAGCGCGGCGGTTTCCACAGCCGACGCCGTCAGCTCTTCATACCACGGAAAGCCAAGCATTTCAAGCGCAGTGACTCTGTCCGCGTCGATTTGACGCTTTAATGCCGCCATGCTTTCAAACGGACGGATACCGCGAATGAAGCCATACAGCGAAAGCTCCATCGGCAGACCGTATATATCCTCCTCAAAGTCAAACAGCCACGTTTCGACCGTCACGGCGGCAGAACAATCCGCCGTCGGGCGCGTCCCGATGTTTGTCACGCCGGGGCGTTTTTTCCCGTTCACCGTTGCACAGGACGCATACACGCCGGGCTTGGGGAGCGTCTCCCCCGCCTCAACTGCCAAATTTGCCGTCGGAAAGCCCGCGCCCGTCCCCTTATGCTGCCCGTGAATGACCGTTCCGTTCAGCGTTATCATTATTCTCCCAGCTTTCCCCACATCACTAAAACCAGCAGCACGACCGTAATCAGGACGAGCAGCGAAACAATGATAACACCCGCGGAAAGCCCCTGCTTCTTTTCCGTTTCCCTGTTCACGGATTCAGGCGCCAAATGCGCTGCCCGCAGACCCTTCGCCACGGGCTTATACAGCAGCATGGTCAGTGCGGCATTTATCGTTCCCTTCACCAAATTAAACGGCAGAAAGACCGTTGCCAGCATCGCCGCCACCGTGCTGCGCGGAACGCCCATATAAAGCGGCGTAATGAGATAGTTCCACAGCAGCATCATGGCGGTCATGCAGAGCGTTCCAGCGACCAGCCCGATAACCGCTCCCTTCAGCGTATGCAAGCGCTTATACACAAGCGCCGCCGTGCCTACGAACATACCAGACGAAAGAATGTTCATAATCAGCCCTATCCAGCCTGTTTCCGAAATCGACACCATCTCGACCAGCGAGACGACAGTGGTCACGCACAAGCCCGATATGGGGCCGAACAAGAATGCGCTGATGGCCAAAATAACATCTTTCGGCTCATAGCTTAAAAACGATACCATCGGGATGCGAATGACCACCACAGAGATATAGGCCAGTGCGCTCAGCATTCCCAGGGTCACCAGACGCTTTGTGTCATCATGCTTCATGTTGTTTGCTCCTCTCCGCTTCCCATGCGTTTTTTTGTCAAAACCATCGGAGCTTTCGTCGGCTTTTCGCAGGACTTTTGCTGCTTCTTCCCCGTTCAGCCTTACCGAAAGCGAAAACCTCGCTGCAAATTTTCCCTCAGGCTTCAACGTCAAATCACGCCAAAATGGAAGCCCGCCTTTCAAGCGTGTGCAGAAGGGCGGGCAAAACCGTTTGCTGCTTTTGCAAGCGGAAAAGCGTCTTTTATCATCCAGACTGTACTGTCGGTTTCGGAATTACACCGAATCGGCCGCGCAAGCGCACGGTTCGCGGACTGTGACCGCCGGTCGGGAATCGATGCCACGCACCTCACCCAGCCCCAAAGACACATGAAAAGCAATATTCAGATAAGCAGCCCAAGGACTGCACATAAATCATAGCACGAAGGAGATTTCGTGTCAAGCGGATGTTACGCTTTTAAGACCATTGCCGCGCCTTCGGGACGGACATCCAGCACATAGCAGCAGTCCGCGCCGAAGACGGCTTCCATCCGTCTGACGAATTCACCCGTCATTTCATTCGGCACGAAGTTCAGCGTTGTTCCCGCAAACCCGCCGCCATGCACGCGCCACGCACCGCGGTCCTTCAACATTTCTTCCGCAATGGCCAACGCGACGGAAAGCGGCTGGCAGCTTCCGGCAGTATGAACATTTTGCAGCAGCATCCAGCTGCTGTAGCCGGACTCGATAATCAGGGAGAAGAACGCGCCCAAGTCATTATGCTTGATGTTTGCAAGTTGCTTCTTGACCCTATCGTTCTCGTTGAAGAAGTGAATGGCGCGCAGGACTGCGCGGTCATTGACCTTTTGGCGAATGAGGGCGATATTCTGCATCACCTGCTCAGGGCGCACCATGCGCAGGGACTTTTCGCCAAACAGCTCGGCCACGGCTGACATTTCGCTCCGAATGGCCGCATATTCATCCGTCAGGTCGTCATGCGAGGCGCGGGTATCGACGACAATCAACGAATAGCCGGCGTCGGCAAAGCCGAAATTCACGGGCTGAATGATGGGCTCGCCCTTAAAATCAATGGACACCATGCCCCCTACGCTGGAGGCCATCTGGTCCATCAGTCCGCAGGGCTTGCCAAAATAGGCATTCTCCGCATACTGCGCGATTTCCGCCCGCTGCACGGGGTCCTCGGTGAAGCCGTTGTAAAGCGCATCAAAGACAGCGCCCGTCAGCACCTCATAGGCCGCCGAGGAGGAAAGCCCGCTGCCGGACAGCACATCGGACGTGACGGTCGCGTCAAAGCCGCCGACCTTCATGCCCAATTCCTTCATGCGGGCAGCAGTACCGCGCACGAGCGCGGCAGACGTCCCCTTTTCCTCCGGGCGGACGCTTAAATCCGACAAATCCAAATCAAACTTATGAAAACCCTCGCTGTGCAGGCGAATCAGATTATCATGCCTCGGCGATACGGCCGCCAGCATATCCAGATTCACGGCGGCAGCCAGCACGCGCCCGTTCTGATGGTCGGTATGATTTCCAGCGATTTCTGTGCGGCCGGGCGAGCTGATTAAATAAAGCGCCTCGGTCGAGTGAAACATATCCTCGTGCTGCTTGACAAGCTGGGTATAGCGGGTGAGCTGGCGCGCCAGTTCTCCGCTGCGATGACCGTATAAGCGGGAAAAACGCTCCATCATTTCCGGTGTTTTCAGTTCACGAAGCGCCTTAGAATAGACTTCCATACGGCTGAATGTCCCCCTCATCACAAATTATCCAATATATTTTGCCAGAAAGTCATAAATCGGTCAAGCCCTTTTTCCCGGAGCGTTTCCTCAAAGGCACTGAAGGACGCATCGGAAATTTCCTCCTCGCCCAGCACCCAGCGGGCAATCTGCATATCCACATAATAGCCTATCTCATTTTGCAGCGGGGTGATTTCCGCAGCCTGCGCATCCGTCAAATCGTAATACGGGAAGGGGCGCTCGGCGATTTGGTTCAGCTTGATGAGCTGTCTGCTCAGCGATGCCACGGCGGTATCGTTATAGCGTGTCTGGAATTCATCGCAGGACGCGCCCGGCGGTGTAGCGCCGGATATAATCAACGTCTCGGAGGTAAAATAGGTATTTCCCTTCGCGCTGTCCGTAACGCGCCATGTCCCATCGCCATCCACGACATAGTCCACATTTTCAAGACCAACGGAGGCGAGCTTCGCCCCCTCCTCCCCGTACAGGGTATCGACCCAGCGCAGCAGCGCGGCAGGGTCATCGCACTTTGAGGTGACGGCAAACGTGCCGCGGAACAGGCTGCCGATAAAGCTCCTGTACACCTGTCGGCCGTCATCGGTCAGCGGCATCAGTACTTCATAATCCGTCAGCCAGTCGGACGGCATGATGTTGGCCGGCGAGCTGGTCAGCACGATGCCGTAGGTCTGCGTCGCGTCGGAATCCGTCACCGTGCGCAGGGTATCCGCCGTGGTGAAGCCGTCGCGGTCGAACAGGCCGGATGCGTACATCTCCCTGCACCATTCGATGAAGGGGCGGAAATTCTCTTCAAGCGGCATGAAATACACCTTGCCGCCTTGGGCAAAAATGTTGTAGTCGTTGCAGGTCATTCCGAACGCATGGGCTAAAAATTTTAAATCAAACGGGCCCAAGAAAGCCAGCGGGATTTCATCCGCCTTGCCGTTTTGGTTTGGATCCTTTTCCTTGAACGCCTTCAGCACGGTGACAAGCGATTCAAGGTCTGTCGGCGCATCCAAGTTTAAGGTCTGAAGCCATTTTTTGTTAATCCACATGCAGTTCTGCGCCGGCGCCTCGGAAATATACGGCAGCGCAACGACCTGCCCGCCGGACAGAGAAATCTGCTTTAAATAATCGGGGTTCTCTATCAGCAGCTTCCAAAGATTGGGACAGTTCTCCTCTAACAGCGGCATCAGGTCAATGAGCACGCCCTTTTCATAAAGGGTCTCACACTCGGAGGACGAAAGCTCCGCCTTAAAAAGAACATCGGGCAGGTCATCGGCGTCCTGCGTCATGCTGTCCTTGGCCTTTTGCCATGCGGCGCTGCTCGAATACTGTTGAAAGGAAAAGCGGATGCCCGTTTTTTCCTCCATACGCGCAAAAAAAAGATTGGTCTCCCAAGTGCGATAGGTATTTTCACCGTCATAACCGGCCATGACATAGGTCTTCTGTTCTCCCTCCGATGCAGACGCAGTACACGTCAGCAGCAGGCAAAGAGACAGAAGCATTGCGCCCAAACGTTTCAACCGTGATTTCCTCCTTCTGCGGAATGATGTACTCTATTATACAGGATTTTGCGCCGTTTGACCACCCTTTTTGCGTTTATGCCGTAATTTTGCCGAAAAAACAATACGGCGCGGCAGACAGGGCGGGCAGGCACAAGAAGTGTCTGCCCGCCCGATTGATTGACAGGATTTATGTTTTATTCTTTTGAAGAATATATTTTCATTTTGATTGACTGATAAAGTAAACGGCTTGTTCTTTTTTGAGAAGACCGCGCACATCCATCATGCTTTCGCCGAGGGTGAAGGCGACGGTATTGCCGTCATGGGTGAGATAGTAAGTCTCGCCGCTTCTGCCCTTTTCGAGCTGCTCGGAGAGGACGAAGGCGGATTGCGCTCCCTGGGTAACAAACACGATTGTTTTCACGCCCTGCTCTTTTAAGGTGCTGAGGCCGCTGAGCTTGCCCGTGAAAACCGCAAAGTCCGCGTCCGTGGTGCTGGTCAGCACGCCGCTCCTGCGCTCGGATGTATAGCGGAGCTTCCTGACGTCCGAAGCCTTCACGCGGTAAAGGGGTGCGGACTTTTTCTTGCCGTGAACGGTCTTTGTCGGCAGATCCTTTTCCATGTCCGTGTCGGAGGCGTAATACTCGATTTTTCCTTCTGGAGGCAGCTTGGAAACGTCCGGGTCGACCTCCTTGGTCTGCGCGTCACCTGAAACGGTGCTATCGCTGCCTTTAGCATATTAGCTGCCGCCGATACCCGCGCCGGTGATGGTCAAGCTGCCTCGTTGTTCTTCTCCACCCAGGAGCGGCCATGGCCGCTTCTGGCCGTTTTCCCGCCCTCCAGCTCGATGGTCACGCTGCCCGCACCCTCGACGGAAACAGCGGCGCTTCCGATAATGTAATAATCTCCTGTGCCGCTCACGTCGATGTTCACATCCTTGCGCGTGACCGCGGCGGTCTGCTTTTTCTCCGTCTTGACGGGGACGGTGTTCTGCGTCGCCGTGTTCTTGTCCGTCCGTGTGATGACGATCGCTGTTGTCTGCTGCTCGTTCGTGACACCGTTCGTCTGCGTAACGTACTGATTGCCGTTCTCACTTGCCGTAACCTCAATGCTGCCCTTCGCAAGATCGTACTCCTCCGCGAGCACCGACAGGGGCAGGCTTGCGGTCGGCAGCAGCGCCATGGCTGCGGACAGGATGCGCTTCGCTTTCATTCGTTTTTCTTCTTTTGTGTTATCGCCTCGATTCATTTTTCGTGTATCATCAAAAGACGCATCTCACCCATGCATCGCTGGCAACATGCGTCCTTGAAAAGCGCGTGTCTGTTCCTGAAAACACCGCAAAAGAACAGACCTATCCTTTCTGTCTCTCAATGATTATGGGATTCGGCTTCATGCTTGTCAAACCCCTTTCGTAAATGATTCGGACAGGAAAAATGATATTGCACCGATTGCATTCTGCCAGAACACCCCGCCGCCCGCAAGGGCTTTTGGGCCGAAAGGATGTATTTTTCACATTGTGAAAGAGGCCATGACTTTGATGAAACAGAGCGTCAGTCTTCCTTGTTCGGGTCGACACCCAGTCGTTTGAGCGTTTCCACCACATAGCTTTCGCGGTATTCCTGCTCCTTCGGACGATTCAAATAGGACTTGAAGAATTCTTCGCAAGCCTCCTGATAGGAAATATGCGCCAGCTCTGCAATGATGCGGGTGGAGCGGTCAATCAGCTTCTTATTGGTGGGCAGCACCTGAATCATCCAGTTGCTCCATACGCGCCCCATCTTGGCCATTGTCGCCGTGGACATCATGTTGAATGCCAGCTTCACCATCAGATGCGGGAGCAGCTCCATGATGGTGTGCGGCAGGCTGACGGGAACGCGGATTTCGTTTTCATAAGTGCCGGAAATATCGCCCATGCGGACGATGACGCCGCCGTCAAAAAGCCTCGCATTGTCCCTGTACCAAGCATACGAGCCGTCCGTAGCGGAATTGTTGATGTCCACGCAGACCAGATGTGCCGGATGCTGCGAATAACGCGTTTTGTCGTCTTCGTTGCCAATCATGTAGTAGTCCAGCTCCTCCGAGCCGACGGACGGCGGATTGTCAATGATGCTCTTATCCGCCTGCATGTCGATATAGTCCTGAACGGTCCAGTCCAAGCCATTCACGGGGCGGCGAATGATGTGCTGCCAAGCGATTTTTGACGGATACAGCGGGTCTTTGGCATACGCCCATGAAAGCGGGCTCGTGGTGTCGTTGGACTTGCGGAAGGGCGGCAGCGTAAAAGTGGGCTGGCGCTCGGTGGTATCGGTCAGAATGTCCTGCAAATATGCGTGTGCGCAGTAGGTAATCAGGCCGCCCTTTTCGTAGGTGGCCGTTTCGTAATCGACCATCTGCGCCATGCCCTCCAGCGCCTCGCCGCAGGAAAGCTGGCAGACAAGGCTCTGAAAATGCGCTGCATATTCGTCAGGCTCCAGTACGCCTGCGCCGACAGCCTTTAATTCATCCGCGCTCAGGTTGTCCTTGAGCCATGCCCAGCTTGCCAGCTCCAGCGCCGTGCCTGCGACCAGCAGCTCGACCGTCGTCACCTGCATACGGGTCGAGCCGGCCACTGCCATGTTGCCCACATACAGCGGCAGGAAGGTGATGTCTGTGCGGGCAAAGACCTTGCGGGCGCGTTCCAGATACCGGCACAGCACCTCACGCGGGTTGCAGTGGAAATAATAGGTCGCAATGCCGCGGTCGGCCGCTTCGACAGCCGAGCCGATGGTGGACGATGACAGACCGCATTCCGCCAAAACGATGACGACGTCGCCCTTGGACACGCCGGAATCCGCAATTTGACGGGCACCGAAGGTCTGATAATCCTCAAAGTTTTCCACGCTGCGAACCGTGGCGCGATCCCCGCCGGTCATGAAACTGTTGCAGCATTTGCTGATACGGTTAAATTCCTCGGCACGGGCGGGAATTTTCTGCGTCAGGCTCTCCCAGAACAGATGCCATGTGGATTCAAGCTGAAGCCCCATACGGCCGGACGCGCCGACGGATGAAAACAGCACGGCGCGCTTTTCGTCGATGATTCGGCGGATGTCTGCCGTCATTGCCTGAAACGCCTCGGTTTCAAAGCACGCTGCCGCAACGCCGGCAATGTACTTATCTGCCCGCAGAATGGTCTTGACGCCCTCTTTGGTGCTGCGCGCAATCTTGGCACTCAGGCCGCGGGTCAAGGGGTTGGACTGCTCCGTCGGGATGCCACCCAGATGAAACTGCTTTTCGTTTTCGATAAAGTCCTTTGCTGCCGCCTTGTAATCGGTGATTGTCCCGTCCTTGTACTCCATGCCGCTTTCTCTCCTTATTTTACCGGCCGCCTTTCGGCTCCGGAAAATTTCATATATCGTATGTATTTTACCACACAATACAAGCTTCGTCTATATTGTTTTGCTGCTATCCACGGAAATCAATTTTCAAGGATCAGAAAAAGGTGATCAGGTTCAAGGAGACAATCCAGCATCAGTTTGGACATTGCTCTACTGGAAGAGGTTCTTGCTTTGTATT
>CAVDRM010000008.1:0-74257 GCA_963611355.1 Anaerovibrio sp.
TTAAGGCATCACCGCACAATTCGGCGACTCGCAAAAATGTGCCTTTTGCGCCATCTACTTCTTGCAAAAATCTCGATTTACATCCAGTAAACCATCGATTTTTGCAATCGTATCTGACACAAAATTCACGATTTATCGTGCCCCTCATTTGTGCGGTGCTGCCATAAGTAAAATAATGCAAGGGGCTGTTTCAAAATGATCTGAGAAGATCAAAAGAGGCAGCCCCTCTTCATTGACTCAGAAATCACCAAGAATAAGAGATTCCTGGCGCGGCAAATAACGTTTTCTGTATTTGGCGCTTTTCCTGTCGTATCTACCGCTTCATTTGTGTGTTGTTACCTTAATATTAGAAAATCCGCTGCCTCTTTTTACAGAAGCAGCGGGTGAATGATGGTAAGTTTTTTATTTTTTTACTGAGATGGATTATTGTGCGCTAGTATACCATTTGTTGCTTGACTGATAAACACCGGCTTCCACGGCGACAGGCTCGCTATTCGTATCAGCCTGATAGTAAAGCGTACCGTCCTCACCACGGCTATACTTGCTGAAGAATTCGTTCCAAATAGAAATGCTTTCCTCCTGCAAATAAACATGTGGGGTGTCGTTTACTACAGTATACTTGACCAGCGGCACAGCATCGTCGTTGGTGAACGTCTTCGTCACAAAAGCACCATCTCGCTCGGTGCTGTCCTCAACAGTCACCTCATTGGTGCGGTTTTGTTCATTCCAGCTTTGCAGCGCGGTGACAGTAGCGTTGCCCTCAACCAATTCGGCCACGCCAGCGGAGTCATACTCACCAAGGAAGGACCATGTCGGCAGCAGAGCATCAGCATCGATGCCCATTATCGAACTCATATAGCCAACGGGAGCAATTGCTGCAAAGCGATTTGCATAACGGCAGCCAAGAGCCCAAGTCATCAGGCTTCCATTGGAGTGACCCGTAGCATATACGCGGCCAGTGTCAATGTTATATTGGGCTTCCATCTTATCAAGCAGTGCATCGAGGAACTTTAAATCGACATCAGGATCAGTATCGCCAGCCAATGCACTGAATGCGCCGGCAAGCCACATTGCGGTAGGAATGTTGCCCATCAAATCTGCGGGGCGAACAAGACCCTGCGCAAACACAACGATGAAGCCGTTCTCTTCGGCCACATCATACCAGCGAGATTCCTCGGCGATGGCGTACATGGAAGCAGTATATCCATGCATGACCAGCACCATAGGTACGGCCTCCTCTCCAGTATACGAGGAGGGAACATAGACCATCCAGCGGCGAAGCTCATCGTTGATGGTTTCTTCGTGAATGCTGAAACCGGATTGAGTAAAATCTTGCGCCTTAGCGACACGGCCGGGCAATTGCATGGCCATGAAGCGTTTGTATTGACCGGAGAACTGACTCCAGATAGTCTCAGGCGTCTGATTTTCTTTACTGACCCACACCTGCGAAGCGGAACCGTCACGGGTGGAAGTGTATACCTCTTCGGCTATCGTGTTAGCTTCGCCGACCTGCGCTTGGTTCGCAGCCAAATAGTAATCCAATGCGGAACAGTTTTTGTCGTTTTCATTGGAAGCAATGAACCAAACGGGCGTGTCTACGGTCTTGGCAGCAATTGCCTCTTCTTCTACGCCGCGGGTGGTGTCACCTGGGAATGGCAGCACATAGGCTTCTCCCACAGTCTCCAAAGCAGCACTCGGTACTTCTGCCGCATTGACTGCGCAGATGGAACTGAAGTCACTTGCCCAGCGACCGCCGAAGAGCAGCGCAGCGGCGCCGCCTTCTTCATAGCCAACCAGCGCTGTGTGCGATTTGTCCATTGAGAATGCGCCGATTAAGCTCAGGCTTTTTTTACGCATGACCATGTACAACTGGTTCAGTACTGCGGAATCATCTCTTCGATCTACATCCAAATTAAGATTCCAAGTACCGCCGCTTGCAGGCTCAAGGAAGGCTATAGCGATTTTCTTTGTATCCGCTACAGCACGCCATTGTAAACCGATGTCCGATTCTGAGAACGTTTCTGCCGTGGTGTTGTTTGGTGTCAACACAATAACCGCAGGCGCCCAAGGATTCATACCTTCAGGCAGATAATACGTGGCTGTTCCGCAGTTGACATCATCTGCCTCAATAGGTACATGATGAAACAGACCGACATTCACGTTGACATAAGGATTAGCAGGGTCATATGTATTGGTCACCTGGGTACTTTCAGCAGATGCAAACGCCATCGGAGTGAGCAGCGACAGCAGCATGCATAGACAGATGGCCAGAGATAAGGTTTTGTGCAGTCTGATGTTCATGGTCCATTTCCTTTCCTTAGCCAAAGTAATGGTTTTATTGTTTTTGTTTGAAATAGCTTTCCGGATAGCTGGCGCGGAGGGCAGCTTCATCCACCTTGTAACGGGAAAGATGGTCGCTGAGGACCGCGTGCGCCTGTTCCGTATCGCCACACTTCAGCGCCTCGTAGATGGCGCGGTGGTCAGCGACATTTTTGTTGTTCTTGACAGCAGTCAGGGACATGTTGCGGACGCGGTCAAAATGTACGGTGAAGTCGGTCATCATCTGCCACGTCTGCTCCATGTGAGCGGCGGAAAACAGAAGGTGGTGGAACTCGTTGTCCAGCATCCAAAGGCTTTCCAAAGCATCCTCCGGCGCATCTGTTTTCAGGTAATATTCCTGCAGTGCCACATTGTTTCCGATGGACTGAAGCTGCTCCGGCTGCATACGTTCGCCCGCCCGCCTGACCACTGCGCATTCCAGCACATGACGCATGAAGCATGCCTCTTCGATGAGGTCATAGTCAATCAGGGCAACGGCGCTCCCGCGCTGGGGATAAATTTCCACCAGTTTAATCTTGCTTAAGGCCTGCAGCGCCTCGCGGACAGGGGTTCGGCTGAGGCCGAGCTGCAGCGCCAGCTCGTTCTCGCTGAGCATGCTGCCGGGCGGAAGCCGCAGATGAATGATGTTTTCCTTCAGAACGCGCAGAGCATAATCCTTACCGGTCTCGCGCATTTTCCAAGCAGGCAGCTCCACGTTTGTCACTCCTATTTTCCGTGTTACGCCAAATATCGTTTCAGCGTGTCTCTGACAGCGCCCGTTCCCCTGAGCATTTCGGCGAACATGGTTTTGACCTTGTCGGCAAGGCCGACCTTGTTCAGGTCAATGCCGAACAGAACTTCGTTTTTCAGAATGCCGTCCAGAACGCCTTCGGCGCTGTCGGGACGGCCGAGGGTCACGCCCCTGAGCGCGTCCTGAAGCTGCGGAAGCATGGGGTCGGCGCTGACGGCCATCTCCCGGCCTTCATCATCAAGCCCCAAGAGATAGCGCAGCCAGCCGGCCAGGGCCAGCGGCAGGGCGACCAAGGCGGACGCATCCAAATCGGGGCGGGCGGCATAGCTCTTCAGCGTTTCGCCGAAGCGCACGGGGATTTTCTGGCTCGTATCGGTGGCGATGCGCTGCGGGGTGTCCGGCATGAAGGGGTTGGGCAGACGCTGCTCTACCACCTCGTCCAAGAAGGCTTTGGGGCTTAAAATCTTCGGGTCTGTCACCACGGGCAGCCCCTCTCGATAGCCGAGCCGTCTCACCAATTGGCTGAGCTCGGGGTCATGCATTTCATCGGCGATGAGCCGATAACCCAGCAGACAGCCGTATACTGCCAGCGCCGTATGCAGGGGATTTAAGCAGGTCGTGACCTTCATGCGCTCCGTGTTGTTGACGGTATCGCGGTTTGTCATGTACACGCCCGCCTTTTCCAGCGCGGGACGGCCGTTCGGAAAGCTGTCCTCGATGACGAGGTACTGCGGGGCTTCCGCGTTGACAAAGGGCGCGATATATGTTCCCTTTTTCGTGACAACGGGCGACATATCCTCAAGCCCCAAGGCGGTGAGCTGCCGCTCGATTGCATCCGAAGGTCTGGGCGTGATTTTGTCAATCATGCTCCACGGGAAGCTGACCTTCTGCTCGCTTTCCAGCCATTCAACGAAAGCGGCGGGAACAAAGCCGTTCGCCAGCCAGCCGCGGGCGATTTGAAGAACGCTTGCACGCAGCTTTTCACCGTTGTGACTGCAATTATCCATGCTGACCATCGCAACAGGCGTGCCGCAGACCGTGAAGCGCCTGAAGAGCAGCGCCGTCACCACACTCATGGCATGACAGGGGTTTGCAGGGCCGTTCGCAATGTCCTTGGCGGCGATTTCCTGCATTTCCCCGTGCATATTGTACAGCGCGTAGCCCTTTTCGGTGATGGTGAAGCTGACCATCTGCAGCGCCGGGTCTTCAAATGCGGCGCACAGGGAACGCCAGTCTTTCGGGAAACGCGGGCTTGCCCTCAGCCCTTTTTCGATGGAGGCGATGACTTTTTTGTCCGTTGAGCCGTCCGGCAGCAGCGTGACCAGCAGGGTCATGGCATCGTGGGGGTCATAGATTGCATCGATGATTTCATCATCAAAGGTCTCCGCCGCCACAATGCCCGTGCTTTCCGAGCCCTGTTCAAGCAGCGTCTGCTGCAGGCCGGCAATGAAGCCGCGGAAGATGTTGCCCGCGCCGAAGTGAACCCAGTGCGGGGCGTCGCCGGTTCTTTGGCACATTTGCGCTCGGTCAAAGGAGGGAAGCGCAATTTGCGCTTCCCGCCAAGCCGCAGCGTTCAGAACACCCTGTTCATTCAGCTTCATTTGGCATTCTCCTTGCAGATGGCCTCCCACAGGCCGTTCAGATAGGCAGCGCCCAGCGCACGGTCATACAGACCGTAGCCCGGCCGTCCCTTTTCGTCCCAAATCATGCGCCCGTGGTCTGGGCGGACATAGGTGTTCGGACAGAAATCGTAGATGGCCTTCATGATGGCGTACATATCCAAGTCGCCGTCTGCGGACAGGTGGGCGGCCTCTCTAAAGTGATGATAGCCCAAGTGCTTTACGTTGCGGACGTGCATCGCGCCGATGCGGTTCATCGAACCGAAGTGCCGCACCAGCGCCGGCACATCGTTGTTCGGGTCAGAGCCGAGAGAGCCGGTGCAGAGGCAGAGAGTATTCGCGGGCGAATCATGCAGGGCGACCATCTTATCAAAGTCCGCCCGGCAGTGCGCAATGCGCGGCAGGCCGAAAATCGGCCAGGCGGGGTCGTCGGGATGGCAGGCCATTTTTACGCCGACCTCCTCGCACACGGGAATCACACCGTCCAAGAAATAGCGAAAATGTTCGCGCAGCCTGTCGTCCGTCATGCCCTCGTAGCCGCGCAGGGTTTGCTCCAGCAGGCTCAGGCGTTCCGGCTCCCAGCCGGGCAGGGCGAAGCCGCAGGAAGCCTCGGCCGTGCGCCGCACGATTTCCAGCGGTCCCATCTCGCCCAGGTCTTTTTCATCAAAGTACAGGCTGTTCGAGCCGTCTTCGGGAATCACGCGGGCCAAGTCCGTCCGCAGCCAGTCGAATACGGGCATGAAGTTGTAGATGATGACCTTTACGCCGTATTTCGCAAGACGGCGGATGGTCGTGCGGTAGTTTTCGATGTATTGGTCGCGGGTGGGCAGGCCGAGCTTGATGTCCTCATGGACATTGACGCTCTCAATGACCTCTAAGGCCAAGCCCTCGGCATGTACCTCCTCCGTCAGCGCATGAATCTCGTCTTCTTCCCAAACGACGCCTGCGGGCTTATCCAAAAGTCCCATCAGGCCGCTCATGCCGGGTATCTGCCGGATATAGCGCAGCGGGATGGGGTCATCCTTGCTGCCATACCAGCGGAAAGTCATTTTCATGAAAATTGCTCCTTACTGCATGAACAGGCGCGGCAGGAACAGGCTGATTTCGGGAATGAAGGTAATCAGCAGCAGCGCAACGAGCATGCAAAGATAGAAGGGCAGGGTCGCCTTGACCACGCGCTCCATCGGTACTTTGGATACGGCAGAGCCGATGAACAGCACGGAGCCGACGGGCGGGGTCAGCAGACCGATGCCGCAGTTCAGCATCATCATAATACCAAACTGAATTTTGTCAATGCCGATGCTCTCGGCGATGGGCAGCAGGATGGGGGTAGCAATCAGGATGATAGGCGCCATATCCATGATGCAGCCGAGGATGAGCAGGATGAGGTTAATCAGCAGCGCCAGCACGATGGGGTTGCTGGAAACGCTGGTGATGAGGTCGGCGGCAAACTGCGGAACATGCAGGATGGTCAGGCAGTAGCCGAAGGCAGCGGAGGTGGAAATGAGAATCAGCACGATGCTCAGGGTCTCCACGCACTCATTCAGCGCCTTCCAAACGCCCTTCCAATTCAGCCCCTTGTACACATAGACGCTGACGAACAGCGAATACAGAACGGCGATGGCGGCGCTCTCGGTGGCGGTGAACACACCGGCGACCACACCGACGACCACAATCAGGATGGCTGCCAAAGCCCAGAAGGACTGCTGACACTGCTTGAGGAATTTCTTGAGGCTGAACGGTTCGCCCTTGGGGTAGCCGCGCTTCACGGAGATGATGTAAGAGCCGACCATCAGGCAGATGCACAGGATGGCACCGGGAATGTAGCCGGCCATGAACAGCGCACCGACGCTCACGCCGCCGGCAGAGGTGGCATAAATGACCATGTTGTGACTCGGCGGAACGAGGATGCCTTCCACGGAGGACGTGATGGTCAGCGCCGTTGCAAAGTCGTCATCGTAGCCCTGCTCGACCATCATGGGGATGATGATGGAGCCGAGGCTCGCGGTGTCCGCCGCAGCGGAGCCGGAGATGCCGCCGAAGAAGTAGCTGTCCACGCAGTTGACCATCGCCAAGCCGCCGCGCATCCAGCCGACCAGAGAATTGGCTAAGGCAACCAGCTTATCGGATATGCCGCCTGAACCCATCAGGCAGCCCATTGTGATGAAAAAGGGAACGGCCATCAGGCTGTACGACCAGATGCCCTTGACCATCTGAATGGGCAATGTCGTGAGGCCGGTGCCCATGTTCAGGAAGCAGAGAACGGTGGAAACGCCTACGGCATACGCAATCGGTACGCGCATGATGATGAGCAGAAGGAAAGAACCCAGCAGCAGAGTAATCGATACGACATCAGGGGTCATACGCCTTCCACCTCCTGTACGTCAGTTTTTTCTTCCTCCACAAAGAAGGAGCGAATCGTCTGATAAATGGCTTCGACTTCAAAAACAATCATGCCGATGCCGGCAATCGGGACAGGCAGATACATCCACAGCTTGCTTAAAGTCGGGATGGATTCGTATTTGCCGAATTTGGCGAGCGGGCCGGTGCAGACCTGCGAGCCGTACATGACCATGACCACACCCAAAGCCAGAACAATCAGGTCACTGATTAAATCGGAGATTTTGATGAAGGTCTTGGGAAAATATTTGTCGAACGCCGTCATGCGGATGTGCGAGCCGCGGCGGATGGCGATGGCCGCGGACAGCACGGCCATGTAGACCATGAACGTCAGCACCATCTGCTCGCCCCACGGCATGGCAGGGAAAATATAATTGGGAACATAACGCTGGATAACGGTCAGTATGGCGATGATAATATCCGCAATCAACAGCACCTTGCAGATGGTCATCAGGATTTTATCCGTAATGTCATAGACAATTTTCAGCTTGTCCAAAGCCTTAAAGATTTTCGGCATTGTCTAACGACCCCTTCCCGATTTTCATATCTTCATTTTTAGGTGGCACAAGATAAAGGAAAAACCTTATCATCTTGAAGAAAGGGGGAGGAGCAGGCCTTCCGCTCCTCCCCCTGCAGAACCAATCAATGTTCGGCTTAGATGTCTGCTTTGTGAGCATTACTCCGCATACTGTATATCGACGATCTTCTGATAAAGCTCGGCCTGATCCGCAGTGTGCTTTTCGATGGTGGTCTTGCAGGTTTCAGCCCAGACGCTCTTGTCTTCGACTTCGATGACATGGACGCCGTCGGCCTTGAGCTGCTCAAGCACCTTTTCTTCTTCGGAGGCGCTCAGCTCGGCGTTGTACGCCTGGGTCAGCTTGCCGGCTTCCATGATGGCGTTCTGCTGGGATTCATCCAGCTTCGCCCAAGCCATGTCGGTGATGACAATCTGGATGGCACCGAGGGTGTGGCCGTCCAGCATCAGATAGGGAGCGACCTCCGGGAAAGCGTTGGACTTGTAGTTGGCGATGGGCTGCTCGGCACCGTCCACGACGCCGGTCTGCAGTGCGCTGTACAACTCGGTGAAGGAAACCACGGTGGGGTTCGCGCCGAGGTCAGTGACCATGCCGGTCATGACGGGGTCTTCGGAAACGCGAATCTTCATTTCCTTCAGGCTGTTGATGTCGGTGACTTCCTTGCTGAAGAAGAAGTGACGGAAGCCTTCCTCGCCGTAGCAGATGCCGCGCAGGGGCAGGCCGACTTCCTGCGGCTCATTCAGGAATTCCTGAGCCAGATCGCTGTTGGCAAACTTCCAGAAATGCTCGCGGCTGACGAAGGTGTAGGGAATGGAGAGCAGGGTGGCCTTCTTGCAGCCGTAAGCGGTGAACTGGAACGCGGAGAAACGGCCGATGTCAACCGTGCCGCTGTTGCTGAGGATGCCGTCCAGCACCTGCGCCTCAGTGCCGAGAACGCCGGAGTGCTGAATGTTGATGATGACGGAGCCATTGGTCAACTCCTCGACCTTTTCTTTAAAGAAGGTCGCGGTCTTGCCGACGATGGTATCGATGGGGTTGACCTCGCTGTAGGTCAGGGTGACGGTGTCGGCCAGCGCTGCGGTACAGCCAAGCACGAGCACGAGAGCCAGAGCGAGTGCAAGAACCTTTTTCATAGATGAAGCCTCCTGTTGTTTTTCTTTATGTTTTATAAGGGAAAATAAGCCCCTCATAAAACATCTGTTATCTGCATTATAACATAGCGGCTTTCATTTGTCTACTAGTATACAAGTTAAGATTTTGTTAAGATTAGAAAAAATTGAGAAATTATTCTCCATAAACAACATTTGTGCGTTTTGAGCGGATGAAAATAGGTAAATCGAAAAGGTTGTCCTGTCAGCGAGAAATATAGTCTCATTCACCGCACTGTCCAATTAAAAAAGCGCGGCTCATCAAAGGAGCTGCGCTTTCATGTTCGGTCGGTTTATGCATAGAGCAGAAGAATATTGCTCGGCGCAATGCCGAAGGCGGCGGGGAATTCCTGCGGGCGCTTATCTTTGGTCACACGCCACCAGAGCGCCTCGCTGTTTTCGTCCTGCCCCGCGAAGCGGAAACGCACCGTCCATTCAAACGGCTCTTCCATTTCGCTCACATAGACGACGGCATGACGGTTCTGCGGGGCGTTGGCGTTAAAGTAGTGGGCGCGGATGCCGACGGCGAGAATATTGTCCTGCACGGGCTGAGCGGTCGTCAAACGGATGCCCCATTCCGGCACATCGACCTCGTATTCGCCCGTCTTGTTCGCCTTGGCGATGTTTTTGCAGCCGGTCAGGGCCGCGGCTCGGATGCTGACGGGGTCGGCAAAGAGCGCCTTGGTCGGTTTGACAGTCAGGAGGCTGCCGTTATCCACCACGGCGATGCGGCTGCACATATGGTACGCCTCATCGCGGCTGTGTGTCACCATGATGACATCGTGACCGAAATTTTTAAGCAGCGCCTTTAATTCCATTTGCAGATACAGCCTCAGGTGGCTGTCCAGCGCGGAAAACGGCTCGTCCAGCAGGAGCACCTGCGGCTCGCTGACCAGAATGCGCGCCAGCGCCGTGCGCTGCGCCTGCCCGCCGGAGAGCTGGTAAGGCTTGTGCCCCTGCAAATCGCCGATTTTCATCAGCTCCATTGCCTCGTGCAGCCGCTTTTCCTTTTCCTGCCTGTCCGTCAGGTGCTTGAGGCCGCAGAGAATGTTCTGCCGCACGGTCATGTTGGGAAAGAGCGCATAATTTTGAAACAGATAACCGACCTGCCGCTTCTGCGGGGGGAGGTTGATGTGCTGCGCGGAGTCGAACAGCGTTACGCCGTTTAAGACGATGCGGCCCCTGTCCGGCGTTTCGATGCCGGCGATGCACTTGAGCGTCATGCTCTTGCCGCAGCCGGACGCACCGAGCAGACCCAATATGCCGCCGCTTGTTTCAAAGGCGGCTTTCAGGTGAAACGCACCCAGCGTTTTTTCAATGTCGACCGTCAGGCTCATCGCTTCACCGCTTTCTTTTGCTTGGCCTCCAGCATATTGACGACAAGCAGCACCACCGTGCTGATGGCCATGTTAATCATCACCCAAGTAAACGCGCCCGCTTCGTCGTTGGTGCGCCAAAGCTGGTAGACGGTCGTGGAGATGGTCGCCGTTTTGCCGGGCGTATAGCCGATGAGCATGCTGGTCGCGCCGTATTCGCCCAAGGCGCGGGCAAAGGCCAGCACCGTGCCGGCCAAGATACCCTGACGGCAGGACGGCATACGGATGCGCCAGAAAATGTAGGTGTTGGAAAGCCCCAAGGTGCGTCCTGCATAGGCGAGCGTTTCATCAAAGCTCTCAAACGCGCCGCGGGCCGTTCGGTACATCAGCGGGAAGGCGACAACGGCCGCCGCCAAGATGCCGCCGTACCATGTCATGACGAATTTGATGCCGAACTGCGCCAGAAAGATGCCCAAGGGACGCTTCGCTCCGAAGAGGAGCAGCAGAAAATAGCCGCAGACAGTCGGCGGAAGCACCATCGGAAGCGTCAGCACAACGTCTAAAAGCCCTTTGACGGCACGAGGCATCCGGGCGACATAATATGCCGCCCAGATGCCCGTAAAAAACACAAGAACACAGCTGATTGCCGCAATGCGCAGCGAGTTCCATAACGGATACCAGCTCATTTTATTCCGCAACGGGAGAGAAGCCGACGCTCTGGAAAATCGCCATCGCTTCGTCAGTCTTCAGATAGTCGAGGAAAGCCTGCGCAGCCTCGGCATGCTCCGCCGTCTTGAGCACGGAGGCGGGATAGATGACCTGACCGCACATTTCCTTGGTCGCGCTGTCCACAACGGTAAGACCCGCGCTGAAGGCGTCGGTGCAGTAGATGACGCCGCAGTCCACGCTGGCTTCCGCCACCTGCGTGGTGACTTCCTTGACGTTGGTGCCGTAGGTGATGCAGCCCTTGTTCGACAGTTCGGCCTCGTCCAGCTCATAGTAGGCCAGAATCTTCTGGGTGTACTGGCCGACGGGAACGTCGCTGTTGCCCATGGCCATGAAGACCGTGCCGGCCTTCAGCAGCTCGGCAAGCTGGTCAAAGGATTCAATACCCTTGGGGTTGCCTTCCGGCACGACGAGGGTGACCTTGTTCTCCAGCAGGTTGATGCGGCTGTTCGCATCCACGAAATCAAGACCGTCCTGGTTGACGGACGCATCCGCCGTGATGTCGAGCTGGTTCATCTGCTTCTGACCGGCAGAGATGAACAGGTCGCAGGCAGCGCCTTCCTGAATCTGGGTCTTCAGGGTGCCCGACGAGTCAAAGTTGTAGGTGATGGTCACATCGGGATGCGCCGCCTCATACAGCGTTTTAATCTGGGTGAGCGTTTCGGTCATGGAGGCCGCCGCGAACACGACGATTTCCGTTGTTTCGGCCATCGCAGCGCCGATGCACAGCATCGTCAGAGCCAGCACCATGCAAAGCAGTTTCTTCATAAAAAAATAGCTCCTTTTTCCCGTCTTTCAGGGAATTTATTTGCATAGGCACGGATTTACGCGCCTGAATGCACCGTGAATTGCTCATACGCAAACCGCAAGCGCGGCGAATCGTGGCCGCTCTGATTATTTTCCGAAGCCGCAGTTGGGATAAGTGCAGACGGGGCAGTTAAGGCACAGGCCGCCCTCGCCGAGGCGCGTAATGTCCTCGCGCTTGATGCGAATGCCCGCTGCCACGCGGCATAAAACCAAGTCAAAAATCGTCCGTTTGGCGTACATGACGCAGCCGGGCAGCCCCAAGACGGGGATTCTGCGCCCGCCGCGCTCAAAATATCCGACCAGCAGCATCGCGCCTGGCAGAACGGGCGCACCGTAGGTCACGATATCCGCACCCGCCGCACGAATCGCGCCGGGCGTTTGGTCGTCGGGGTCAACGCTCATGCCGCCGGTGGTCAAAATCAGCTCCGCACCCGCGTCCAACAGCTTATGAATGGCGGCGACAATCGTCTCGCGGTCGTCCGGACATTTTTCATGGCCGATGACGGTCATGCCGTACTCGCCGACCTTCTGCTCCACGACAGGGGTGAAGGTGTCGGTAATGCGTCCCAGGTAGACCTCCGTGCCGGTGGTCAAGATGCCGACCCTGAGGGACTTGAACGGAACGACATTCATGAGCGGCCTGCCGCCTGCCGTTCGCTTCGCCGATTCCATTTTCTCCTTTTGAATGACAAGGGGAATGACCCGTGTTCCGGCCAGCTTGTCGCCCGCCTTGACGGGGGTCATGCCGTGGCGGGAGGCAATCATCAGCTCCTCGATATTATTGACGGCCAGCAGCCGCTCACTGTCAACGACAAAAAGACCGTCCGCCGTCGCAATCAGCTCGATTTTTCCCTCGGAGGGCGCTGTCGCCCGCATATTTTCACCCATGCAGAGGTCGCGCAGGATGGCGGCTGCCTCATCCTCATGGTACATGGTATCGTTCTTTTCCCAGACATAGAGGTGCTCTTTGCCCAGCTTCAACAGTTCCGGAATGTCTTCCGCCGTCACGATGTGACCCTTCTTAAAGGCCACGCCCTTTCGAACATCCTTTACGATGACGGTGATGTCGTGGCAAAGCACATGGCCGACGGCTTCTGTCGTTTGAATCAGGCGCATAAGTAATCTCTCCGTTCCGGCATAATCGTTCTCTCTCGTATTTATTGTAGCCTGTGTTACCTTTTAAACAAGTAGTATGGACAACATTTCACGATATTTTTCATTCGGTCGTGCGACCTATGCAGAAAGAATAAAGAAAATGTATTGACAAATTCTTTATGCTTGACTATGCTTTTATGCGGAAAGGAAGGATGAATATGCCGCGAACCGTGAATGTGAATTTCAAACTGGACGCTGACGTCAAAAAGAGCATGGAGCAGGCGTGCGCCGAAATGGGGCTGAGCATGAGCGCGGCGTTCACCGTGTTTGCCAGAAAGGTCGGCAGGGAAAAACGCATCCCGTTTGAAATTTCCGCAAATCCGCTTGATTCGCAGCGCAATATCCGCCATTCGGAGGACATTGTGCGCGATATGAAGGACGGAAAGGCACACTGAGCGGAACACGCCCCGATGGAGGCGGACGAATGAAGCTGACAGCCGGATGCATCGGACGGCATCGGCAGACATGAACTGTTCCGGTCTTCCGCAGAGTCTTTGGCGCAGACGCATGACCCGCCGAAGGCCTGACGTCTTTTTTGCTTTTCACGCTTTGAGAGGCGTGTAGCGGATGCTACTATTGTTTTGAAGCCGATATACAGTATAATGAAAGAACACTTTGATAAAGGTCGGATGCTCTGTCTATGCTGCTGTATCTCATTCGTCACGCCCACCCCGCTTCGCCCGATGCGGAGCGCCGATGCATCAGCCGAACCGATTCGGCGCCGGATGCCTTGGGCAAAATACAGGCGCGGCGCTTGGAAACATGGCTGGAAATACATCCCGTGCGCGCCGTGTATACAAGCCCGCTGCAAAGAGCCGTGCAGACCGCACGGCAGATGGCGCAGGGGAAAGTCCCCGTGTTCATGGACGAGCGACTGACCGAGATGCGCGTCGGGGCGTGGGAGGGACTTTCGTTCGATGCAATCAGCGCCCGCTGGCCGGAGCTGTATGCACAGCGCGGGCTGCATATGGGGACGACCGCACCGCCGGACGGCGAGAGTTTTTTGACGGCTGGCAAGCGGCTGCAGGACTTTTTGCTCGATTTGCCGAATGTTTCCGGCGATGTCGCCGTTGTTTCGCATGGCGGCATTATGCGCGGCTGGCTGTGCCCCCTGCTCGGAAAATCGCCGGACGATGTGCTGACGATTCCGCAGCCGTGGGGCGGCGTGAGCATTGTGCGGATGGAGGACGGGCGTTTTTCCGTCTTGTCCGTCGGCTGCATGCCGTTTCCCGTCCCGAATGATGAGGAAATCAAGGCAATATATGCTTTTTACGATACGCCGCCGGAGGTGCGGGCACACTGCGGGGCTGTGGCGGACTGTGCCCTGCGCATTGCGAGGGAAAGCGGAGCGCAGCTTCGGCAGGATGAGCTGTACGCCGCCGCACTGCTGCATGATTTATGCCGCGCATCGGGCAGGGAGCATCCGCAGAAGGCGGCCCAGGCGCTGAAAAGCCTCGGCTATCCGCGCTTGGCGGAGATGGTTTTCCGCCATCATGATTTAGGCGATAAACCGTCCGAAGAGGCCGAGGTGCTGTATCTGGCGGATAAGCTGGTCCAGGGCGTTTCGCCCGTTTCGCTCAGGGAACGGTTTGAACAATCAAGGCGCAAATGCGTGGATGAAGCGGCCTTGGCCGCATGGAAGGCGCGGTATGACGCGGCGCTTGCAATAGAAAGGAAGTATCTGCATGGCAGGATTTTATGAGGCGCTTTCCCAAATCAATCCCAATGCGCAGAATGCTGTTTTAACCGTGCTGTCCGAGACGGGGCGGGGCGAAAAGTGCATTGTTTCCGCCGGAAAAATCGTCTGGGAAAGCAGCGGCTTTTTTTCGGAGCATTCGGACGAGACGCTGAAGGCGGCAGAGGACGGACAGACGGAAGTCGGCGGCCGGCGCGTGTTTTCCGAGAATTTGGGCTGTGAGAAAAAGTTCGTCATCTGCGGCGCTGGACACATTTCCATGCCGCTGATTGCCATGATAAGGATGCTGGACTGCCCCGTCACGGTCATTGACGACCGTCCCTATTTTGCCGATCATGCAAGGCAGGCGAAGGCGACCGCTGTCTATTGTGAGCCGTTTGAGGAGGCGCTTCAAAAAATTTCGGGGGATAATGATACTTTTTTTATCATCGTCACCCGCGGTCACCGCTTTGATGAGGCGTGCCTTTCCGCCATCGTAAGAAAGCCTCATGCCTATATCGGCATGATTGGAAGCCGCCGGCGCGTCGGCTTTGTCAAGCAGGCGGTCATCGACGGCGGCGGCAATCCTGAGGTCGTGAACGGCGTCTACACCCCCATCGGCCTTGCCATCGGCGCACAAACACCGGAGGAAATCGCCATTGCAATCATGGCGGAAATCATTCAGGTAAAGAATGCGAAAAAGCGCAGGGGCGGCTATCCGCGGGAGCTGATGCGCGCTTTGTGCGGCGAGAATGCGGAACAAGCGCCCGCAGCGATGGCAACCATCGTTTCCCGCAAAGGCTCTGCGCCGCGTGATGTCGGCTCAAAGATGCTCATTTATGCGGACGGGCGCATTTTAGGCACAATCGGCGGCGGCTGCGTGGAGGCGGACGTCATCCGTCAGGCGAGGATGCTGCTGACGGACGACGGCCGGCCGTTTTCCGAGCTTCTTTCGGTCGATATGACGGCGGAGGCCGCCGAGGATGAGGGCATGGTGTGCGGCGGCGTCATAGAGGTGCTTTTGGAAAGGGCGATGTAAATGTTGGAGCAGCTTACGCATTTTGATAAAGACGGACAGGCCGTCATGGTGGATGTGAGTGAAAAGCGAGAGACGAGCCGCATGGCAGTTGCCAAAGGAAAAATCCGCGTGAGCGCGGACACCATGCTGGCGATTTCGGAGGGAAGCGCCGCCAAGGGCGATGTCTTGGGCGTGGCGCGGGTGGCGGGCATCATGGCGGTCAAGCGCACGAGTGACCTTATCCCCCTGTGCCATCCTCTGCTTATCGGCAAAACAGCCGTTGATTTTACGGCGGACGCGGAAAAGTGCGAGGTTGAATGCACCTGCACCGTCAAGGTGCAGGGGCAGACGGGGGTGGAAATGGAGGCGCTGACGGGCGTCACCGTGGCGCTGCTCACCATTTACGATATGTGCAAGGCCATTGACAAGCGCATGGAAATCGGGGACATTCACTTGGCTCAAAAAACGGGCGGCAAGAGCGGCGAATTCATCAACGACTCTGCATGTGAGGGGAACGGCGATGCTTGACGAATACGGCCGAGCCATCGACTATCTGCGCATTTCCGTGACCGACCGCTGCAACCTGCGCTGCGTCTACTGTATGCCGGAGCACGGCGTGCCGGACATCCCGCACGAGGGACTGCTGCGGTATGAGGAAATCATCCGCATTGTCCGCCTGATGCAGCCGCTGGGCATCAGAAAGGTGCGCATCACGGGCGGTGAGCCGCTGGCGCGGCGAGGGTGTCTGGATTTGGTGCGACGGCTTCATGAATCGGGCGGACTTGTGCGCATTGCCATGACCACGAACGGCATTCTGCTGGACGGTCAGGCGGCCAAGGCAAAGGAAGCGGGGCTGACGGATGTCAACATCAGCCTTGATACGCTCGACGCGGCGCGGTATCATCAGATTACCCGCCTGGGGGATGTCGATACCGTGCTGCGCGTTATCGACGAAGCGCTTTCCTGCGGGCTGAGGGTCAAAATCAATGCCGTGCCGATGCGCGGGCTGAATGAGGACGACCTGACTGCCGTGGCTGCGCTGGCTGCGGACAAGCCCGTTTGTGTGCGGTTTATTGAATTGATGCCTGTCGGCTGCGGCGCGGCATTTTCACCCATTTCGACCGATGAGGTGCTGCAAAAAATGGAGGCTGCCTTCGGGACGCTTTGGTCTGATGCGGCGCATCATGGGGACGGGCCTGCGCGGTATGTGAAGCCGAATGGCTTTGCCGGCTCAATCGGCGTCATCAGCGCCGTCAGCCATGAATTCTGCGCCGCCTGCAACCGCGTCCGCCTGACCTCGGACGGACGGCTCAAGCTGTGCCTGAATCATCAGGCGGGCCTGGATTTGCGGGAGCTTTTGCGCAGGGGCGCGGGGGATGATGAAATCACGGAGGCTATTTTGACCGCCATTCAAAAAAAGCCGCAGCGCCACGGCTTTTTTGAGGCCGTACCGGACAAGGAAGCGCGGCGCATGAATCAAATCGGAGGATAAAAATGGAGCAGGGAATCATTAAGGCCGTCTGCATCAGCCCCGAAAAGGGGACGGAAAAGAAAAATGTCCATGCGGCGCGTGTCATCGAGGAATGGGGTCTGGAAAACGATGCGCACGCCGGTCACTGGCACAGGCAGGTCAGCCTTTTGTCCTATCAAAAGGTCGTGGAATTCAATAAGCTGGGCGCGAATGTCACGGACGGCGCGTTCGGGGAAAATCTTTTGGTGGACGGCATTGACTGCCGCGCCCTGCCCGTCGGCACGCGCCTCCGGTGCGGCGATGTGCTGCTGGAGGTCACGCAGATAGGCAAGGAATGTCACAGCGGCTGCGCTATTTTCAAGCGCGTCGGTCAATGCATCATGCCGCACGAGGGCGTTTTTGCCCGCGTTCTGCACGGCGGCGAGGTGCATGAGGGCGACATTATCAAAACGGTGGAGGCATGATATGTATCGGGTAGCCATCATCACTCTGTCCGACAAGGGCGCTCGCGGGGAGCGGGCGGATATCAGCGGGCAGGCCATCGAAGACATGGTCAAAAAAGAGGGCTATGCGGTCGTCAGCCGCCTGCTCTTGAGCGACGACAGGCAGGGTCTCACGGATGCGCTGATAAAAATTTGCGATGAAAACGCGGCGGACCTCATTTTGACAACCGGCGGCACGGGTTTTTCTCCGCGTGACAATACGCCGGAGGCAACGGCGGATGCCTGTGAGCGCATGGCACCCGGCATTGCCGAGGCGATGCGGGCGGCAAGCATGAAGCTGACGACCCGCGCCATGCTGTCCCGTGCTGTCAGCGGCATTCGGAAAAAGACCTTGATTGTCAATCTGCCCGGCAGCCCCAAGGCCGTTCGGGAAAACCTCGGCTTTATTCTGCCGATGCTTGCGCACGGAATCGCCATTTTGACCGGTGACGACGGCGAGTGCGCCCGCACATGAGCAGGCTGGGCGGCGTGATTTTGGCCGCCGGTCTGTCAAGCCGCATGAAGCAGTTCAAGCCGCTTATGGAAATCAATGGGAAAAGTATGGTCCGCCATGTGGTTGATTTGATGCGCGGTGCGGGCGCGGAAACGATTGCCGTCGTTACGGGGCATAACCGTGAATTGATGGAAGCGCATTTAAAGGACGCGGGCGTTTTGTTTGCCTTTAACCCCGACTATGCGCGCACGCAGCAGCTTGAATCCCTGCGCATCGGCCTTGCCGCCCTTTCGGAATGCGCTGACCGCATTTTGATTTCCCCTGCCGATGTCCCGCTCGTTTCGCAAAAAACCGTGCAGGCGCTTCTTGCCTTAAAGGGCGATTTTGTCCGCCCGATGTATCACGGCGAGGCGGGGCATCCCGTTGTCTTGGACGCCGCACTCATTCCCATGCTCATGCATTATGAAGGCCCCGGCGGGCTGCGCGGCGCAGTCGAAAGCAGTTCCTGCATCCTGACAGAGCTGAACGTAGCGGATAAGGGCACGATTCTCGATAATGATACGCCGGAGGACTTTGAACGGCTGAAGGCATTTTCACACAACTGATATTTTTTCCTGCCGGACAGATTTTTCGCTGTCCGGCGGAGTGTTTTTTGGGCGGGGATTTCGAAGTGCGGAGATGCAATGGACACACCCGAAAGGGGTGTCATACTAAAACGGCGGGAGGCATATGAGAAGCGGAGTTTGAGGTTTGAACGGACGAAAAAAGGCGAAAAAAAGTTTGCGCAAGGCGCGGAAAATGCTTGCAATATGCATTGAATTCCTGTATAATATGCCTGTTGTCTGTTTATGGGATGAAGCGGTAAGTTGCCGTTCTGGCCGGAACGGGTAATTATCGCAGACCAGCCCGGAAATCGGGCGACGGACTCACAGCCGCAAACCATGAGCGGTGTCCCGCGGGTTTCAAAAGCCCGTTCGCCGCGCCCCCTGCGAAGCGCGAGCACGGGATTTGAAATCTCCCCCCGCGAGGAAATGAGTACGACAAGGAGGAAAACCTATGGCCAACCAGAAAATCCGCATTAAGCTCAAGGGCTACGAACACAATTTGGTCGATCAGTCCGCCAGCCGCATTGTGGAAACCGCCAAGCGCACGGGCGCCCGCGTGTCGGGGCCGATTCCGCTGCCGACCGAAAAGGAAATCGTTACGATTCTCCGCTCCCCGCATAAGCACAAGGATTCCCGCGAGCAGTTCGAGCGCAGGACGCATAAGCGTCTGATTGACGTGCATAACCCCAATCCCCGCACCGTTGACGCGATGATGAAGCTCGATCTTCCCGCCGGCGTCGATATTGAAATCAAGCTGTAAGGCAGGAGGGCAAACATGAAAAAGGCTATCATTGGTAAAAAGCTGGGCATGACCCAGATTTTCCTGCCCGACGGCCGTCTCGTTCCCGTGACCGTCATTCAGGCAGGCCCCTGCACGGTCGTGCAGAAGAAAACCGTCGAAAAGGACGGCTATGAGTCCGTTCAGTTCGGCTTTGAGCAGCTCCCCGAAAATCGTGCGAAAAAGCTCGTGAACAAGCCCGCCGCCGGACACTTTGCCAAGGCCGGCGTCGCGCCGCACCGCACTCTGCGCGAATTCCGCCTGGACGATTGCGCGCAGTATGAGATTGGTCAGGTTGTCAAGGCCGACGTCTTCGAGGAAGGCGAGACCGTGGATGTTACCGGCATCACCAAGGGCCGCGGCTTCACCGGCGCGATTTACCGCTGGAATCAGCACACCGGTCCCATGGCGCACGGTTCCAAGTATCATCGCGGCGTGGGCTCTATGAGCGCGAACTCCGACCCCTCCCGCGTTTTCAAGAACAAGCATATGCCCGGTCATTACGGCGTTGAGCAAGTGACCATCCAGCACCTGTCCATCGTGAAGGTGGATGCCGAACGCAGCCTGCTGCTCGTTCGCGGCGCGGTGCCCGGCCCTAACGAAGGGCTGCTGCTCATCCGTAATTCCTGCAAGGCTTAATCAAGGAGGATTTGAGACATGCCTAATATCGCAGTGGTAGACATGCAGGGCAAGTCTGTGGGCGAAATGACGCTGAAGGACGAAATTTTCGCCGTCGATGTCAATGTTCCCGCGATGCACCTCGTCGTCCGCTCCTATCTGGCCGCTCAGCGCCAAGGCACGCAGAGCGCTCTCAGCCGCGGCATGGTTCGCGGCGGCGGCCGTAAAATTTATCGTCAGAAGGGCACCGGTAATGCACGCCATCACGGCAACCGCGCTCCTCAGTTCCGTCACGGCGGCGTCGTGTTCGCGCCCCAGCCCCGTGACTATGTGGTCAAAGTGCCGCGCAAGGTGCGCCGCCTCGCTCTCAAGAGCGCGCTGACCACCAAGTTCAACGAAGGCAGCATCATCGTTGTGGATAAAATCGAGTTTGCCGAGGCCAAGACCAAGCTGGCCGCCAAGATGCTCAAGGACTTGGGCGCCGAGAAGAAGGCGCTGCTGGTCGTCGAGCATGGCACGGAAAACGTCGTCCGCGCCTCCAAGAACATCCCCACCGTGAAGGATGCCTACGTCAACACGATTAACGTGTACGACCTGCTCAACGCCGACAAGATCATCGTGGTCAAGGCGGCCATGGAAAGCATCCAGGAGGTGTACGCATGAAAAACCCGCATGACATCATCCTGCGCCCCGTCCTGACCGAAAAAGGCTACGACGGCATCGCGGACAAGCGTTATGTCTTTGAAGTCGCCATCGGCGCCAACAAGACCGAAATCAAGCAGGCGCTTGAGGCCGTCTTCCCCATCAAGGTCGCCAAGGTCAACACCCTGCGCACGATGGGCAAGATGAAGCGCCAAGGCCGCACCCAGGGCCGCACGCCCGAAGTGAAGAAGGCCTATGTGACCCTGACCGAAGACTCCAAGCCGATCGAATTCTTCGAAGGCATGGCCTGATAAGGGAGGAAGAAGATACATGGGCATCAGAGTTTATAAGCCGACTTCGTCCGCCCGCCGTTTCATGTCGGTGCTGACGTTTGAGGAAATCACCAAGAAGGCTCCTGAAAAATCCCTGACCGAGACGCTCAAAAAGCACTCCGGCCGCAATGCGCAGGGCAAAATCACCGTTCGTCATCAGGGCGGCGGCAACAAGGTAAAGTACCGCGTCATCGACTTTAAGCGTGACAAGAAGGACATCCCCGCCAAGGTAACGGCCATCGAATACGACCCTAACCGCTCCGCGTTCATCGCGCTGCTGACCTATGCCGACGGCGAAAAGCGCTACATTTTGGCGCCGCTCGACCTGAAGGTGGGCGCGACCGTGGTCGCCGGCGAGCATGCCGACATCACCCCCGGCAACGCGCTGCCCATCAGCAGCATCCCCGTCGGTACGCTGATTCACAACATCGAGATCAAGCCCGGCCGCGGCGGTCAGCTCGCCCGTTCCGCCGGCATGGCGGCTCAGCTGATGGCAAAGGAAGGCGCTTATGCGCAGGTTCGTCTGCCCTCCGGCGAAGTCCGCAAGATTCCGATGAACGCCTATGCCACCATCGGCACCGTGGGCAACACCGATCACGAGAATGTCCGCATCGGCAAGGCCGGCCGTCAGCGTCACATGGGCGTGCGTCCCTCCGTCCGCGGCGTCGTCATGAACCCCTGCGACCATCCGCACGGCGGCGGCGAAGGCAAATCCCCCGTCGGTATGCCTTCTCCCGTCACTCCGTGGGGCAAGCCCGCTCTTGGTTACAAGACCCGCAAGCACAAGAAGTACTCCAACCGCTTGATCGTCAAGCGCGCGGGCAAGTAAGGAAGGAGGATAACGCATGAGCCGTTCCGTTAAAAAGGGACCGTATGTTCAGGAAGCGCTGATGAAGCGCGTGATTGAAATGAATAAGACCGGCGCCAAGAATGTCCTGAAGACATGGAGCCGTTCCTCGACCATCTTCCCGGATTTCGTCGGTCACACCATCGCGGTCCATGACGGCCGCAAGCATGTGCCGGTTTATATCACCGAGGACATGGTCGGCCATAAGCTGGGCGAGTTCGCACCGACGCGCACCTTCAGAGGCCACGCGGGCGAGAAGTCCGCGGCCAACAAGTAAGGGGAAGGAGAAAACAGCATGGCAACCAATACCCGTGAAAAGGGCGCTGCGCGTAAGGAAAACCGCGATAAGCGGCCGCAGGCGCACGTCAAGCATATCAGGATCTCCTCCCGGAAGGCCGGCATTGTGCTGGACCTTATCCGCGGCAAGAGCGTCCGCCAGGCGCTGGCGATTTTGGAGTACACCCCCAAGGCCGCCTCTCCCGTTATCTATAAACTTTTGAAGAGCGCTGTCGCCAATGCCGTGAACAACATGGACATGGACGAAAGCACCCTTTACGTGGCCGAGTGCTACGCCAACCCCGGCCCGACCCTCAAGCGCTATGTTGCGCGCAGCCGCGGCAGCGCGTCCCCCATGCTCAAACGCACCTGCCACATCAGCGTGGTGCTTGACCAGAAGAAGTAAGGAGGATTAGTATGGGTCAGAAGGTTAATCCGCATGGCGCACGAGTCGGCGTGATCTTCGACTGGAGCACACGCTGGTATGCCAGCAAAAAGGACTTTGCCAGCCAGATCAAGGAAGACTACAAGCTCCGCGAAATGCTGAAAAAGAAGTTTTATCAGACCGGCATCAGCCGCATTGATATTGAGCGCAGCGCCAACCGCATGACGGTCAACCTGTTCACCGGCAAGCCCGGCATGATCATCGGCCGCGGCGGCAAGGGCATCGAGGACCTCAAGGCCGAGATTGAAAAGTTCGTCGGCCATGCGGTCAACATCAACGTCATGGACATTAAGTCCCCCGACACCGATGCGCAGCTTGTGGCCGAGAATATCGCCCAGCAGCTCGAAAAGCGCATTTCCTTCCGCCGCGCCATGAAGCAGAGCATTCAGCGTGCGATGAAGGCCGGCGCGAAGGGTGTCAAGACCAGCGTTTCCGGCCGTATTGGCGGCGCGGATATCGCCCGCACCGAGCATTATCATGAGGGTTCCATCCCGCTGCAGACGCTCCGTGCGAACATCGACTACGGTTTCGCCGAGGCGAAGACGACCTACGGTCGTTTGGGCATCAAGGTTTGGATATACAAGGGACAGGTGCTGCCCGCCGCGAAGAAGGCGCCCGCCGTCAAGACCGCCGCTACCGAAGGAGGCAACTAAACTATGCTGATGCCTAAGAGAGTCAAGCGCCGCAAGGTTTTCCGCGGCCGCATGAAGGGCGCCGCCCACCGCGGCAATTTCGTCGCCTACGGCGATATCGGCCTGCAGGCACTTGAGCCCTGCTGGGTCACTTCTCAGCAAATCGAGGCTGCCCGTGTCGCGCTGACCCGTTATACCAAGCGCGGCGGCCAAGTCTGGATTAAGATTTTCCCTGACAAGCCCGTCACCGCGAAGCCTGCCGAGACCCGCATGGGCTCCGGCAAGGGTTCTCCGGAATACTGGGTTGCGGTCGTAAAGCCCGGCCGCGTGCTGTTTGAAATCGGCGGTATTGAAGAGTCTGTCGCCCGTGAAGCGCTGCGTCTCGCCGCCGGCAAGCTTCCCCTGCGCACCAAAATCATCAAGAAGGATGCGCCCAAAGAACAAGAAGCGGGTGGTGAAAGCAAATGAAGGCCAGCGAATTTGAAGCCATGAAGCCCGAAGAACTCGCCGCGAAGATCGACGACCTGAAGACCGAGCTGTTCAACCTTCGTTTCCGGCTTGCCACCGGTCAGCTGGACAATACCATGCAGATTTCCTCTGTCAAGCGCGATATCGCCCGTGCGATGACCGTGCAGCGCCAGAAGGAACTCAAGGCGTGACCGATAAGCCGTGAAAGGAGGCAGTTACAACATGTCTGAAGTAAGAGGCATCCGCAAGACCCGCGTCGGCGTTGTCGTGAGCGATAAGATGGATAAGACCATCGTCGTGCAGCTCAGCTCCCGCGTGAAGCATCCCCTCTATGGCAAGTTCATCAAGAAAACCACCAAAATCAAGGCGCATGATGAAGAGAACGCCTGCGGCATCGGCGACACCGTCCGCGTGATGGAGACCCGCCCGCTCAGCCGTGAAAAGCGCTGGCGTCTGGTCGAAATCGTCGAGAAAGCAAAGTAATGCTTGCAGTCGCTCGTGCGCTGAACGCCGAATGCACTGTGTTTCCATCCGTTCCCTTTCCGCTCTGCGCGGAGCATGAACGGCTGAAAGCGCAAATCAAAACGGCGGACATCTTCCCGCAGCTGCCGATGATGAAGAGCAATGCGACAGGATTGCTTCTCTTCCTATTTTATCAAGCAGCGGGGGCGCACGTCTGGCGTTGAATCGGGCCTTATAAAGGGCCGGGAGACAGCCGAATCCGGAAAGCCGGAGGGTCGAGTCTCCAAGCCGTCCGATGCGGTCATCGCCGCATCGGGCAGGAGCAGGAGGGGCAAACGGGAAACGCCCTTCCGCAGTATTGCATCCGACCTCTCATGGGCGAAAGAGCGCACCATGAATGAGGAATCCATAAAGGAGGAAACCCCGTATGATTCAGCCGCAAACGCGACTCAAGGTTGCCGATAACTCCGGCGCCAAGGAAATCATGTGCATCCGCGTGCTGGGCGGGTCCTTCCGCCGCTCCGGTTCTATCGGAGATATTATCGTCGGCTCCGTAAAGAGTGCGACCCCCGGCGGACAGGTCAAAAAGGGCGATGTGGTCAAGGCCGTCATCGTTCGCGTGCACCAGCCCCAGCGCCGTCCGGATGGCAGCTACATCCGCTTTGACGACAACGCCGCCGTCCTCATCAACGCCGACAAAATGCCGACCGGCACCCGCATCTTCGGACCGGTGGCCCGCGAGCTGCGCGAGAAGGATTTCATGAAAATCGTCTCGCTTGCGCCCGAAGTGCTGTAAGGGAGGACAATGAAGATGTTTGTTAAGTCGAAGGATCAGGTCGTTGTCATCTCCGGCAAGGACAAGGGCACGCAGGGCAAAGTCATCTCCGCGTCCCCCAAGAGCGGCAAAATCGTCGTTGAAGGCGTGGCGATGGTGACCAAGCACCAGAAGTCCCGCGCTCAGGGACAGCCCGGCGGCATCATCCACAAGGAAGCTGCCATCGATGCCAGCAATGTCATGCTGGTTTGCCCCAAGTGCGGCAAGGCCACCCGCATCGGCCATAAGGTCACAGTGACCGAAAATGAGGGAAAGAAATCCCGCACGTCCGTCCGCACCTGCAAAAAGTGCGGCGCCGAGATTGAATAAGGAGGGTAAGGCATATGGCAACCAGACTGCATGATAAGTATGTCAATGAGGCCGTTCCTGCTCTCCAGCAGAAGTTCGGCTACAAAAACGTGATGGAGATTCCCAAGCTCACCAAGATCATCATCAACATGGGCCTTGGCGACTGCAAGGACAATCCCAAGGCGCTTGAATCCGCCGTGAACGAGCTGACCGTTATCTCCGGCCAGAAGCCGCAGGTCACCAAGGCGAAGAAGTCCGTCGCAAACTTCAAAGTGCGTGAAGGACAGAATGTCGGCGCGAAGGTCACCCTGCGCGGTGTGCGCATGGATGAATTCATGGACAAGCTCGTGTCCATCGCCCTGCCCCGCGTCCGCGACTTCCGCGGCGTGAGCGCCAAGGCCTTTGACGGCCGCGGCAACTATGCTCTGGGCATCAAGGAACAGCTTATCTTCCCCGAAATCGAGTACGATAAGGTCGAGAAGATCCGCGGCATGGAAATGATCTTCGTGACCACCGCCAAGACGGACGAGGAAGCCAAGGAACTGCTGCGGCTGCTCGGCATGCCGTTTGCGCAGTAATTGAGGGAGGAGAAATAAGTTATGGCAAAGACCAGTATGAAGATTCGTCAGGCCCGTCCGGCCAAGTTCTCCACCCGTGAGTACACGCGCTGCAGCCTGTGCGGTCGTCCGCATTCCGTGCTGCGCCGTTACGGCGTCTGCCGTATCTGCTTCAGAGAATTGGCGTATAAGGGCCAGATTCCCGGCGTCCGCAAGGCGAGCTGGTAAAGAAGGAGGTTCCATCATGATTGTGAATGATCCCATTGCCGATATGCTGACCCGTATCCGCAACGCGCAGATCGCCCGTCACGACAGCGTCACGATGCCCGCAAGCAACATGAAGAAGAGCATCGCCAAGCTGCTGGTGGACGAAGGGTACATCAAGTCGGTTGAAAAAATTGACGACGGCCTCCAGGGTGAGCTCAAGATTAACCTGAAGTATCTTGACAAAAAGCAGCCCGTGATCGTCGGCCTCAAGCGCATCAGCAAGCCCGGCCTGCGCGTCTATGCCAAGTGCGAAGATTTGCCGAAGGTGCTGGGCGGCTTAGGCGTCGCCATCATCTCCACCAGCAAGGGCATCATGACCGATAAGGCCGCCCGCAAGGAAAACCTCGGCGGCGAAGTGCTCTGCTATATCTGGTAACCATTCACGCTTAATTGGAGGTGTTTTACCTATGTCTCGAATCGGACGGCTTCCGATTGCCATCCCCGCCGGCGTGACGGTTACTGTCGATGACAAGAATTTTGTCACCGTCAAGGGCCCTAAGGGCACCCTCACCCAGCAGGTGCATTCCGAAATGCAGCTTGAGCAGAAGGACGGTCACCTTTTGGTCTCCCGCCCCTCTGATGATAAAGAACATCGTGCACTCCACGGCCTGTACCGTGCGCTGCTGCACAATATGGTGGTCGGCGTGACCGAGGGCTTTGCCAAGACCCTCGAAATGGTCGGCACCGGCTACCGCGCTTCCGCCGAAGAAAACGGCAAGAAGCTGAACATCGCCATCGGTTTCTCACATCCCGTTGTGCTGGATGCGCCCGAAACCATCACCTTTGAAACGCCCGCACCGACCACCATCGTGATCAAGGGCATTTCCAAGCAGCAGGTCGGCAACCTTGCCGCCGATATCCGCGCCATCCGTCCGCCGGAACCCTATCTGGGCAAGGGCATCAAGTACGCTGGCGAGCATATCCGCCGCAAGGAAGGCAAGGCCGGCAAGAAGTAAGAAAGGGAGTGAACGCAAATGTTCAAAAAGCGCGACCGCAATGAAGTCCGCGTGATTCGTCACGCCCGCGTCCGCAAAAAGATCAGCGGCACCCCCGAAATGCCGCGTCTTTCCGTGTACCGCAGCAATAAGTCCATTTACGCTCAGATTATCGACGACACCAAGGGTGTGACCCTCGTGTCCGCCTCCACGCTCGATCCGGCCATCAAGGGTCAGCTGGATGACGTTGATAAGAAGGGCGCTGCCAAGCTCGTGGGCAAGCTCATCGGGGAGCGTGCGCTGAACGCCGGTCTCAAGGACGTGGTCTTCGACCGCGGCGGCTACCTGTATACGGGCCGCGTGGCCGAGCTGGCCGCCGGTGCCCGTGAAGCCGGGCTGAACTTCTAAGGGGAGGTAATTGAAGCACATGTTCCGCAGAGAAGAACCCCAGAGCGAATTCAAAGAACGCCTCGTTGCACTCAACCGTGTTACGAAGGTTGTTAAGGGCGGTAAGAATTTCCGCTTTGCTGCTCTCGTCGTCATCGGCGATGAAAACGGCCGCGTCGGCTGCGCCATCGGCAAGGCAACCGAAGTTCCGGAAGCCATCCGCAAGGCGTCCGAGGCTGCCAAGAAGCACCTGGTGAACGTGCCCATCACCGGCACCACCATTCCCCATGCCATCGACGGTCTGTACGGCACGGCCAAGGTCGTGCTGCTGCCGGCTGAAGAAGGCGCCGGCGTTATCGCCGGCGGCGGCGCTCGCGCCGTGCTGGAGCTGGCGGGCATCAAGGATATCCGCACCAAGACCTTCGGTACGTCCAACCGCATCAACACCGTGAAGGCGACCATCGATGGTCTGTCCCGTCTGCGCAATGCCGAAACCGTTGCCAAGATGCGCGGCAAGACCGTTGAGCAGATTCTCGGCTGAGGGAGGGCATAAAGATGAAGCTGAAGATTACTTTGGTGAAGTCCCCCATCGCCACGCTGCCCAAGCACAAGGCGACCGTTGCGGCTCTTGGCCTCAAGAAGGTCGGTCACAGCGTGATTCACAACGACAACCCCGCCCTGCGCGGCCAGATTTTTGCGGTCAAGCATATGGTGAAGGTTGAGGAAATCAACGAATAATAAATAAGGGAGGGCCCTCTCATGAAATTGCACGAGTTGCAGCCGGCCATCGGCTCGACGACTGCCCCGAAGCGCCTCGGCAGAGGCGTAGGCTCCCAGCTGGGCAAAACCTCCGGTAAAGGTCACAAGGGTGCGAAGGCACGCTCCGGCGGCGGCAAGCGTCCCGGATTTGAAGGCGGTCAGATGCCTCTGACCCGCCGCCTGCCCAAGCGCGGCTTTACCAACATCTATCGCAAGGAATACGCGACGCTGAACGTCGAAGCGCTGAATGTCTTTGAGGACGGCGCGGCGATTACCGTCGAGACACTGCAGGCGGCCGGTCTGGTCAAGCAGGCCAAGGACGGCGTAAAAATCCTTGGCGGCGGCGAGCTGACAAAGAAGCTGACCGTTTCCGTCGAAAAGGTAACTGCGTCTGCGAAGGAGAAGATCGAGGCGATCGGCGGGAAAGTAGAGGTGAAGTAAGCAATGTGGGAAACCCTCGTCAACGCTTGGCGCGTTAAGGATATCCGCAAAAAGCTGCTTTATACTTTCCTGATGCTCCTTCTGTTCCGTCTGGTGAGCGTTATCCCCGCTCCCGGCATCGACAGTGCTCAGGTATCCGAGGCCATTAAGGGCTACGATGTCCTGAATCTGGTCAACATGATGACCGGTAACTCCTTCTCTCAGATGACCATCATGGCGATGGGTATTTCGCCCTACATCAACGCCAGCATCATCATGCAGCTCCTCTGCATCGCCATTCCCGCATTGGAGCGGCTGCAGAAGGACGGCGGTGAGGAAGGCAAGAAGAAGATTGCTCAGATTACCCGCTATGTCACGGTCGGTCTGGCCGTGCTTCAGGCCATCGGCATCATCATGACGCTGAACAATTCCTCCAAGGTCTTGTCCAGTGATTACAACAACTTCTGGGGCTACATGACGATTGGTATCGTCATGGCCGGCGGCACTGCGCTGGCGATGTGGATTGGCGACCGCATCACCAAGAACGGCGTCGGAAACGGCGTGTCCCTGCTGATTTTCGCCGGCATCATCGTCAACCTGTTCAACGGCATCGTGCAGGCCGTCTCCCATGTGTTCACCGGCGTGTCCGGCGCGCTGGGCAGCCTGCTTATCATCCTCGTGACCACCCTCGTCATTGTCACCGTGGTTACCTGGGTCGATATGGCCGAGCGCCGCATCCCCGTCCAATACGCCAAGCGCGTGGTGGGCCGCAAGATGTACGGCGGTCAGAGCACGCACATCCCGATGAAGGTTCTCTCCGTCGGCGTGCTGCCCCTGATTTTCGCCTACTCCTTCATGGCGTTCCCCGGCACGATTTTGGCCATGTTCGGCCAGAGCAGTCCCGCATATCAGTGGTGGAACACGCACATGAATCAGTCCTCCTGGCTGTACATGCTCATCTGCGCCCTGCTGATTGTAGCGTTCACCTACTTCTACACCTCCATCACCTTCAACCCGCAGGACATTGCGAAGAACATTCAGCAGCAGGGCGGCCACATTCCGGGCATCCGCTCCGGCACTGCGACGGTGCAGTATCTGGCCCGCACCTCCAACCGCCTGACGCTGTTCGCCGCGATTTTCCTCGCTATTCTGGCGACGATTCCCTCGGCGCTGTCCGTGTGGCAGAGTGTCAGCATTCCCTTCGGTGCTTCCTCCATCCTCATCGCCGTCAGCGTGGCGCTGGAAACCGTGCGTCAGGTCGAGGGCATGCTGGTGATGCGTCACTACAAGGGCTTTTTATAAGCTGCGCCTCGGATGAACATATGCGGCAATTCGGCGGATTTTCATCCACCGCTGTATCGCCGGCAGCTTGACGCAGTGCAGCTGCGCCTGCACCGCCGTTTTCTGCGGGAGTGAAAAGCGTCTGTGATTTTGACGCGTTTCCTTCATCCTCGGCTCCGCAAACGGAGAAGAACATAGTCTCCGACTCTATAAGCGGAAAATACAGAGGCTGTTTCCACAGCGAGATAGGGACAACGGGCAATGCCGCGTCAGCCGCTCGTTGGCGGGGGCAGCCTCTTATACCGTTTATCAGGCCATCGGCTGGCTGACAAAGAGAAGTTGCCTTACGGACAGCGCATATGGCTGGTTACGAAGCAAGCGATTCGCATCGCCGTTTCGCACGGCAGGAGAAAAATTTCGGAGATGTGTTTGGCCGCCGGAGAAAAATTTCATTTCACTCGGATTTTCCGACTGTGAAGGAAAGAATGCTTTTCTGCCTTCGCAAGGAAATCAGCAAAATAAAATGCAAGGCCGCCGCAGCGGGCTTTCATTTGAACGACCGTAGGAGGTAGCTATGAATATCATCTTGTTGGGACCGCCCGGCGCGGGCAAGGGTACACAGGCGCAGCTTTTGATGAGCGATTTCGGCATACCGCAGATTTCGACCGGCGATATGCTCCGTGCCGCCATCAAAGCGCAGACCAAGGTGGGCTTGGAGGCAAAGGCCTTCATTGACGCCGGACAGCTCGTGCCGGACGATGTGGTCATTGCTATCGTGAAGGAGCGCTTGGCGGCGGACGACTGCGCGAAGGGCTACATTCTGGATGGCTTTCCCCGCACGGTGCATCAGGCAGAGGAGCTGGAAGCCTTTGCACACATCGATGCGGTCATTAACCTGTATGTTACCGATGAAATCATCATCGAAAGGCTGGCCGGACGGCGCATTTGCCCGTCCTGCGGCGCTTCTTATCATATTTCCCGCTTAAACGGCGGGACAGCATGCCTGAAATGCGGCGAGCAGGTCGTTCAGCGGCAGGATGATGCGGAGGAGACCATCCGTAACCGCCTGAAGGTCTATTCCGAACAGACTGCGCCGCTCATCGGTTATTACACGGAGAGAAATCTTCTGAAAACCGTTCCATGCCATGATTCCATCGAGGAAAACCATCAGGCCGTTCTGGAGGCGTTAAAAGCTTAACCATGATCACGCTGAAGAATCCTGACCAGCTGGCCAAAATGCGGTCGGCAGGTCATTTGCTCTATAATGTGATGCAGCGGCTGGGTGAGGCGGTCAAGCCCGGCATCACCACCGCTGCCTTGGATGCCTACGCGGAGGAAATGATTCGTCACGCAGGTGCGATTCCGTCCTCACTCAACTACTGCGGCTTCCCCAAGTCCATCTGTGCCTCGATTGACGATGAGGTGGTGCATGGCATCCCCTCGGAAGATATCGAGCTGAAGGAAGGGCAGATTATCTCCTTGGATGTGACGCTGCTGCTGGACGGCTGGCAGGCGGACAGTGCGCTGACCGTTCCCGTCGGGCAGGTGAGCGAGGAAAAGCTGCGCCTCATCCGCGTAACGGAGGAATCCTTCTGGAAAGGCGCACGGGCTGCATTGAACGGCAACCACATTGGCGATATCAGCGCTGCCGTGCAGCAGCATGCGGAAAGCCACGGCTACGGCGTTGTCCGCGCATTGACAGGACACGGCATCGGCCGGCAGATGCATGAAGACCCGTCTGTACCGAATTTCGGCATTGCGGGACACGGAACGCGGCTTCGTCCCGGCATGACCATCACCATCGAGCCGATGATTGCGCAGGGAACCTGGCAGGTGCATGAGCTGGCGAATGATTGGACATTTGTCACGAATGACCATCGCCCGGCCTCGCACTATGAGCACACGATGGCGATTCGCCGAGACGGGCTGCCGGAGATTTTGACCCTTCCCGATGGCGGCTGGAAGGAGGAACGCCCTTGAAAATGCCCATTCAAAAAGGAAATGTTGTAATTTCCAAAAAAGGGCGTGACAAAGGCAGGTACTTTGTGGTATTATATACGTTGGACGCGGTTTATGCGTTTCTGACGGACGGCGATACCAGAAAGCTGGATCACCTGAAGAAAAAGAAGCTGATGCACCTTTCCTCCGTGCCGGTTCTGCTGCCGGAAATCGTGGAAATGTATGAAAAGCATCAGCTCAAGGACAGCGATGTGCGCAAGGCGCTGAATGCTGTCCGCCCCGATAACAGCGCCGGATGCGCTGCGACCGAACAGGACTGAGGAGGGTATTGAACTTTGTCCAAGGACGATGTAATCGAAATGGAAGGCAAGGTCGTTGAGGCATTGCCGAATGCCGTGTTCCAGGTCGAACTGCCCAACGGGCATCAGATCATGGCGCACATTTCCGGCAAAATGCGCATGAACTTCATCCGTATTTACCCCGGCGACAAAGTGACTGTCGAGCTTTCCCCCTATGACCTCACCCGCGGGCGTATCACCTGGCGCAGCAAGAATTGATATCTTACGCTCCTCCATCTGCCCGCATTTTGGAAAGCACCCCTTTTTGAGAACGCGGGCGATGCAAGAGCGTTTGACAAATCTGTCTGCGGCGAAAGCCGCATGGCGGAGGGGACGCGCCTTTGCGTCCCTCAGCGTCTGTCCCTAACCCACGATAGGCGCGCCGAAGTATCCTTTTAAGGAGGGAAAAAAATGAAAGTTCGTCCTTCTGTGAAGCCGATCTGCGAAAAGTGCAAGATTATCAAGCGCAAGGGCCGTGTCATGGTCATTTGCGAAAATCCGAAGCATAAGCAGCGCCAAGGCTAAGGCGGCAGTGCCGCCAGCCAATTCCCGATGAAACTCGATTTCCTTACGGATGCGAGTTGGATGCGGGAGATGCAATGCCGGTTGTGCCGACAGCGATGTCAAGGCGATTCCCGATACGATTTTTCCTCTAACGAGGAATGTTGTATGAGGGAGCTTCGGTATGCAAATGGGGTTGATTGAAGGGGCTTCCCCTTCCAATCAGTTCCGCACCGCCGGCGTGTACGGCGTGATGAGAAAAATCACGAAGAATCGTTTGCAATTCGAGAGGGATTTTTCAGTTCTTGCGGATTTGCCGGCCGTCGCCCCGAAGATACAGATTTCGGGAGCGACAGGAAAATCCGAGAAAGTCAAATGAAAGACCGCTTTAACGGACTTTCATTTGCAATCTGGCGAAGCCAGATTGAGTCGTGATGGTTGGCCGCGTGGGCGGCTGCCCGGAAGCAGGGGGTTGCCTGCCGAAGGGACCACGTGTGATGCCATTCCATATAACAAAGTCCGCGCTGCCAAGCAGCCTGCGGACGACGTTCGCCCCCGCCCTGCCCAAGCTGCAAGCCTTTAGGCAGGGGTGAAGAGCGGCGAAGGCAACCAAATATTTGGAGGTGTATCCAATCCATGGCACGTATTGCGGGCGTTGACCTGCCCAGAGAGAAGCGCGTAGAAGCGGGCTTGACCTACATCTACGGCATCGGCCCCAGCGTCTCCAAGCAGATTCTGGCCGACACCGGAGTCAATCCTGATACCCGCGTGAAGGACCTCTCGGAGAACGAAATCAGCAAGCTGCGCGAGTACATCGAACATCATCTGAAGGTCGAAGGTGACCTGCGCCGCGAAGTCTCCATGAACATCAAGCGTCTGGTTGAAATCGGCAGCTACCGCGGCATTCGCCATCGCCGCAACCTGCCCGTCCGCGGCCAGCGTTCCAAGACCAATGCTCGCACCCGCAAGGGCCCGAAGCGCACGGTCGGCAACAAGAAGAAGTAAGGCTTTTCGGCTGCGTACAGCAGCGACAGCCTGACGCAATCAACAATTAAGCCCCGCTTCGGGGCTCGGAGGGATTGAAATGGCACCCAAAGCTAATGCGAAACTGAAGAAGGTCTCGCGCAAGCGCCGTGAGCGCAAGCTCGTTGAACGCGGCGCCGCGCACATCCGTTCTTCCTTCAATAACACCATCGTCACCATCACAGACGTCAACGGAAATGCGCTCTCTTGGGCGTCTTCCGGCGGCATGGGCTTCCGCGGCAACAAGAAGTCCACGCCCTTCGCCGCGCAGATGGCTGCCGAAACCGCCGCCAAGGCTGCGTCGGAATTCGGCCTCAAGTCCGTGGACGTGTTCGTCAAGGGCCCCGGCTCCGGTCGTGAAGCCGCCATTCGTGCGCTCCAGACCGCCGGCTTGGATGTGACCATGATTAAGGACGTCACCCCCATCCCGCACAACGGCTGCCGTCCGCCCAAGCGCAGGAGAGTGTAATTTTTCCTGCCCGAACATCGTACATGAACATGGCTGCGGCAAAAGCTGTGCCGCGTTAAGCCGAATTTTAGGAGGTTCCATCATTATGGCAAGATATACAGACTCCGTGTGCCGTCTGTGCCGCCGTGAGGGCTCCAAGCTCTTTCTGAAGGGCGAAAAGTGCTTCTCGCAGAAGTGCGCGCTCGGCAAGCGTCCCACCCCTCCCGGCCAGCATGGTCAGGCTCGTCAGCGCAAGATGAGTGAGTATGGCGCTCAGCTGCGTGAAAAGCAGAAGGCTCGCCGTGCCTACGGCCTTCTGGAGGGTCAGTTCTACCGCACCTATGAACGCGCTTCCAACATGAAGGGCGTCACCGGTGAGAACCTGCTCCAGCTCCTGGAACGCCGCATTGACAACGTGATTTATCGCGCAGGTCTCGCCGCGTCCCGTCCGCAGGCTCGTCAGCTCGTGCTGCACGGTCACTTCATGGTCAATGGCAAGAAGGTTGACATTCCCTCCTACGAACTGGATGCCAATGATGTCATTACCGTCCGTGAGAAGAGCAAGGATGTGCCGCTGTTCAAGGCTGCCCGTGAAGGCTCTGCCCGCATCGTCCCCAAATGGCTGACGGTCAATGCGGATGCGCTGACCATCACCGTGGCCGCCCTCCCCGCCCGTGAAGATATTGATTTCTCCATCCAGGAGAACATGATCGTCGAATATTACAGCCGTTAATCATGCTCCTGACTTGAAATCCCCTCACCCAACGGTCATCAATAGGAGGGTCATACACTGTGATTTCAGAATTCGAAAAAGCGCACATCGAATGCACCGAAATGTCGGAGAACAAGACATTTGGCCGCTTTGTGATCGAGCCGCTTGAGCGCGGCTTCGGCCACACGCTGGGCAATGCGCTGCGTCGTGTTCTGCTCAACTCGCTCCCCGGCGCCGCTGTCAAGGCCATTCAGATTGACGGCGTGCAGCATGAATTCACCACCATTCCGGGCGTGAAGGAGGATGTTTCCGAAATCATCCTGAACTTCAAGGAGCTGGCGCTGAAGCTCTTCTGCGACGGCGAAAAAAAGGTGGAAATCAATGCGGAGGGGCCCTGCGAGCTGACGGCTGCGGATATCCGCGTGGATGACGAGGTCGAGATTATCAATCCCGATCTGCATCTGGCCACGCTGGGCGATAACGCGAAGATTCACATCTGGCTGACGCTGGATCGCGGCCGCGGCTATATCCCGTCCGACAAGAACAAGAACCCGCAGAACCCCATCGGTGTGATTGCAACCGACTCTATCTATACCCCCATCCGCAAGGTCAACTATGTCATCGAGGCTGCGCGTGTGGGCCAGATCATGGACTATGACAAGCTGATTCTAGAGGTTACGACAGATGGCTCTGTCAAGCCGGATGAGGCCATTGGTCAAGCTGCGAACATTCTCATTGACCAGCTTCAGATTTTCCGCGGCCTGAGCGACCAGATTGCGCCCCTCAGCTCCTCCGAGCCTGAGGACGATAAGCTGGAGCGGGTTATGGAAATGACTATCGAGGAGCTGGATCTCTCTGTCCGCGCCTACAACTGCTTAAAGCGGGCGGGCATCAACAGCGTCGCCGAGCTTGTCCAGCGCAACCAGGAGGACATGATGAAGGTTCGCAACTTGGGCAAAAAGAGCCTTGAGGAAGTGGAGCAGAAGCTCGAAGGCCTCGGCCTTAGCCTGCGCCCCACGGAAGAGTAATATAGGAGGAATGACTTATGGCAACTGAGCGCAAGCTGGGCCGCACCGCGAGCCAGCGCAAAGCCATGCTGCGCGGTCTGGCGACCAACCTGCTCTGGTACGGCCGCATCGAGACCACCGAGGCGAAGGCCAAGGAGCTCCGCAGCATCGCCGATAAAATGATTACGCTCGCTATTCGCGAGTATGATAAGACCGTCGAGGTCGAAAAAGAATTTTATAATGATAAGAAGCAGATCGTGAAGGAAACCGTTGTGAACGACCTGCCCTCCAAGCTGAATGCCCGCCGCCTTATGATGGCTTACCTCTATGAGGTCAAAGAGCCCAAGAAGGACGACGAAAGCAAGAAGGAATATCAGGAGCGCACCAAGGACAACCAGCATCCGCTGATTGAAAAGATGTTCCGTGAATACGGCCCGAAGTACCGTAAGCGCAATGAAGAAAAGAATTGCACCGGCGGCTACACCCGTATTTATAAGCTCGGACCCCGTCGCGGCGATGCTGCCGAGCGTGTTATCATCGAACTGGTGTAATGAAGCCTGCATCCAACTCCCCGTGAATGCCACGGGGAGTTTTTTTGTCGGAGAAGAGCAAAGCATAGCATACAGCGTTTGCGTTTTTGTGCATATTCGATTATAATAAGACTACATTTGTGCCGGGAGGAGGAAGTGCTGTGCGGAAGGCATTTGGCTGGCTGATTCTGCTGCTTGTTAGCACGGCTTTCTCCGTGGCCGCGCTCGGCGAGGAGAATACCGTTTTGCGGGCGCTGATTGTCTCGGCGGATCATTTCATCACGCAGGATGACACGGGAACAGCAGCGCGGACAAACGCGCAGGCTGTCCAAAACACCCTCGGCGCGGACGCCCGCGGCTATCAGACCATCCGTGTGGAAAGCGATGTCATCAACTCAGCCGACGCCCTGCGAGAGGCCGTCATGGAGACCTTCGGGGACGCGGACGAGGACGACATTTCCGTGTTTTATATCAGCACGCATGGGGCATACAACATCGCCAGAAGCAATGCGACAGCCGTGCTTCTGCTCAGCGACGGGCAGACCGAGGGCGAGATTTCGGCAGGGGAGCTTCAGGATATTTTTGACCGCATAAGGGGCACAAAGGTGCTGATTTTGGATGCCTGCAATGCCGGCGCGTTCATCGGCAAGGGCTTGAGCAATTCGGCGGAAGAGGCGCTGTTCATCGGCTCCGAATACAAGGTTTTGTGCAGCGCGGGCGGCGCGGAGGAGAGCTGGTATTGGCAGACACAGACCGGCGAACAGCACGGCGCGAGTTACTTTGCTGCCGTGCTGACGAACGGCCTTAAAAAGAGCAAGGGTTTTCCTGCGGACATGAATCAGGACGGCGTTATCACCCTGTCCGAGGCGTATCAGTACACCATGCGCTTTTATGCAGCCTCTACTCCGCAGGCGTACCCGCAGACGGACGATGATTTCGTCCTCTTTTCGTGCGGAGAAACATCGGCGGAGGACAAGACGGACGCCGTCACGGATATTCAGTTTGACGATACCGTGCTGTCCGGCTCGTTCAATCAGGTGCAGTTTTCTTTCACCGTGCGGCGGCCTGTGGAGGTCATCTATCAGCTTGTGTACTATCAGCATGGCGAATGGCAGTTTGAGACCGCGCAGGTAATTTACGACCGGACCGAGGGCGAAAAGCTGCAAACGGGACGGAAAACCCGCACCCTGACCCTGTCCCTCAGCGATGAGTCGGACGAAACACAGGGTTATGTGATGGTGCAGATTTTCACCCGCAGCGATGACAATCTGTTCTGGCTGGAGGGCGGTAAGCTGCTGAATGTGCAGCCGGCTGCGGGCGACATTGTCATCAATGTGCGGCTGGACAAGCGCTCGTTTCGTCCCGCCGACGGCGAGGAGCTGGCCGTGCGCGTCCTGCATGATGCGCCTTGCAGCATGACCGTCAGCGTGCAGACCATGAGCGGCGAGACCATCCGCTATCTGCAATACGATACGCCATCCCGTCCCCAGCACTTAACACCGGAGGGAAGCTGTTTTTATTGGGACGGCTGCCTCGCCTCCGGCGAACGAGCACCCGCCGGCCGCTACATCATCCGCGTCCGCACCGTCTTTGCGGGACGAACGTATGTCGCGTATTCCGGCACCGTCACCCTCAGAGACACTGAGGGAACGGAAGGATAAAATACATTACGCCCCGAAGATTTAATAAGATAAAACATAATATCAGCAGACAGAAGTCGGCAAGCGGAACACTGCGCCGACTTTTATTGTATAATACTATTTGTGAACAGTATGCGATAGAACCAAAGGTATGCAATGTAATTATCCGTAATCATTATACAGAAAAAGGGGAGTCAGCATACAATGAAAGAGATTTCATCCATAAAAATCAATTTGGTAAGACAGCACACGGAAAATCAAGCTCCTGCTAGTCATCCAGAATAATTTTCGATATTGGGTGTTTGGCATAGATGGCATGTTTATTCAATATCTCCTGGAATAGCTGTTTGAAAAGCGTAATGGCATCCGTTCCGCCAGTATACTTCATTCTTTCGATGACGTCTGCCTTTTTTGTCGTCCGATTTTTCCTTTTGTTCAGTCTTTTATCCGTTCTGAGGGTTTTCATGCGGCAATTCAATATACTTCTTTTCTACGAGCGGTCACATCCGGACAAATGCCGGCTGTTATTCCACGCCGATTCTGCAAAGCAGGAGGCCTTTAGGGGAAAAAGTATGTCAATGCTACTGCTCAGTATGCTTTGCTTTTTGAAAGTTAGATTGAAAATAGCACCATTGAAAAAACGTTCTTCATTAGCTTTTACTAATGGAAACATAGAAAATTCGAACTTGTGTTAATGAGCGAAAGAAAATATAATATCAACATAAAGGTTGCAACCTGACAATAAGGAGGTAAGAAACATGAAACGTACCCTGGCTCTATTTTTTACATTGGTCATGACCCTGACGATGGTCTCCCTTGCTTCGGCGGAGGAAAATCAGCCTGTAACCATCAATCTGTACTGCGATTCAGCAACCAACGGTGCAAACGAAGCACGCAAGGCGGCGTTTGAAGCCCAGTACCCATGGATTACTGTGGAACTGGTGGAAATGCCTGCCGGCTCTTCCGACCGAATCCGTACTTTAAGTACCGTTTTTCAGTCAAAGGATGACAGTATAGATGCTTTCCTGATCGATTGCACGTGGCCTGAGATGTTTGTCAGTGCAGGTTGGCTGGAACCTTTGGAGGATGTATACACTGAGGAGGAACTGCAGCAATTTACCGAGGGGGCGCTGGAGGGCTGCCGCGTGAACGGCACGCTGTACTGCCTTCCTGTTTTTCTGAATACGGGCGCTATGCTGTACCGGGCTGACCTGCTGGAAAAGTACGGTTTCCAGCCGGCTACGACTTGGGATGAACTGATTGAGCAGAGCAAGGTCGTCATGGCTGGTGAAAAGGGTGTTGCCGGTTATGCGGCGGCCTGGCAGCAGGCCGAAGCACTCACCTGCTGCGCGTTGGAACACATCTGGGGCTTTGGTGGCTCAGTATTGGATGAGAATGGGAATCCTTCTTTTAATACGGCGGAAGTAAAGGCAGGGGTCAGTTCCATGAAGAAGATCCTTGACGAAGGCGTTGCAATCGATGGGATTCTCGGCATGATGTCCAAGGACGTAAAGGCGGCGTTCTTTGCCGGACAGGTTCTCTATATCCGCGATTGGTCTGCGGCTTTATCGGCGGCAAACGATCCGGAGCAGTCTTCTGTGGCCGGCAAAGTAAAGGTGGCTCAGCTGCCCGCCGGTACGACGGGTGCTACCCAGTATAATTGTAATGGCGGCTGGAACATCGGTGTATCAGCATATTCCAGTCACAAGGAAGAAGCTAAACTGCTGGCGCGTTACTGGACAAGCGAGGATGCCATGATGTACGGAGCGACGATGAGCGGTAAAATGCCTGCCCGCCCTTCCATGTACAGTGAGGACGCTTTTGTGGAAGCGATGCCCGATATGGCTGAGTTGTTGGAATTTGCTAAGAGCTGCCGCAATCGTCCTGGTTCTGCATATTACGAAGAAGTATCCGCTGCTTTGCAGCAGGCCGTGACCAACGTGCTGATGGGTACAGCCGATGTGGATAGTGCATTTGATGCCCTTCAAGCGGAAGAAATGAAGATTTACGAACGCTGATACAATGCATTGCCGGGCATGGATGGCTCGCCTTTTTATGCCCGGCGTCCTATTCGGCTGTTGGAAAGGGGGAACGTCATGTATACAAAGAAACGGATTATCATAGGATACCTCTTTTTGCTGCCGGCGCTTATGCTGTTTTTGATTTTTGTGGCCTATCCTGTCATAAACACGCTCAAAACCAGCTTTTACTCCCTGCGGATTCAAACCATCGCCAGCGGCGGAAAATGGATTGGCCTGCGCAATTATAAAGATTTGCTTTCGGACGCGAAAATGTGGCAGTCTCTCCGTTTCACGCTGCTGTTTACACTGGTTTCTGTCGTACTGGAAACGGCGCTTGGGATGGCCTGCGCTCTTGTCATGAATCGAGAGTTCCGAGGAAAAGCGCTGGTCTGCGGAACGATTCTGGTGCCATGGTGTATTCCCACGGTTGTTTCAGGGCTGATGTGGTCGTATATGTATGCGGAATCCTACGGAGTCATGAATCAGATGCTCCAAATGTTCGGTTTCATCAGCCAGCCAGTGAAGTGGATCACGGGAGCTAAGGAAGCTTTTGCTTCCATCATTATTGCAGATGTATGGAAAACAGCCCCTTATATGGCTCTTCTGCTTTTGTCGGGTCTGAAAACAGTGCCTGAAGATTATTATGAGGCCGCTTCCATTGATGGCGCGGGCAAAATTCGGATTTTTTTCAGCATCACGATTCCCAGTATCAAACCCGTGCTGTTGGTAGCAGTGATGTTCCGAACCATTTCAAGTTTTCGAATTTATGATTTGATCAAGGTGCTGACAAACGGAGGACCAGGGAACACCACTACCAGCCTGACGATGTATACGATGCAGCAATATTTTTCCTTTGGAAACTACGGCTATGGAGCGGCGCTGGCAGTCGTCACCTTTATCGTATCGTTGGGGATCGCCTTCCTGTTCTATGATGGCATGAAGACCAAGTTGGAGGTGTGAGGACGTGAAAGCAAAAGTTGCCCATGCAATGACACTGATATTTACGGTGATCATGGTCATTGCAATTGCGTTCCCCTTCATTTGGCTGCTGCTGGGCTCGTTCAAAACCATGCGTCAGCTTTTTGCCATTCCGTTGGTCTTCCTGCCGGAACAGTGGTCTTTTGATAACTATTTCGAAGTACTTCGAGTACAGCCTTTCGGCAGATATCTATGGAATAGCTTTGCCGTAGCAACGCTGTCTACACTGCTGATCGTAGTTGTCTCCAGCCTGGCCGGATATTCGCTGGCGAGAATCCCTATTAAAGGTAAAAAGTTTGTGTTGATTCTGGTGCTGACCGTTTCGCTGCTTCCACCTGTCACGCTGCTGAATCCCATTTATCAGATGATGAGCAAAGCGGGGATGCTGAATACGAATGTGGGTCTGGCATTGGTGCTGTCAGCGGTGGAGCTTCCAACGGCTGTTTGGCTCCTAACCAGCTTTTTTCAGACAATTCCGATGGAAATCGAGGAAAGCGCCATGTTGGATGGTGCTTCTGTCATGAAAACCTTTGTCAAAATCGTGATGCCGCTTGTTATGCCGGGCGTATTTACCGTGAGCATTATGAGCTTTATTACGGTGTGGAACAACTTCATTTTTGCTTCGGTACTCAACCAGCACAAAACGGCAAGGACGGTCACAATCGCATTGACCATGTTTGAAACGGAGACCTATACGCCATGGCATATTATCTCTGCTGCGGCGATTCTTTCTTCCGTTCCGCTGATTGTAATCGTGCTGCTTTTACAGAAACGAATTGTCTCCGGCTTGATGGAGGGTGGTGTCAAAGGGTAACGAAAGTCAGAGTTCAAGCCGATTGAGTGATTCCTTGGCATAGTTTATAAAGGCTCGCATGGGTTTGGTAACGTTTCGCCGCTCGTGATACCCTAAGCAAATCTGCTGATAGGCGGGTTTTTCAAGGCGGAAATAGCGGGGCGGATGGATGCGTACCGGTTCGATCCAGGTCGATATATTGCCGATGAAGGCACAGCCGGCGTTTGCGGCAACCAGCAGATGAGCCATGCCGGGATTGGAGGTTTCCATAGCGATTTGAAGAGGATGGTCATGCTGCCGGAACAGCTCCAATGTAAACTCGCGCAGATACCCCGTATTGCCAAGAATAAACGGCTGTTTGCAGAAGGATTCAAAGCTGATGCAGGGCCAAGGCGAACTGTCAATGGTTTGTACGGAAGGAACGGAGCATTCCAAAGGCATAGCAAGCAAAATCTGTTCGCTGTATATCTGCTCATAGACAATGGGATAATTCCGTTGACCGTAGCAAAAACCTAGGTCAACGGAACCGTCTAAAATCTGTTTTTCCACATGTCCGGACTCCACTTCCGTGATTTTGACACGGATATTCGGATGGTTTTGCTTAAAACCCGGCAGGAGATAAGAAAGCGTAATGAAGGATTTCGTTTTGGTCACGGCGATATTCAAACACCCACCGCCATCTTCATTCAGATCTTGGATGGAGGCATAAGCGTTTCGGTACTCAAAGAGCATATTATGCGCGCTCTGATAAAACCGTTCACCGGCGTCTGTCAAGGTCAGTTGGTTGCCGTGCCGGTTGAAAAGTGAGGCATTCAGCTCTTTTTCAAGCCGAATCAGCTGCTGGCTTAAAGCCGATTGGGTCAGAAACAGTTCATCGGCAGCCTTGGTAATGCTCTTCGCTTTGCAGATGGCAAGAAAGTATTCCAGCTGAAGAAAATTCATGCGCGTCCTCCCAAGATGTTTGTATAAAACTATCATAGGCTATTTATCAAGAATTGTCAAATAGACGAGAGGTGAAGAAAATGATTTACACGTTGTTGGGAAAAACAGGCCGCAAGGTCAGCCGAATCGGTTTTGGCGGAGTCCCCGCCGGAGTGAAAAATTATGTAGAGGAATATGACCCCGAACGAAAGAACGACTATTCGGAAGGCGTAAAGGCCGTTCAAAGAGCTTATGAATTGGGCGTGAACTATTTTGATACGGCGCCCGGATACGGCAACGGCATGAGCGAGAGCATCATCGGCCAGGCGTTGGAAGGCGTGCCGGCATCACTGCTTTTTCTTGCAACCAAATTTCGCTATGCAGAGGATCCGGATCTGTTTCACTCTTTGGAAGGCAGTCTGAAACGCCTGAAACGGGACAGCGTCGATCTTCTGCAGATTCATGGAGATCATTATACGCCGGGGCTGAATGAAATCATACTCAAGAAGGACGGGATTCTTGCTCAGATGATCAAGGCCAAAGAGCAGGGACTCATTCGGTACCTAGGTTTTACGGGCGAATGTCAAAACCCGTGTTTCTATCAATTGCTCGAAACGGATGCGTTCGATGTGATGCAGGTGCAGTACAACCTGCTGTTTCAGCATCCGTATGACCCATTTTTCAAAAGCGGCAGCATGTATGAGTGCAAAAAGCGCAACATGGGGATCGTTACCATGCGCTCGTTGACATCCGGAATTTTTCAAAAATGGATGAAGCTTATCCGGCCGGAGGATAATTTCGACTATTCCACCGCCCTGATCCAGTATGTACTCTCCAATCCCTTTGTAGATACGGCTCTGCTGGGAATGCGCAGTGCAGAGCAGGTGGAAAGGAACGTCCGAGCATGCATGGATCTGGAGCACCGCATTGATTTGGAAAAACTGCATCAAAGAAAGGTAGATTAAAATGGTTGAATGGACGCTCCTCAATTTGGGGCAAATCAGCCGCAATCGCTATTGGGGAGAGGCGGACGACCGTGTGTATCGCCCCGGCATTTGCAATGGTGTCGTACTGCGGGATAAAAAACAGAATATTCTGGTAGATCCGCCTTTTTCGAACGAGAAAATGCTTCAAGTGCTGGATGCCCGCGCAGGGCTGAAACCTCAGGATATCCATACGGTGTTCATTACGCACGGGCATGTGGACCATTTTGAAGGACTTTCTTTTTTTCCTAAGGCCAGATGGGTCTGTTATGCCCCGGATCATGAACGGATTGCAGCGCTTCTTGAAAAACGCGGTCTGGATGGCGGGCGGCTGGAGAAGGTTTCCGAAAGTCTGACCGAGTCGATTTGGGTGGCCCCGTTGCCGGGACATACACGGGGAAGCGCGGGTCTTCTTTTTCCTTCTTGGGAGGGAAGGGTATTGGTGGCAGGGGATGCCGTAATGACACGCGATTTTTACTGTGACCGGCATGGGTACTACATCAGCGAAGATCAGCCGCAATCCGCTCGGACGATCGATTGGATAGCCCTGAACGCTGATGTAGTCATTCCGGGACATGATAATTACTTTTTGACGGCAGCAACGAAATTTAACAGGGAGAAGTAAGCAATGAAAACGGTTTTTTATCCTGCAAAAGAACTGCCGGTACTGGCAGAGGTAGAGGTACTCGTCGTCGGCAGCGGACCTGCGGGAATTGCGGCGGCTGTAGCCAGCGCCAGAACCGGCGCCAAGACAATGCTGGCGGAACGTTACGGCTGCTTTGGCGGAGCTCTGTCAGTAGGACAGGTGGAATCCTATACATGGTATTTTAATGCCAATACCTATACGGCTCAAGGCATTTCCAAAGAAATCGAGGAACGTATGATTGCCTGCGGCGGTACACAGCACGATGACCGCGGAATCGGCAATTTTATCAATCCGGAGCAGTACAAGTATATGCTTGACTGCTGGATCAAGGAAGAGGGCATTCAGCCGCTGCTTCATACGCTGGTGGTAGATGTCATCATGGAAGGCGAAAAGCTGCTGGGAGTTGTTGTGGAAAACAAATCGGGGCGCTTTGTCATTTTGGCCGACCGAGTCGTGGATGCTACGGGCGATGGAGATGTGGCCGCGAGAGCCGGCGCATCGTTTGAAAAGGGCTTTCAAAACAATGGCAGGGTTCTTCCGGTAACGATGGTATTCGGTGTCTCTGGTGTGGATGTAAAAATGTTCCGGGAGTATATCGAAACGCATCCGGAAATGACAAACCCTGATACACACGGCTTGAAATTGCCCTTCCGACGCGCCAAAGCGGATGGGAAATGGCCGGTGGAGAGGGACGGCGGCGCATGGAAGGAACTGACACCCAATGGAGAATTTACCAGTCTGAACCTTACTCTTGAAAATGGGATAGACGGTACGAATGTGTGGGATCTGACTCATGCGGAGATGGAAGGCCGTCAGCAGGTCATGTGGGCGGTTGATGTATTGCGCGATTACGCAAAGGAAATCGGCTTTGGAAATTGTACGCTTCGTTCCATGGCCGGTCAAATCGGGATTCGCGAAACACGCCGTATCAAAGGAGAATATAGCATCTGCCGAAAGGATGTGCTGGGGCATTCCGTTTTTCCCGATACCATTGGCGTTTATACGACCTTTATTGATGGAGAAGTCGTTTCGAAGGATGACGCACATTTTGAATTGCCATATCGGATGCTTCTGCCCCAGAAAATCGATAATTTGCTGGTAGCGGGCCGCTGTGCTTCTTGTGAGGACGATGCCATTCAAACGGTGCGCATGATGGTGTGCTGCGCGACGACCGGTCAGGCAGCCGGCACAGCCTGCGCAATGTCCGCAATGCAGAAGGTCTCTCTGCGCGAACTGGAAATCCGGCAGCTTCAGGAGCGGCTGATTCAGGACGGAGTACGCATCCATTAACCGGCAAATGGGAGGCAAGGCACCTGTGAAAAAAATCGTTGTACTTGACGGCTATACTGAAAATCCCGGTGATTTAAGTTGGGACGGCCTGCGTCAATTGGGAGAAGTGACCGTGTATGACCGCACTTCCTACCAAGATGCGCCCGTTATTGCGCAGCGCATAGGCGATGCTGAAATCGTTGTGACGAACAAAACACCCATTAAAAAAACAACGATGGATCAATGCCGGAACATTCGGCTGATTGCTGTGCTGGCCACAGGCTATAATGTGGTAGATTGCGTCTGCGCAAGGGAAAAAGAAATTACGGTGGTGAATGTGCCGGCTTACGGAACGATGGCCGTCAGTCAATATGCCATCGCATTATTGCTGGAAGTTTGTCATCACATCGGGCATCATAGCCGGAGCGTGTACGCGGGCGAATGGGCTGATAACGCCGACTGGTGCTATTGGGATTATCCGTTGATAGAATTGGATGGCAAGACCATTGGCATCATCGGCTTCGGGCGCATTGGTCAGTCTGTAGGACGTATCGCCGGAGCGCTTGGCATGAAGGTGCTGGCTTATGACCTACATCCGAATGCTTCAGGACGCGAGATCGCCGAGTATGTGTCCATGGAGCGGCTCGTTACGGAGTCTGACGTTATCTCGCTTCATTGCAATCTAACGCCTGAGAACACCGGTCTAATCAACAAAAATCTCATTGCTAAAATGAAGAACGGTGTGATTCTTATCAACAACGCAAGAGGACAATTGATTGTGGAACAGGATGTTGCGGACGCGCTGAATAGCGGAAAAATGGCGGGCGCTGGTCTGGATGTAGTCTATACCGAACCAATCTGCAGTGATAATCCTCTGCTGAAAGCCAAGAATTGCATCATTACACCTCATATCTCCTGGGCACCAAGGGAGAGCCGCCAGCGAATCATGGATTGCACGGTCTCTAATATCAGAGCCTTTCTGAACGGACATCCGATAAACAGGGTAAATTAATAGACCGCTGTGCCGAAATGCGAACCGACGCATCATCGGCAAAATACAAACGGTCACTGCAGTCATGCATATGCATTAGCCTGCCGAAACATGAAACGACAAGCTGATCCGTAAAGGCTCTCCTGCTCTCGAAACAGAACGAACAGCAGGCGCGTATGCCTGAAAAAAGTTCAGCAGCCTGCTTCTCTGTATAAACAAGGAACAAACGTGCGGCAAAAAAGCGTTTGTGTATTCTGCACCCCTGTACAGGGCATGGATGCTTACTTTCATGCCCTGTTTTCCTCTGGCTCGTCATCACGTTTGGATATATCGTGCCGTTGGCTGCGTCCGGCATGATTTTGACAGAATCAAAATCGCTGTCGTTGACCTATTTCAGCCAAACCGTCTGCCGGATGCCCGTTGCGAACGTGTAGCTGCATCCGGCAGCGTGGTAACGGTGGCTTTTTTGCCGGATGTCTTGCGGCCGCTGCGAAGCAGATCGTCAGCGAAAACCACCGGCGTTTTTTTCCATGACTGCAGAGCGGCGGTGATTTCAAATCTTCTTCTATGCTCTTTTTGCAATCCCTCTTCAAACAAACGTGAAAAAACGTTTTTTGTGTTATCGCTCTTCGCGGAAGTACGGCAAGCCCAAGCTCATCGGCGGCTGATCCTCGCGCTTTCTGCGCAGAGAGGTGATGCACAGCACGATGATGGTCACGACATAGGGGAGCATTTTGTACAGTTCCTTGACCGCCAAATTCATGCCGGAGGGGATGTACATATGCAGGATGTACAGACCGCCGAAGAGAATGGATGACAGCACGCCCACATTCGGCCGCCAGATGGTGAAGATGACCAGCGAAATGGCCAGCCAGCCGCGGTCGCCGAAGGCGTTGTTCGACCAAACGCCGCTTGCATAGTCCATAACGTAGTACAGGCCGCCCAAGCCGGCAATCATGCAGCCGACACAGGTGGCGACGTACTTATAGCGCGTGACGTTAAGGCCCGCAGCGTCTGCCGTGTTCGGGCTTTCGCCGACGGCGCGAAGGTGAAGGCCGACCCGCGTATGGCACAGCACAAAGGACGCGACAAGTGCGATGAAGATGGCCAGATATACCATAAAGCCGTAGGACAGGAAGATTTGGCCAAACCAGCCCAAATTTTCCGCAAACGGGAGCGGCTGATGGAAGAACTGGCTCGTGGAGGACAGGGCGATGGACGGCACATCGCTGCCGGACAGCTTGATGAGGGAGCCGCCGAAGAAGTTGCCGATGCCGACGCCGAAGGTGGTCATGGCAAGACCAGTGACATTCTGATTGGCGCGCAAGGTGACGGTCAGGAAACAATAGAGAAGCCCCATGAGCAGAGAGCCTAAAAGACAGGTGGAAAGCGGGATGGCGACGGCGGGGAAGGCGGCGATGTCCGCCTTGCTCACCAAGGACTGCTCATAGAAGAACGCGCCGATGACGCCGCAGATGCCGCCCACATACATAACGCCCGGAATGCCCAGATTCAGGTTTCCGCTCTTTTGCGTGAGCGTCTCGCCCGTGCTGCCCAGCAGCAGCGGGATGCCCTGCACCACCGCACGGGGAATGAACGAAACAAAATCAAACATGCATCTGCTCCTCCTTTGCGGCGGACTTTCTGAAATTAACCTTGTAGGTGATGAAGAACTCGCAGCCGATGATGAAGAAGAGAATGACACCCGTTAAGATATCGGAGAAGGATTTATTCAGGTTGAATTTGGTGGAGATGTCGCTTGCGCCCCTGTCCAAGAAAACGAGCAGGAGACTGGTCAAAATCATGAAGATGGGGTTGAACTTCGCCAGCCAAGCGACCATGACGGCGGTGAAGCCGCGCCCGTCCACCAGGGTGGTGGTCAGGGTGTGGTTTGTGCCGCCGGTCAGCAGGAAGCCCGCAATGCCGCACATCGCGCCCGACAAAAGCATGGTGCGGATGATAACGCTGTCCACCTTGATGCCCACATAGCGGGCGGTGCGCTCGCTCTCGCCGACCACGGAGATTTCGTAGCCGTGCTTGGAGTAGGTCAGGTAGCAGTACAGCGCCACGCACAGGATAAGCACGATGATGATATTCAGCAGGTACTTCTGCCCGAAAACTGTGGGCAGCCAGCCGATGTTTGTATTGGGGTTGATGATGCCGATTTGTCCGGAGCCTTTCGGCGACTCCCATACGACGCAGAAATAGGCGACAAGCTGCGTGGCAACATAGTTCATCATCAGCGTGAACAGCGTCTCGTTTGTGTTCCATTTGGCACGGAAAATGGCGGGAATCAGCGCCCAAATTGCGCCCGCTGCCATGCTGCTCAGCGCCATGCAGAGGATGACCGCCCAGTTGGGCATCACGTCGCGGAGCAAAATCATGCAGGCTGCGGAGGTCAGGCAGCCGATGAGCGTCTGCCCCTCGCCGCCGATATTCCAAAAGCGCATCCGGAATGCGGGTGTGACCGCCAAGGACACGCACAGCAGCATGGCGACATCCTGAAATGTGACCCATGTTTTTCTCGCCTTGCCGAACGCGCCCGTGAACATTGCGCCGTAAATCTGGAAGGGGTTTTCGCCTGTCATGGCCACGCAGATGAGGGCGCAGACGATGAGCGCCAGCGCGATGGCGGCCACACGGACGAGCAGCGCCCGCCGCCACGTCATGTCAACCCGTTTGGTAATATGAATAAACGGCTCTTTTCCTGCCTCACGCATCCTGCTTCCCTCCCACATGCGTCATCATCATGCCGATTTCCCGCTTGGTCGCGCCGCGTCCCTCGACAATGCCGCTGACCTTGCCGCCGCACAAAACCAGAATACGGTCAGCCAGCTCCACCAGCACGTCCAAGTCCTCGCCCACATACACAACGGCGACGCCGGATTTCTTCTGCTGATTGATGAGGTCATAAATGGTATAGGAGGAATTGATGTCCAAGCCGCGCACGGCGTAGGCAGTCAGCAGCACGGTGGGGGCGGAGGTGATTTCACGCCCGACCAGCACCTTCTGCACATTGCCGCCGGAGAGACGGCGTACGGGGGTGGACAGGCTCGGCGTGCTGACCTCTAACTCCCGCACGACATTCTCGGCGACCTTGCGCGGGAAATTGCGGTCGATGAAGGGGGAATGGCCGCGCCTGAAGGAACGAAGAAGCATATTGCTCGTCAGGTCCATGCTGGCGACCAAGCCCATGCCCAAGCGGTCTTCCGGCACAAAGGAAAGGGATACGCCCATATCCTGAATTTTGAGCGGGTCCTTGCCGATGAGCTGCTCGCGCCTGCCGTCATCTTCCACATAGCAGATGCTGCCCGCTTCGGCAGGCTGAAGGCCAGCAATGGCCTCCAACAGCTCCTTTTGGCCGGAGCCGGCGATGCCCGCAATGCCCAGGATTTCGCCGGAATTGGCGGTGAAGGACACATGGTCGAGCTTGACGATGCCCTCCTCGTTGCGCACGGTCAGGTCTTTGACCTCGATGCGCGGCTTCGGATTGACGGGGTTCGGACGTTCGATGTTTAAGGTGACGGCGTGGCCTACCATCAGGTTGGTCATTTCCTGCGGGGTGGTGCCGGCGGTCTTCAGGCTGCCAACATATTGCCCTTTGCGCAAAATCGCCACGCGGTCGGACAGCGCCTCCACCTCGTGCATTTTATGCGTGATGATGATGATGGCCTTGCCCGCATTGCGCATATTGCGCAGGACGGAAAACAGCTTATCCGTTTCCTGCGGGGTCAAAACGGCGGTCGGCTCGTCCAAAATGAGAATTTCCGCGCCGCGGTACAGCACTTTGATGATTTCAACCGTCTGCTTCTGCGAAACGGACATTTCGTAAATCTTCTGGTTGGGGTCGATATCAAAGCCGTAGGCCGTGCAGATATTGCGGATTTTTTGCACGGCGGCCTTCATGTCCAGCTTTTCATGCAGACCCAGCACGATGTTTTCGGCGGCGGTGAACACGTCCACCAACTTAAAGTGCTGATGAATCATGCCGATGCCGTACTTGAAGGCATCGCGGGGGGACGCGATGGTCACGGGCTTGCCGTTGACCAGAATTTCACCCTCGTCCGGAAAATAAATGCCGGACAGCATATTCATCAGAGAGGTCTTGCCGCTGCCGTTTTCGCCCAGCAGCGCGAGGATCTCCCCGTGGTAGATATCCAGATTGACGTGGTCGTTTGCAACCACGGGGCCGAAGCGCTTTGTGACATTGCGCATACTGATTGCGGCAACGGGCTCGCTCAAGCGTGTCACTCCTTCTTATTTTATATCGCGGTCTCGCTATTTCGCATGGGTGTATTAAATCGCCCCGACCCCATTATGGATGGGAACGGGGCGAATGTGTTGTTCGAATGAAGGGGCTGCTCAGACACCGAGGATGGTGATGCCGTCGATGTCAAGGTCAAAGTACGGAGCGGAGCGGAAGGTGGACTCTTTGAATTCGCCGTCAATGACGACTTCGGTCTCGCCCTGATAGTCGCCCATGTCATCCACGTCGGCCAGATAGGTGGTGAGGGTTTCGCCGTTCACGGTGAAAGCGGCGGTATCAAAGACCTTCGTTTCGCCACTTTCCAGCGCAGCCTTTACCTCTTCCAGCTTTTCTACGGTGCCGGCGGCGGCAACGGCCTCGTTCACGTCAGACAGAACCACAGAGTCGGTCGCAATGGTGCCGGTCCAGTCGGTGTCAATGGCTTCGCCGTTCGCAGCGCAGCTAATGATGTATTCGAAGTAGGGTTCCCAGTTAACGCGGGAGGAAACGATGAAGGTATTGGGGCAGGCGGCGATGGTGCTGCCGTTGTAGGAGACGTTCGGAACACCGGCAACCTCACAGGCAGTGGGAGCGCCCATGGAGTCGGCGTGCTGGCTGATGAGCTTGCAGCCGCGGCTGATGAGGAGCTGAGCGCCTTCCTTTTCCAGCGCTTCATCATACCAGGAATTGGTGAAGGTCACTTCCATGGTCACGGTGGGGCAAACGGAGCGGGCACCCAGGAAGAAGGAGGTGTAGCCGGATTTCACTTCGGCGTAGGGATAAGCGCCGACATAGCCGATCTTGGCTTCTTCGGCGGTGAATTCGCCGTTTGCAATCATTTCGTTCAGCTTGAGGCCGGCGGCAACGCCCGCCAGATAACGGCCTTCATAGATGGTAGCGAAGGCGTTGTGATAGTTGGCGAGGTTCTCGGTGTGCGCCTTGGTGCCGGTGGCGTGGCAGAACTGCACATCCGGGAATTCCTTGGCAGCTTCAATCATGAAGGATTCATGGCCGAAGGAATCGGCAAACACGATGTCGCAGCCGTCTTCCGCCAAATCAGCGGCGGCGTCGTAGCATTCCTGACCTTCGGGGATGTTGGTGCGCAGGATGTATTCAACGCCCAGCTTTTCGCAGGCATCCTTGGCAGCGCTCAGGAAGTTTAAGTCATAGGTAGAGTTTTCATCGTGCAGGAAGATGAAGCCGACCTTAACGGAAGAGGCGTCAGCCGCCGTTGCGGAGACGGAGACAAGGGTCAGGCACAGGGCAAAGGTCAACAGAAGGGCTGCGAACTTTTTCATTTCAGGTTTCCTCCTTGCTTTTTCCCACGGTAGTATTTTTGTTCCTCTATCATCAATGTCAGTCCTCTTCAAGCACGACTTGTCCGTCCTCAATGCTCTTGATGACCGCCAATGACTTCAAATCGATTCCCTGCGCACGCAGGCGGGCGCCTCCCTGCTGGAAGCCCTTTTCCACGCCGATGCCAACGCCGCAGACCTTGCTGTCCAGCGCCTCGACCAGCCGCATCATGCCGCTGACCGCATTGCCCTCGGCCAGAAAATCGTCCACAATCAGCACGCGGCTGCCGATGGGCATATACTTTCTGTCCACGCGGATGTAGTTGTCGCATCCGTGCGTGTAGGAGTAAACGGGGGTCTGCGCCATGTCGTCAGACTGATTCCGCGCCGCGGATTTCTTTGCATACACAACGGGGATGTCGCCAAGCGCGTGCGCCGTGGTCAATGCCAAGGCAATGCCGCTGGCCTCCACGGTCAGAATAATGGTGGGACGCTCTGCGCGGAAATGCTCGCCCAGCGCTTCGCCCATCTTGAACAGCAGCGCTACATCAATGCGATGATTCAGGAACATATCCACCTTGACGATGTCATCGCTGATGCCCCGTCCGAACTTCAAAATCGCTTCGTTCAGCTCTTTCATGCGCTTCTGCTCTCCCCACTCTTATCTGCGTTCTCAAAAACACGAACATTCTTTTTGAAAACAGGATTATTATACGGCATTTTATCGGCAAACGCAAGGGCAGATGGCGGAAAATTTGGCCGTTTTAGCAAAATTTACTTATTTTCCCGAATTATCCGGAAATTCTTGCACGATTTGCACAAAATTGTGTCACGGGGAACGGTTCCTGCCTTGAATTGGCTCTTTTTTTCGCTCCCGCTCCTTTCGCTCGGAAAATCGGCATAAAAAAAGACCGCCGAAGCGGTCGATGCCGATGGTCGTTTCTTACACATCGGGCAGCGCCTTGGTGTATTTTTGGATGGCCGCTGCCGCATAGATCATGACCAGCAGCTCCGTTATGGGCATGGTCAGCCAGATGGCATCTGCACCCACGATGACGGGCAGAAGCAAAATCAGAGCGCCGCTGATGATCAGCCCCCGCGCCACGGAGACGATGAACGCCGCTTTCGGCCTCATGATGGCTTGGAAATAATAGGTCGAAAAAATGTTGAACGGAAGCAGCAGGAAGGACAGCGCATAGGTGCGGATGATGGCGGGCGCCATGGCCAGAATTTCCTGCGTCGGCGACATAAAAATGCGGATGCAAAGATTGGGGACGGCCATGCTGAGCGCCGTCCAGAACACGCCGAAGAACGCGGCCGTGTCAAGCGAAAGGGCGAGCGTCTGCCGAATCCTTGTGCCTTTTCCCGCACCGAAGTTGGTGGAAACGATGGGCTGCGCCGCCTGCCCCACGCTGTATGCGCAGCACTGCACAAAGGTGCTGACCTGAATGACAGGGCCGTAAATCGCCAGGGCATTCGAGCCGAGATGCATCATAATCTGCCGGTTAAACAGCACGGTCAGGATGCCCATCGCCACGTCGATAAAGAAGGTAGAAAAGCCCGTGACGGAAATCTCGCGGAGCTTATGCATAAGCGCGTCCGTCTTGACCAAACGCAGGGTGTTTTTGCGGCGCATAAAGTGCGTCAGCATGACCGCAAAGGAAAGGCAGGAGCCGATGGCGGTCGCCAGCCCCGCGCCGTAAATGCCCATACCGCAGGTGAAGACGAAGTAATAATCGCCGAAGACATTGAAAATGCCGCCGGACAGCACGCCGAAGGTCGCAAGGCTTGGAGCGCCGTCATTGCGCAAAAAGGCCGCCAGCATCTGATTGAACAGAAACAGCGGGAAGACCAACTTGATGATGTGCATATATTTCCGCGCCAATACGAGCAGCGCCTCATCCGCGCCGAAAAAGGTCAAAATCGGCTTTTCAAAGCACAGAAGTCCGACCCAAGCCAAAATGGAGAGAATGACAGAGCCGATGACAGACGCGGTAAAATATTGATTTTCGCTGCCGTCCGAACGGGCGCCGCTCCCGCGCTTGGCGCTGAAAATGACGCTTCCGCCGATGCCCATGAGCAGCCCCAAGCTGTAAATGATGTTCCAGACCGGCGCAACGACCGCCAACGCCGCCGTGCCCTCCGGCCCGTGATACTGCCCGACCATCGCCGTATCCGCGATGGAATAAACGGACGACACCAAAGCGCTCCCAAAGGCGGCGGACAGATACCGAAAGTAGAGAGACTTTACGTTTCCTTCGAGCAAATTCATCAAATATACCTCCTTTTTCACGCAAAAAGGCCGGGCAAGAAACAGACATTTCAGTCTGCGCCTTGTCCGGCCCATCGTTTCCGTGAACGAATCGCCCTCCGACGAACAAGAGGTATTGTAACAGATTCAAATTGATTGTCAAGGGGGAAATGAAGGTTTATTCGGCAGGCAGATAAAATCCGTCGTCAGCCTGATTTTATCAGTAATTTTCGGCATTCACCTCAAAGTAGCTCTGCGGATGGTTGCAAGTGGGGCAGACCTTGGGCGCTTTTGTGCCGACCACGATGTGGCCACAGTTGCGGCATTCCCACACCTTGACCTCGCTCTTTTGGAAGACCTCGGCCAGCTCAACGTTTTTGAGCAGGGCGCGGTAGCGCTCCTCATGGTGCTTTTCGATGGCCGCTACCAAGCGGAAACGGGCGGCCAAATCTTTAAAGCCTTCTTCTTCTGCGGTCTTGGCAAAGCCTTCATACATATCCGTCCACTCATAGTTCTCGCCCTCGGCGGCGCTCTGCAGGTTTTCGGCGGTATTGCCGATGCCGTTCAGCTCCTTCAGCCACAGCTTGGCATGTTCCTTTTCATTCTCGGCGGTCTTCAGGAACAGAGCGGAAATTTGTTCATAGCCCTCTTTTTTTGCCACGGACGCAAAATAGGTATACTTGTTCCGCGCCTGGGACTCGCCCGCAAAGGCGGCCTCCAGATTTTTCTCCGTCTGCGTTCCCGCGTATCTCGTCTTGCTCATGATGCTTCCTTCCTTTCATGGATGTTTTGTTTATGATGTACCCGCAAAACGGCGGGATACAACACGCGATAATCATGAGAGCTTCATAAACCTCGGCCCGTCGTATCCGTTTCGGGCGACGCGTTCGTTCCACATTCGGACGGGGCGCACCCACAGCCCAAAATACCCGTACTGCGCCTGATAGACCACCATCGGCATGAGCGTTTCCGAATGCACGGCAATGCCCAGCACCTGATACTCTTTGCCCTTAAAATGGCGGTAGCGTCCCTCCGGCACACGCTTTTCCCCGCTTCGCCGCGACAGCTCGCCGACGGCCTTGTCAAAGAGGGAGTCCCTGCGCAAATCAGTCGATAATTCTTCATCGGCAAGCAGCGCCTCCGGCAGTATCCATCGGGTATGCTGCGCGGTCTGCTCCTGCTTTGTTTCTATCAGATAAAGCTGCCTTCGGGCGTGATGATCCTCCTGCAAAGCGGTTGCCAAGAGATGCACCGGAACGGTATCGGGCAAAGCACCGAGCGCCTGCTTTGCCAAGCGTCGGGCAGCCTCTTCGTCCGTTTCCCCCTGTAAGGCATAACCGCTGATGAACTGCCAAGCAGTGCCTTGTCCGCCCTGCAAAAGAAGCAGCTCGCCTTTTTCATTCATCGGCACGATGCCGATAAAGAGCTGCGGAGCAGCCGCCGGAGCAGCCGCATCTTTGGCACAGGTTATACCCGTTTCGCAGCCGCTTTTGCCATAATCATCCTCTTGGGCCATGCAAAGCTCACTCCTTATTTTTGCGGGCGGACGCCAGCCCCCTGAAGGAGAAGAACACCGTTGCCAGCGGCGGCAGGCGGAACGCGGCCTGATAGGGTCTGCCCATGAGTACCTTCCTCTCCGCGTGAACGGGCAGGATATTGATGACCCCGCTGCCCGCAAACCGTTCATCATCCGTGTTCAAAATTTCCGTCAGTACGCCGTTTTTGGGAAGCGGGATGCGGTAGTTTTCATAGACCTGCGGCGTGAAATTGGTCACGCACACGAGAGCGTGGCCGTGCTTGTCCCTGCGCATGAAGGACACCACGCTTCGCTCCTTGTCGTCCGCGTTGAGCCATTCAAAGCCGTCCCAGCTGTCATCAATCTCGTACAGCGCGGGGGTGGATTGATACAGTGCGTTGATTGCCCGCACACATTTCTGCATTTCTGGATGCTTTTCATAAAGAAGCAAAAACCAGTCGAGCTGATCGTCGTCCTTCCATTCGATGAACTGCCCGAATTCTCCACCCATGAACAGCAGCTTTTTGCCCGGATGCGCAAGCTGATAGCCGTACAGCGCCCGCCAGCCGGCGAATTTCTGCCAGATGTCGCCGGGCTGTTTGTCCAGCATGGAATGCTTGCCGTGCACCACCTCGTCATGGGAAAACGGCAGGATGTAGTTTTCGCTGAAGGCGTACATCAGGGAGAAGGTCAGCTTGTCGTGGTGATATTTCCGATAGACGGGGTCTAATTTGATATACGCCAGCATATCGTTCATCCAGCCCATGTTCCACTTGAAGCCGAAGCCGAGCCCGCCCTGGTCGGTCGGGCGGGTGACGAGCGGATAGGCGCTGGATTCCTCGGCAATCATCTGCACGCCCGGAAAACGCGCATAGACCGTCTCATTCAGGCGTTTCAGGAAAGCGATGGCCTCATGATTCAGATTCCCGCCGTCCCTGTTGGGCAGAAACTGTCCCGGCTCACGGCAGAAATCCAGATACAGCATACTGCTCACCGCATCGCAGCGCAGCCCGTCCGCATGGTACTGCTCAAACCAGAAGCAGGCGTTGGACAGGAGGAAGGAGCAGACCTCGCCGCGTCCGAAGTCAAACAGATGCGTCCCCCATTGCGGCATATCGCCGCGCAGGGGATTGGGATGCTCATACAGCGCCGTGCCGTCAAAGCGGCGCAGTCCGGCCTCGTCCCGCGGGAAATGAGCGGGCACCCAGTCCAAAATCACGCCAATGCCCGCATTGTGCAGCCTGTCCACCAGCGTTTTGAAGCCCTCCGGCGAACCGTAGCGCGAGGTTGGAGCATAGTAGCCCGTCAACTGATAGCCCCATGAGCCGTCAAAGGGATGCTCCATCACTGGCAGAAATTCGACGTGCGTGTAGTGCATATCCAAGAGGTACGGAACGAGCAGGTCGGAAAGCTCCTCATAGGAATAAAGCGTGCCGTCCTCCCTGCGCCGCCAAGTTCCCAAGTGCATTTCATAAATGTTGACGGGGCTTCGGAAGATGTTTTTCCGCTTCCGCATCCGCAGATAAGCGGCATCCGTCCATTGAAAATCGTCCAGCTCATGGATTTTTCCCGCCGTGGACGGGCGCACTTCAAACAAAAAGGCATACGGGTCGGACTTTTCATGCCATTCGCCGTCCTCCCCCAGGATGGCGTATTTATAGGTCAGCAGCTTTTCGGCGGCGTTCGGGTATGCATAGCGCTTGGGGTCACTGCTCACGTCAAACACCCGTGCGGGCAGACGCTTTTCCCAAATGCCGTCATACTGCTTGTCCATGGGACAGGCTTCCCTGTCCCATGCGCAGAATTCGCCTGTCAGACAGACCTTCCGCGCATTGGGCGCCCAGACGGAAAAACAGAAATAGTCTTCTCCGTCCATGTAAAGCCTGTGCGCGCCTAAAAAACGGTACGCATCCGCGCATGTTCCCGCATGAAAGCTGTCGCGCATACGGCTGTCCGGCGGCGTGTAGCGCATGGCTGTCGCCTCCTTTTCTGTCATTTCGTCCCTTATGTATCATATCATATCAGGAGCAAAAATTCCAGTACGCAAAAAAGGCAGGGCGTGTTAATTTTTTGAGAGAAAAAAGGACAGAGGATATCCGGCTGCGCAAAAATTTAACATGAACTTTACATGACCTTGACGAACGGAGGCTAAACAGATATAATAATCTTGTTATATCAACTGACTGGAAGATTTTATTATCCCATGACTGCCCCGCGCAGATGAGGCGTTTTCGGCGCAAAGGCTGTGCGTGTGCCCAAAGGAGTTGTTTCCCATGTCACAGCCGTCCAAGCCCCAAAACGGCGCGCAGGTACACGCGCCCTCTTTGGACGCACGGCGTTTCAAAAACAGGCTGCATAATGCGGTCACCAATCCGTACAACATCATCACCATCATCGCCATCCTTTTTTTGTGCTATCTGATTGTCGTGCCGCTGATTGAAATGATAAAGACGACCTTCACCCTGGCCAAGGCGGATCTGCGGCGCGTGAAGGGCGGAACAGTTGGCGAATTTACGCTGTATTATTGGAAGCGATTGCTGCTTAGCGATGTCTCGCGCAACCTGTTTTGGGTGCCGCTGAAAAATTCGCTCATCATCGCCGTTTGCACCAGCGCCATTTCGATTACGATGGGCGCCTTGATTGCATGGCTGCTGGTGCGCACGGACTTGCCCGGAAAAAAGTTCTTTTCTTTGGCCGTCATCATCCCGTATATGCTGCCGTCATGGTGCAAATCCATGGCGTGGCTGTCCGTGTTCCGCAACGAGACCATCGGCGGCGCGGCCGGCTTTTTAAGCTATCTTGGCATCCGCTCACCGGACTGGCTGGCGTATGGGCCGGTTGCCATCATCATCGTGCTGTCCATTCATTATTACGCCTATGCCTATTTGCTGGTCTCGGCAGCGCTCCGCTCCGTCAACTCCGAATTGGAGGAAATGGGGGAGATTGTCGGTGCGGGCAAGGGATTGATTCTGCGGAAAATCACCTTCCCGCTCGTGCTGCCCGCCATTTTGTCCAGTCTGATTCTGACCTTCTCCAAGTCGATGGGCACGTTCGGCGTGCCGTCCTTTTTGGGGCTGAAGGTCAACTACTACACCATTTCGACCTCGCTGTATGCCACCATCCAGTCCCAGAAGGGGACGGGCTTTGCCATCAGCCTCGTGCTGATTCTGCTGGCCTCGGTCAACATTTTTATCAATCAGAAGCTCATCGGCTCACGCAAGTCCTATGCCACCATCGGCGGCAAGGGCGGACGCTCCACGCCGCTGGCCTTGGGCAAATGGAAAGCTCCCATCGTGCTGGCGCTGGCGCTGTTTTTGCTGGTGGCCGTCGTGCTGCCGCTTGGCATCCTGCTGTACCAGACCTTCATGCTGCGGGCAGGAGACTACGGCCTGTCCAACTTTACGCTCCATTACTGGCTCGGCGAGGCCGACCCCGCCATTTCGGACGGGCTGCCCGGCGTATTCAAATCCTCACAGTTCTGGATGTATGTGAAAAATACGCTGAAGCTGGTGGGGCTGACCTCGATTATCGCCACCATCTGCGGGCAGATGCTGGGCTACATCAACTCCCGCGGTCGCCGCTTAAAGAGCGGCAAGCTCGTAGAGCAGCTCGTCTTTATCCCGTATCTGATTCCATCCATCGCCTTTGGCGCGATGTATCTGGCTATGTTCGCCACGCCCACGAAAATTACCATCTTCGGCGCGGAGCTGACGCTGATTCCCTCTCTGTACGGCACATTCACCGTGCTGGTGCTGGTGTCCATCGTCAAGCATCTGCCGTTTGCCTCCCGCGCCGGCACATCCAATATGCTGCAAATCAGTATTGAATTGGAGGAGGCAGGCCAGCTTGCGGGCGCAAACTTCCTCACCCGCTTTTTCCGCATCGTGTTCCCGCTGGCCAAGAACGGCTTCATGAGCGGCCTGATGCTGATTTTAATCAGCATCATGAAGGAGCTGGACTTGATTGTCATTCTGATGACCCCCTCTCAGGCCACGCTGCCGTACATGGCGTACACCTATTCCACCTCCGGCTTTCAGCAGCCGGCGAGCGCGGTCGCCATTGTGATGTTCGTCATGGTATTCTTCTTCTATTGGATAGCCAATAAATTTTTCCACGCCGATATCGCCGGCGGGCTGGGAGGTTAAGCGCATATGAGCCGCATTGAACTGAAAGGAATCAATAAATTTTACGGCACGAATCATGTGTTGAAGGATGTTGACCTCACCATCGAGGACGGCGAATTCATGACCCTGCTGGGTCCCTCCGGCTGCGGAAAGACGACCACGCTGCGCGTGGTGGCCGGCCTTGAAAAGCCGCAGAGCGGCGTGATTCTTCTGGACGGGAAGGAAATCGTCAACGCGGAGGCGCAGTTTTTTGCCTCACCCGCCAAGCGCGGTCTGAATCTGGTGTTCCAGTCCTACGCTCTGTGGCCGCACATGACGGTGTTTGACAATGTCGCCTTCGAGCTCAAGGTGCAGAAAATGCCCAAGGCTAAAATCAAGGAGCTGGTGGACAGCGCGCTGGACAGAATGCAGATACTCCAATACGCTGGGCGCTATCCCTCCGAGCTTTCCGGCGGCCAGCAGCAGCGCGTGGCCATCGCCCGCGCAATTGCCTCATCGCCCAAGCTGCTTTTGCTGGACGAGCCGCTGTCCAATCTGGATGCCAAGCTGCGCATTGATATGCGCAGCGAGCTGAAGCGGCTGCATCAGGAAATGGGGACGACCGTGATTTACGTCACGCACGACCAGGTGGAGGCGCTTACGCTGTCCACCCGCATCGCCATTTTCTTTGACGGCCATATTGAGCAAGTCGCTTCCCCGATGGAGCTGTACCAAAATCCAGCGACCCTGCGCGTGGCGGCGTTTATCGGCAACCCGCGCATCAACGTGATTGATGGAACGGCGCGGGTGGAAAGCGGCAGAATGACCGTGGAAAGCGCCTTCGGCCGCCATGTGTTTGAGAAGACCTCCTTCACCGAGGCGGCGCCTGAAAGCGGCGAATTTGCCTGTAAGCTGGGCTTCAGGCCGGAGCAGGTGGTCATTTCCGGAACAAAGACGGACGGCGCTGTGCAGGCTACGGTGTATTCCGGCATGCCCGCAGGCTCGGAAACGCTGGTGCAGCTCAGCGTGGACGGACATTCCTTCTTGGCCAAGCAGCTCGGCATCCGCCATTATAAGCCGGATGAAACGGTGTATCTGAGCATTGATGAAGACCTGCTGAATGTGTTTGACACAGAGAGCGGCGCGCTGGTTAAGACAGCGCATACGGAGGAATGACGGACGGCTGCGCGTTCTTCCTATGGAATCATGAAAATGCGCGAAGCGGCGGATGCAAAGCCATATCGGGTATTTACGTGCTGTTTGGCGGCGCGTGACAAATACAAATACTTTTGGAGGGAGACACAGGCATGAAAAAATTATCCATTCTCCTGCTGGCACTGGTGCTGGCGCTGTCCATGACGCTCACGGCCTTCGCGGGCGACAAGGAAGACAAATGGGCCGAGGAAAACGGCCTGAACACGGATGAACCGATAGAGGAACTGTACGAAAAGGCCAAGGCCGAGGGCAAGCTGACCATTTACACCATCTCCAGCCGCACCCAGACGGTCGCCAATTCCTTCATGGAAGAATATCCCGGCATCGATGTCGAGGTCTATGACATTTCTTCCGGCACACTCAAGGAAAAGTTTATCACCGAGTACGAGTCCGGCATCCACACCGTGGATATCCTGCATTCCAAGGAGCAGGTCGGCGAATACACCTTCGAGCTGTTCGCCGAGGGCTGGCTGCATAATTATCAGCCCGCGTCCATCTTCGGCAATGTCGATGCGTCCTACATGACGCTGACTCCTCTGATGGTGGAGCTGAACCTGTGGTTCTACAACACCGAGGTCTATGATACCTGCCCCATCACCTCTTGGTGGGATTTAACCAAGGAAGAATGGCGCGGCCGCGTGGTCTATCAGGATGCGGCGGGCAATGATGCCTACTGCGCTCCGCTGACTGCGATGGTGCAGCATGCGGACGAAATGGCCGCCGACTATGAGCGCGTCTTCGGTGAACCGATTCAGCTGGCCGATGACGAACCGAATGCCGCCTATGCCTTCATTAAGCGCTTCCTGGCGAATGACCCCATCATGGCAAAGGGCTCTGACGAGGTCATCGAGCTGGTCGGCGCAAAGGGGCAGACCAATCCGCCGGTCGGCTATTCCTCTTCTGTGAAGCTGCGCAAGGTCAGCGACGGCTATGCGCTGGGCTACACCCCCACTGCCATGAGCGTCTCTAACGGTATCCCCGCGCTGAACTTCGTGTCCATCGCCAATGAATGCGAGCATCCGAATGCGGCCAAGCTGTTCATCAAGTATTGGCTGGGCGGAGAGGATGGCCAGGGTCAGGGCTATGCGCCGCTGGTCTCCCTCGGCTCCTGGTCTGTCCGCCCCGAAAATCCGACGGCGGAGGGCAATGTCCCCCTGTCCGAAATCCCGCTGTGGGACATTGACTTTGAGTATATTTACGAGAACATTGAGGATGTCCGCGACTACTGGATTGCACACCGCAACTAAACGGTCGGGGCATCACAGCATCATTTGGCAGGCGCTCAGTGCGCGGTGATGTCTCGGACGAAAAAGAGCAATATGTGCTTGGCGGAGGCCGACGGCCTCCGCTTTCTGCTGTGCCTCTTGCAATTTCCCGCTCTGATTGTTATGATAGAGGAGGCGAAGACGAGAAATTTCGAAGGAGGAGATGTGCGCATGAACGTTGTGGACATCATTATTTTAGCCGTGCTGGGGCTGAGCGTCATCTACGGCTTTTATCGCGGCTTTGTGCAGACGGTGCTGAACGTCGCCTGCCTGCTCGTGTCCGTTTTTCTGGCGTTCACCTTTTCGGGGCAGCTTGCGGACGCCGTGCGCAGCAATGAGGGCGTGACCTCGACGCTGGCCACCTATACGGATGCCGTAGCGCGGGTAGGCGATTATGATTTGGCAGGCTCCGAGGTGTCCGGCATTTCGGAATCGCTGATTTCCAAGGTGCTGGAGAGCGTTGACCTGCCGGAGCCCATCGCCAATATTTTAAAGAACAATCTGGAAAGTCAGGCCTTTGCGGGAACGTCCCTCAGTACGGTGAACGACTATGTGTCCAACACCGTGGTGGCCGTGGCGGTCAATGTGCTGTGCTTCCTTGTGTGCCTGTTTGTGTCCTATGCGGCGCTGTCCGTCATCGTGAGTCTTATTCAGCATGTGTTCCGCTTTCCGCTCCTGCGCACGCTGGATTGGCTGGCTGGCGGCGCGTTCGGGCTCTTGCGCGGCGCACTGCTGCTGTATGCGCTCTTTTTGGTCGTGCCGGTGCTTTCCACCATCATCCCGCTGGATGCGTTCAATGAGACCATAGCCCAAAGCCGCTTCGCGCCGTTCTTCTCCTCGGACGGCTTCTTCGCAAGCGTGATAGCCGGCAAGCTGTTTTGAGGCATCGCCGCACAATTCTCGGCAGTCTGTTTTGGCAGACTCGGAAAGCCCTTCGGTTTTCCGGACTTCGCGCATCTGCTTCGATCCTTAATTAAAATGAAAGCCGGTATTTTTTATTATGTCCGCTAAAAACATCCGCTACCTTGTCTTGACTGCGGCGATTGCGGCGCTGTATGCGCTGCTGACGCTGATTTTACCGCTCAACGTCGCCGGTGTGCAGCTCCGCGTGTCCGAGGCGCTGACGCTGCTGCCCGTATTGACGGACGCGGCCGTGCCAGGGCTGGCGCTGGGCTGCGTGATTGCCAACTTTTTACAGGGCGCACCGCTGCCGGATGTCATCTTCGGCTCGCTGGCGACACTCATCGCGGCGCTTTTGACACGCCGTCTGCGCAAAAAAATCTATTTGGCCGCGCTCATGCCTGCCCTGTCCAACGGGCTGATTGTAGGGGTGCTGCTCACCTATGTTTATCACGCCCTGCCGCTCTATCTTTCCGTCCCGTCCGTTGCGGCGGGCGAGCTGGTCATCTGCTACGCGCTTGGCATTCCGATGCTGCGCGCCTTAAAAAAAACGAAGCTGCTTGGCAAATAAAGGCGCGTGAAGGATGGATTCTGCCGAAAAATACGCAGACTTGTTCGAAAGAGCATTGTTTGAAAAAAGAATGATTTTCCTGCTATACAAAAAAGCGAATCGGTGATAAAATGCGTGGGCAACGAATTTCGGAGGCGAAGGACATGAACCCCACGTATCAACGGACGATGACGGCCTGCTTTATCGGCTACATCGTGCAGGCAGTGGTCAACAATTTTGTGCCGCTGCTGTTTGTGACCTTTCAGAACACCTATCAAATCCCTCTGACCGGCATCACGCTGCTGATAACCATCAACTTTGTCATTCAGATGCTGGTCGACCTTTTGTCCGCAAAATTCGTGGATAAAATAGGCTATCGCACCGCCGTTTTGCTGGCGCACGGCTGTGCCGCGCTGGGGCTGGGGCTGCTGACCGTCCTGCCGGAGCTGTTTTCGGATGCGTTCACGGGCATTTTGATTTCCGTCTGCATCTATGCCATCGGCGGCGGGCTGATTGAGGTGCTGATTACGCCGATTTTGGAGGCGTGCCCGACCGACAACAAGGAAAAGGCGATGAGCCTTCTGCACTCCTTTTATTGCTGGGGGCATATGGGCGTGGTGCTGCTGTCCACGGTCTTTTTTTCCGTCTTCGGCATTGAAAAATGGAAAATCATGACGTGGATTTGGGTACTGATTCCCGCCTGCAATATGCTTCTTTTTGCGAAAGCACCGATTTATTCCCTGACCGCCGAGGGCGACAAGGGCCTGAGCATCAGGGAGTTGTTCTCCATGAAGCTGTTTTGGCTGCTGCTGCTGATGATGACCTGCTCCGGCGCGAGCGAGCAGGCAGTCAGCCAGTGGGCTTCAACCTTTGCCGAGCAGGGGCTTGGGGTCAGCAAAACCGTCGGAGATTTGGCAGGACCGATGGCCTTCGCCTTCCTGATGGGCACATCCCGCCTGATTTACGGAAAATTCGGCGATAAACTGAACATGGACCGCTTCATGAGCTTCAGTATTCTTTTGTGCATCGCGTCTTATCTGTGCATTTCGCTCGTGCCGAATCCTTATGTCAGTCTGATAGGCTGCGCTGTCTGCGGCTTTTCCGTGGGCATTCTGTGGCCGGGAACGTGCAGCAAAGCGTCTGCCGCCATTCGGCGCGGCGGAACAGCGATGTTTGCGCTGCTGGCGCTGGCGGGGGACATCGGCTGCTCCGGCGGGCCGACGCTGGCGGGCTTTGTGTCCGGCGCACTCGGCAATGACCTGCGCATGGGCATCCTGGCGGCACTCATTTTTCCCGTGCTGCTGCTGTTCGCCCATTATTCCCTGCGGAAGAACACGAAAAAGACTGAGGCGTAAGCGCACAACGATGCGCCCCTAAGGAGCCGTGGCTTTATCTAAGATAAAGGCATCGGCAGACTGCCGCTTTTCGGCGTGGAAAACCCTTCGGGTTTCACGCCTCCTCACAGCTGCTTCCTTCCGAAATGGCGGCTTAGGCTTTCTTTTTCCGTATCCTTTTGAACACCAAAGAAATAACGGAACACACGACGAGCAGGGCACTGAGCGCCTGTGAAACGCGAATGCTGCCCAGCATCAGGCTGTCACTCCGCAAGCCTTCAATCCAGACACGCCCAAGCCCGTACAAGATAAAATACAGTGGCAGACCATCCCCCGTCTGCCATTTTTTTCGTGTCAGCCAAAGAATGAAAAAGCCGATGATATCCCAGAGCGATTCGTAAAAAAAGGTCGCCTGATACCAACCTTCGCCGATTTGAACGGCATAGGGGAAGAACTGCAGGGCGGTCTCGGTGACGGCATTTCCGTAGGCTTCGCCGTTAAAAAAGTTTCCCCAGCGGCCGATTGCCTGCCCCAGCAGCAGCGACGGCGCGGCCATGTCACCCAGCGCGGCATAGGGAACGTGCCGCACCCGCGCCAGCACGAGCGCCGCCAGCGCTCCGCCGAGGATGCCGCCGTAAATCGCCAGCCCACCCTGCCAGACATACAGGATGCTGAGGAGGTCGTCTTGATACAAGTCCCACCGGAAGGCGACATAATATAGCCGTGCGCCGACCAGCGCAGCCGGCACGCAGCACAGCGCAAAATCATAGGAAATGTCCTTCGGCAGGCCGAGCCGCGCTTCATTGCTCGCGCACAGCCGCACGCCTACATAAATCGCCAGCGCAATCAGCAGCCCGTAGACCGAAAACCGACCAAATAAAACCATGCATATCCCCTCCCAAGAATATTATAAAAAAGCGGGAGGGGTTTTGCAAGATTGAATGCGGGCATGGAAACGGTTTTGCATAGGATAAAATGAAGGCTCGTCATGCCGAATGAATTGCAGTGCCATGAAAATCAACCATAAAAAGAGGTTGCCTTGGACAAGACAGCCTCTGAATACGTTTTCAATCAGTTTCGGAACGGTTAAAACGCAGTTTTCTGCGCAAGGTAGCTCTTCAGCTCACTGACGGCGATGCGCTCCTGCTGCATGGTGTCGCGGTCGCGGACGGTGACCGTGTTGTTTTCCTGCGTGTCAAAGTCCACCGTGATGCAGAACGGCGTGCCAACTTCATCCTGACGGCGGTAGCGCTTGCCGATGGAGCCGGTCTCGTCATAATCCACCATGAAATCCCTGGCCAAGTCCTGATAGATGGAGGCGGCCAAATCACCCAGCTTGTTCTTTTGCAGGGGCAGAACGGCGGCCTTGAAGGGAGCGAGCGCGGGATGCAGGTGCAGGACGACGCGGGAGTCGTTCTCAAGCTGCTGCTCCTCGTAGGCATTGCACAGGAATGCCAGCACCATACGATCCACGCCCAGCGACGGCTCGATGCAGTACGGCACAAACTTTTCGTTGGTCACGGGGTCTAAGTATTCCAACGCCTTGCCGGAATGCTCCGAATGGCGGGACAGGTCGTAATCCGTGCGGTCGGCCACGCCCCAAAGCTCGCCCCAGCCGAAGGGGAAGAGGAATTCAAAGTCCGTCGTCGCCTTGGAATAGAAGGCCAGCTTCTCCGGCTCATGGTCGCGCAGACGCAGCGATTCCTCCTTGATGCCCAAGGACAGCAGCCAATCACGGCAGAAGGAGCGCCAATAGCCGAACCACTCCAAGTCCTCGCCGGGCTTGCAGAAGAACTCCAGCTCCATCTGCTCAAACTCGCGGACGCGGAAGATGAAGTTGCCGGGGGTGATTTCGTTGCGGAAGGACTTGCCGATTTGCGCAATGCCGGCAGGCAGCTTCCTGCGGGTGGAGCGCATGACATTCAGGAAGTTGACGAAAATGCCCTGCGCGGTTTCGGGACGCAGATAGATTTCGTTGGCGCTGCCCTCATTCACGCCTGAGTAGGTCTTGAACATCAGGTTGAACTGGCGGATGCCGGTGAAATCCTTTTTGCCGCAGACGGGGCAGACAATATCATGCTCGGTGATATATTGTTCCAGCTCGGCGTTCGTCCAGCCGTCGCCGGTCACCGCGCCGTGCGTAAAATCTTCAATCAGCTTATCGGCGCGGAAACGCGCCTTGCACACCTTGCAGTCCATCAGCGGGTCATTAAAGCCGCCGACGTGACCGGAGGCCACCCATACTTCCCGGTTCATCAGTATGGCGCTGTCCAGACCGACATTGTACTTGTTTTCCTGAACAAATTTTTTCCACCACGCCCGTTTGACGTTGTTTTTCAATTCCACACCCAGCGGGCCGTAATCCCAGGAATTAGCCAGACCGCCGTAAATTTCACTGCCGGGGAAAATAAAGCCGCGGTTTTTGCACAGCGCGACCAGCTTGTCCATCGTCAACTGCTCGGACATACGCATGCCTCCTTCGCATAGATGGTATTATCATAGACTTTTTCGCATTTTTTGTCAACATTTTTGCCGTGCTCAAATCATCTGGTCAGATGAACAGCTGCGGCGTTTTTTCACGCATTTTTACAGCATATGATAATACGGGCAGATATCCTCATAACGGCCGTCCTTCATGCGGAAGCCCTTGGGGATAGTGCCGAGGCGGATAAAGCCGAGACGCTCGTAGAGATGACGGGCATGGATGTTGGAGGCAACGACCGCGTTGAATTGCAGGATGCGGAAACCGTGCGCCGCGCCCTGCTTCAGGCAGTCGGCGACGAGCTTTTCGCCGATGTGCAGCCCCCGCACATCACGGCTGACGGCATAGCTGGCATTGCAGATATGCCCGCAGCGTCCGACGTTGTTCGGGTGCAGGATATAAAGCCCGTAAACCCGATTGGCGGCATCGACGGCTACTGCGTTATAGGTCTGCGCGGCAAAAAAATCGCGGCCGGTTTCGGCAGTCAGCAGCTCCTCCTGCGGAAAGGCAGCGCCGTCCTCCACCACCTCGTTCCAAATGCGTATCATGTCCGGCAGGTCGCGCTCCTCATAGGGTCTGACAAAGATGTCCATTGTATCCGCCTCCTGAATCGGGATGATGATAGCATACGGACAAGGAAAAATCAAGACGGTGCTGGCAAGCGTGCGGAAGGCTTATTTTAATATCTGCCTGCGGATGCGGAGACCGACTGCCGCGCCGAGCGTCAGCTTGACCGCATCGGGAAGGATGAAGGGCAGAACACAGAGACTGAGCGCCTTGCCGAGCGTTGTGCCGCCCGCGTAGACACGCATAAACCACACCGTGCCGAAGGCATAGCAGACGAGGAGGCCGAAACAAAGACCCAGCCCCGTGCGGAGGCGAGCCGTCGGCCGAAGTTTCTTTTGACTGCCGTTTTCATGGACATCGGGGCGAGTCGGCGGCGTTTTCCGCCTGTCTTCAAACGCCCAATAGAATAGTCCCATGAGCAGAAAACCCGTCAGGTAACCGCCTGTCGCGCCCAGCAGAGCGGAAATGCCGCCATTGAAGCCGGAAAAAACGGGCAGGCCGATTGCGCCGAGGAGAAGGTACACGGCAATGGAAATCGTGCCGCGCCGCCCGCCCAAGGCAGTCAAAAGCAACGCGACCGCCATCGTTTGCAGGGTAAAGGGCACGGCGGCCGGAATCGAAATCATGGCGCTGATGCATAAAATCGCCGCCCCTGCGCCCATCAGGGTCAGCTCCATCGCCTTGGACTGCTTTCGCATCATCAACATCCTTTCGTATTTTGTGCGCCTGCGTTTATCAACACGGAAACGCATCGTTTCGGCCCACAGAATATCATGAATATCGCTGAATGTCAACCATTATAAACAATTTGGTTGACAATTCAAAATTGAAAGCCCCCGTCTGCAGCAGACGGGGGCAGATTTTTTTGAAAAACGTCGGGATGCTCAGACGGTTATACCGCACCCTGCGCCATCATCGCATTGGCGACCTTGAGAAAGCCTGCGATGTTCGCGCCGACAACATAGTTATCCTCCGCGCCGTATTCGGCGGCGGCCTTGTCAATGGCCTTGAAGATATTTTCCATGATGCCGTGCAGCTTCTCGTCCACTTCCTTGAATGTCCAGCTCATGCGCAGGGAATTCTGGCTCATTTCCAAAGCGCTGACCGCTACGCCGCCCGCGTTGGCCGCCTTGCCGGGCGCAAACAGCACCTTATTTTCCTGCAAATAGAGGGTCGCGTCATAGGTGGTGGGCATATTCGCGCCTTCGGCCACGGCGATGACGCCGTTCTTGACCAGCGCCTTGGCGCTGTCCAGATCCAGCTCGTTCTGGGTCGCGCAGGGGAGCGCCACATCGCAGGGAATCGTCCAGATGCCGCGGCAGCCTTCATAATAATAGCTGTCCTTCATGCGCACGGCGTATTCGCGGATGCGGGCGCGCTCGACCTCTTTGATCTGCTTGACGACCGCCAGGTCTATGCCCTGCTCGTCCACGATATAGCCGTTGGAATCGCTCATGGCAACGACCTTCGCGCCAAGCTCAGCCGCCTTCTGCGCCGCGTAAATGGCGACGTTGCCGCTGCCGGAGATAACCACGCGCTTGCCGTTTAAGGATTCGCCGTGCTTTTTGAGCATCGCGCTCGTCAGATAGCAAAGGCCGTAGCCTGTCGCCTCCGTGCGGGTGAGCGAACCGCCGTAGGTCAGACCCTTGCCGGTCAGCACGCCCTCGTACAGACCGGTGATGCGCTTGTACTGGCCGTACAGATAGCCGATTTCGCGGGCGCCCACGCCGATGTCGCCGGCAGGAACATCCTCGTCCTTGCCGATGTACTTATACAGCTCGGTCATGAAGCTCTGACAGAAGCGCATGACCTCGTTGTCGGACTTGCCCTTGGGGTCAAAGTCGCTGCCGCCCTTGCCGCCGCCGATGGGCAGACCCGTCAGGGAGTTTTTCAGCACCTGCTCAAAGCCCAAAAATTTAATGACGGAGAGATTGACACTCGGATGCAGACGCAGGCCGCCCTTGTACGGGCCGATGGCATTGTTGAACTGGACGCGGTAGCCGCGGTTGACCTGCACCCTGCCTTGGTCATCCACCCACGGAACGCGGAACAGGATGGCGCGGTCAGGCTCGACAAAGCGCTCCAGCAGGCCGGTCTTTTCATATTCGGGATGCCTGTCAAATACGGGCGAAAGCGCCTCCAGCACCTCCTGCGCCGCCTGTAAAAACTCCTTTTCATGCGCATTGCGGGCGCACAGACCGTCATAGACCCTCTGTACATATTCGTTCATGGAGATACAGCCCTCCTATCATTTTTGTTGGAATGCTCCCGCTTTCGGCAGGACAAAACCAAAATCATTGTAAACGCCCCCGCATGGTTATGCAAGGGCGTTTCTGTATTTTCGGTGTTCTATTTGCGGAACATCTATATTCAATGAAACAAGTCAGTCAAAAAATCAATGTAGAAAAATAGTCCTCCGGCGTTTCTGCCCGGCGGATGAGGCGGAAATCATCGTTTTCCGTATAGAGAATTTCCGCGCCGCGCAGACGACCGTTATACTGGTAGCCCATCGAAAAGGCGTGTGCGCCCGCGTCATGGATGATGAGCAGGTCGCCCATATGAATCGGCGGCATTTTTCGGTCAATTGCAAACTTATCATTGTTTTCACATAGGCTGCCGGTGATATCGTAGGTTTCCGTTGCAGGGTCATGCTCCCGCCCGATGACGGAAATTTCATGATACGCGCCGTACATGGCGGGGCGAATAAGCTGCACCGCGCAGGCATCGACGCCAATGTAGTGCTTATAAATTTTCTTTTCGTGCATGGCACGGGTGACAACCCAACCGTAAGGGCCGGTCATGAAGCGCCCCAGCTCGGTCATGACAGCGACATCCCCGCTTTTGCCGAATGCCTTTTCATACGCCATGCGCACGCCCTCACCGACCGCATGAATGTCCACCGCTTTTTCGTCCGTCGTATAGGGGATGCCCACCCCGCCGGACAGGTTGACGAAGCGGAGCGGAAGACCGGATTCGCATTCGGCTTTTTGAGCAACATCGAACAAAAGACCCGCCAAGGCCGGATAATAGTCTCGGTCTGTCATATTGCTGGCCAAGAATGCATGAAGCCCGAAACCCTTTACGCCGAGGGATTTCAAGCGCTTCAGACCGTCCGCCATCTGCCATGAGGCCCAGCCGTACTTGCTTTCACCGGGCGTGCCCATGATGTGGTTGCCGCCCAAGGCGAATGTCCCGCCGGGGTTATAGCGGACGCCGACGATTTCCGGCAGCCCGCCGTGAGCCTGCAGCGTCTCTATATCCGTTATATCATCCAAGTTGATATATGCGCCCAAGGCACGCGCCAAGTCGTATTCCCGCGGCGGCATGGCGTTGGCGCTGAACATGATGCCCCTGCCCGAAAAGCCGCATTTTTGCGCCATTAGCAGCTCACATTCCGATGAACAGTCCGCCCCGCAGCCCTCATCTTTCAGAATATTCAATATCTGCGGGTTGGGCAGCGCCTTCACCGCGAAGTATTCCTTATAGGACGGAGCCCACGCAAACGCCTCGTGCAGGCGGCGCGCATTTTCCCGAATGCCGCGCTCGTCGTACAGGTGAAACGGTGTAGAAAACTGTGCGGCGGCGCGCTCAAAAACCTCTGACGGCAGGGAAAAATTCGGCATTTTTTTCAAGAACCTTTCTTTATCATGCGCGGCGGCTGCAAAGGCAAAGCGCCGCGTCCATCATTATATCCACCGCACACGAAAAAGACAACAACGCTCCGCTTAAAAAGCAGGAAATAAACAGGAATAGCATGATAACGGCGGGAAATCTTTCCAAGGGGGATGTTTCATTTATGATAACGGCCGTGGGAGCGAAGGAACGATGGCAAGCCAAAGTAAAGAGAAATATGAAAAAAGCCCGCCGCTGGGCGAGATTCTTCGTCCCGTGCTGCGTTTTTTGAACACGGATTGTCTCGTGCTGGGCGGGCAGATTGACAAGGCACACGTCCTTTTTTTCTCTATGCATTGCCCGATATCCCCTGCAAGGCCATTCCTGCGCAGGGCGGTACGGATACTGCGCTTTTAGACGCGGCATACTTCTGCATGATGGGTGCGGAACAAACGATTTCCATTAAAAAATAAGCTGTTTTTAATTTCCGTGAAACGTTCACACACCGTTCAAACATTTGTCAAAAACATATTTTACACTATACTCGTAGTCCGAAAGAGAAACGGACTGCACCCACAGAAATCAAACCACAGGAGGTTTTTGAGTATGAAACGTTCCCTTCATTGGTCGGGCATCGTCGCCCTCATACTGGCCATTGCGCTGGTCTGCAGCGCCGTTGCCTTTGCAGCTGACAACAGCAGCAACACCGGCATTCTTGATTCGTCTGAAATTGATTCCATCGTCAACACCTCTACCGATGCGTCCAAGGTGAGCAGCCCCTTTACGGAGGTTGCCAATGCCGTTCGTTCCAGCGTCGTGGGCGTGAACAACTATGAGACCGTCACCGGCAGCCGCTACAACAATTACTATGGCTTCGGTTATGGTTTCGGCCGCGGCTACGGCTACGGAAACGGCAATGATTCAGCCGCCACCGAGCAGCTTGCCGCCACCGGCTCCGGCGTGGTCGTCAGCAATTACGGCCACATCCTGACCAACTATCACGTTATTGAGGACGCGACCCGCATCACCGTTACCATCGCTTCCAGCGAGGAAGAGTATGAAGCGACCGTCGTTTGCAGCGATGAAAGCCTTGACTTGGCTATCCTGCATGTTAATGACCTGCCGCTGACCGCCGTCACCTTGGGCGACAGCGACGCGCTTCAGGTGGGTGAATGGGCCATCGTCATCGGCAATCCGCTGGGCGAGGAGTTTGCCCGCACCGTGACCGTCGGCATCGTCTCCGCTCTTGACCGCGAGGTCACCGATACCACCTATGATAGGTATGGCCGCAAGACCAATGTCACCAACACCATGATTCAGGTGGATGCCGCCATCAACTCCGGCAACTCCGGCGGCGGTATGTTCAACACCTTGGGGCAGCTTATGGGTATTCCGTCCCGCAAGCTCTCCTCCGGCACGACCTCTTCCACCACCATTGACAATATCGGCATGTGCATCCCCATCAACGTTGCAAAGCCTTTGATTCGTCAGGCGCTTGAAAGCTACACAGGCAATACCGTCACGACCGCTTCCGCCGGCACTGCAAACAGCAGCGATAAGCCCAAGCTGGGCGTGACCGTGACCACCCTGTCTTCCTCCTATGTGCGGAACGCGCTGCCGAACGGTGCGTTTGTGACCATGGTGTCTGAGGACTCCAATGCGGAAGCGGCCGGCATCAAGGCGGGCGACCTCATCGTGGAGGTGGACGGCACCGTGATTTCTTCCTCTACCGAGTTGGTTCAGAAAATCAGCGAATACGATGCCGGCGCACAAATTACCGTGAAGGTGTACCGTGCCGAGGGCTTGGAGGAGCAGGCCGCCGATATTGCCAAGAACGGCCTTGATCTGACCAATGTCGGCGAGGGCGAGTATATCGACCTGACCGTTACATTGCTGGTGCATTCGAGCCTGTAAAAAAATATAAAGCAAGGCACGATGAATGCAGCCTCTGCCGGTCAGACGGTAAGATTCGGATTTCTCGGAACAGGCATGATTTCGGTCATGCCTGTTCCGTTGTTAACGGCTCATCCACGGGAAAAAGGCACACGAGGTCATTTTCGATAGGTGCCTTCTGACTGCGTCTGCCGCCGGAATTGTCGGGGACAGCTTTAAGTCCTTGACCGGCAGCTTTTCATTGCATGCTTATTTTGATGGAATGGGGAATGACGGCTTTCGGTTTTTCGGGAGATAAACTTTCGTGCATAGGACAAATAAATTTCATGATGCAATCTGTCGTTACTGAACTCATACTACCTCAAGCTTAAAGCCTATGTACAAACGGCTCAATTTATGGTATTATTCGATAGGGGTGATGATGATGCCGAAGGCCATTGTGATTTCTGAAGAAGAGTACGCCGAAATAGTCAAATTGAGGAAAGCCAACAAAGACAAAAATATAGAGCGCCGTCTGTATGTGCTGGTCCTGCGGTACCAGGGAATGAGCTACAATG
>CAVDRM010000009.1:0-72869 GCA_963611355.1 Anaerovibrio sp.
CGCTGTATCCCCCGTGCAAAACCGGCGGATTTTCTGCGGATTGCAAGGAATTTGGAAAAACATGGCAATATAAAAAAATCCGTGCCGTTCCGCACGGAATACAATCAATATATGAGCGCCTATTCATCTGCGGAGCGGCGTTCCGCTTCCCCGGCTTTTTCCTCAGGCTGCTCCATGAGCCTGAACAGCATGCAGCCGACAGCGCGGAAATACCGAATTTTGTCTTCCAACACGCTGCGGCTGCACCCGAAAGCACGGCTCAGGCAGTCCAAGCAAAGGAACCGCCGTGCCCCGCGGTCAACGAGCCTTTGATAGAGGGCGGCCTCGTCATGGGTCAGCAAAGCGCCGCACTGTCTGCATTTCGCCTGTGTCATGCGTTCAAATGCACCCGGTAAAAGCGGACGCCGTGCGGCGGGATACCGGGATTTTGGATGGTGCCGTTGATTGTTTCGACAGTTTCTCCCGTCCACAGGTCTTTGACCTGCATTCGCAGCGCCTTGTCTTCGGGAATGCCCAGCATATCCGCTGTGACGATGAGCGGCGTGTCCGTGGTGTAATGGTCGCGGAAATTAAGCTGCATCACGGCAAGGTCGCCGTCGCTGAGCAGCTTCACCATGACAGGGCGGCTCAGGCTGTAATCCGAATACAGATAAAACGGCGCATCGGGCGCACGGCTTTCGTTGACCGTATGCGCACGCTCCTCGGCTCCGTATGCCTGCAGGCGGGCGGGGGCAATACAGGCCTGCGTACAAGCGTCGTCCTGGTTGACGGCAATTACCTCACGATTCATCAGGATGCTCTTCGTCTCCTCCGTCATGCTGCGGATGTCGCAGCCGATTATCAGGGGGGACTGAAGAAAAGCCCAAAGAGAAAAATGCAGCCGGTATTCATCGAGGGTGCAGCCGGTAATGCCGACCGTTCCCCGGCCGTTCATGCCGACCACCAGCATGTCCATGTCGTTAAAGCAGCCGGGCACATTGTATTCCTGAGCGACGATTTGCGAAAGTGCGATGGACTTTACGGAAGCCCAACAGTCGGAAATATCGCCCGTGGAGCGCCATGACTGCGCCCCTGTTTCCCTGACCCACTGCCGCGTATGGTCGCTGCCCCATGAACAGGCCGCGAAAAACATCCTGCGCCCGCAGTTGGCCAGCGCCGTCCCCATGCGGCGGTATATCTGCGCGCCCTCCGTCGAGGCGGGGTGAAAGCAATAGTCGTATTTCAGATAGTCAACGCCCCAAGACGCAAATTGCTGCGCATCCTGCCATTCATGGCCGTAGCTGCCGGGATGGCCGCCGCAGGTCAGGTATCCGCCGCAGGCATACATGCCGAATTTGAGCCCCTTTGCATGGACATAATCCGCCAGATAACGCATCCCGTGCGGAAACTTTTCAGGGTCGGGCACAAGCCGCCCCATCGCATTCCTCTCCTTCAGCGACCACATATCGTCAATGACGATGTATTCATAGCCCGCGTCACGAAGACCGCTTTCAATCATCGCATCTGCGGACTCCATGATCAGCCTTTCGCTGATGTCGGGGCCGAAGGTATTCCATGTGTTCCAGCCCATCGGCGGCTTGATTCGCAGCATCTGCACCAGCTCCCTTTATGTTTCTTTTATTTCCTGCTCACGGTACCTTTTCCATACGCGCTCGAACCACTGGTCGCGTTCGGGAATGGGCCGCGCCGCTCTTCGAAAGCTATCGCCGCCCCGCGTCATCAGTACGCCAATGTCTTCGTGTGTCAGGCTGTACAGCATGGCCTGAAGCACAGCAGCCTGTGTTTCCAACATATCCCGTAGCCGTAGCCGCGCCTCGGCGTCGGGCATATTCGGGTCAACGGGCGACATATTTTTACGAAGCTGTCCAATCTGCGCAAGCAGTGAGCGGATGCCGTCTTCATCCCGCTGAAACGCAGCATGGCGCGACATGTTTTTTTGAAGCTGCTCTGTCATTTCATACGGGTCGCCTTCTGGCGCAGTGAGCGGCTCAAAGGACAGCGGAGAATCGCCGACCTGACGGCGGCTTTCCCGCACAATATGCTGCGCGGCGCGCATTGAGCCGACCTGTGTGCTGTTCAAGGCCGTGCCGCCCGGCCTGTAAAGGCCGAAGGTGCCCGCAGCTTCTCCGCATACATATAAGCCCTGCACGCAGGTCTGCCATGACGAATCCACCGCAATGCCGCCGTTATGGTGCTGAGCGCACACGCGGATTTCCAGCATATCGTGCGTCAAATCAATGCCGTGGTCAAGGTAGAGCTGAATGGCGGGCGCGTTGATGGCGCGCAAGCGCTCAATGGGCGTTGACTGCCCGGCACCGCAGTTGACAAGGTAAGACCTTGCCTCAGCACTTAAATTGCCGAGCGAAAAGCCGGTCGGATTGCGGTGATAGTCCAGAAAGACGCGCCGTCCCTTGTCCGTTTCCCGCTTGACCAAGATATCCACCTGAGAGGAGCCGGAGACCTTGGCGGGATCAAACGGCCACTGATAGCCCTTGAGAAAGGTCATGTTCAACGCTTGAGAGATGCCGAGCGAATCGCTCAGAAAATCATGCTCCGCGCCGCACGCATCCACCGATACATAGCGGGGGAGCGCCTGCTGATAGCTGCCGGACACGTTCCAGCGGAATTTGACGGAGGCAAGTCCGTACTGCCAGCAATCCAGGTTCTGTCCCTCCGCTCCGGCCTCAAGTGCCATACCACTCATGCCGTACTGACTTTCGGGATACACGCTGTCATAATAGATGGCGGCGGGGCCGCCGGTCGCCAGCACGATATGAGCGCAGCGGATGAGCAGCCAGTCCTTATTCTTTTTGTCAAGACACAGCACACCCCGTACGCCACAATCATCCTTCAGAATGCGGCAGGCGACAAAATGGTCTAAAACAGTCACGCTGCGCCCAAGCACACTTCGCTCCAGCGCCTCGGTCATGAACATGCTCGTTAAAGGACCTGCGGATGAGGCGCGTCTGCGCACGTCATGATCCGTTTGATAGCCCACATATTCCCCGTATTCGTTTGTGGGAAAGCGGACACCGAGGGCGGCCAGCTTCAGAAAGCAGACGGCGCTTCCGGCAGCCTCGCACAGGGCGAGGTCGCCGTCTACATCCTCTCGCTTCAGCGTCTGCGTCATAGCGCCCACGCTGTCGCCGTCGTCGCCGGAGAGGGAGAGCTTATAATAGGTCTGCTTGTCACTGCCCGTATTGCGGCTGGTGCCGTTTGTAAAGCCGTCCGTCACCAGCAATACGTCCTCGCCCAGCGCCTTCAGCCAATCCGCCGCGTTCAGTCCGGCGCAGCCGGAGCCGATAACAACGCTGCGGGCCTTCAGTTCCTTCATTTACAGCCTCCTTAACGAAAAGCCGCCGTCCGCGTCCATCACCTGCCCGGCGGAATAATCCAGCAGGCCGGAGCAGCAGGCCAGCACCATTTTGGCTACATCGCTCGGTTGCCCGAAGCGGGGTACGGGCAGGAGCCCTTCCTCGATGAGCCCTTGATATTTTTCATGGACGACCCGCGTCATATCGGTGTCGATGATGCCGGGACGTACTTCGAACACGGGAATGCCTTCCCCGGCTAAGCGGTCCGCAAAGAGTTTTGTCACCATGCCGACACCCGCCTTGCTAATGCAGTATTCGCCCCGAGAGGTGCTGGATGTGTAGGCGGACATGCTGCCGATGTTGATAATATGCGGCTGATAGTCAGCCAAATGCTGCTTTTTGCCATCCAGCATGATGCGAGCCGCCTGCTGACACATAAAGAGAGTGCCTTTCAGGTTGATGCCGATGACGCGATCAAAGCTCTCCTCCGTCATGTCCAATAAATCCCGTCTTTCAAGCGGGGCAACGCCAGCGTTATTGACAAGAACGTCCAGCCGGCCAAAATCGCGGACGATCTGCAGGAGGACGGCCTTGCGGCGGGCGCTGTCCGCAATGTCCAGTTCAATGTAGGGAGCACCGTTTGGCAGAGCTGCTGGGGGCTCGCTGTGCGTGGCGGAATAGATTGTCAGATAACCGTTGTCGTGCAGCATATCGGCAATCGCCCTGCCGATGCCTCGGCTGGAGCCGGTGACAAATGCGACCTTCATGGCTGATAGACCTCCCTGTCGCGCACGATGCAGCCGGCGGGTCGCCCTTCGCGCAGCAGCGCAGCACAGCCGCCGCAGGTGATACAGACCTTGCTTTTGCTGATGCGGCCTGTTTTTCGCAGATCCGCGACAAAATCAGGGTAAGCAAAGGCCATGCGGCCAAAGCCCGCCATGGCGCAGTGATTGCCGGACACCATACCGGCCGCCAGATTCGGCGAAAACTGCCTTAGATAACTGAACGCGCTGCCGATGACGGGCAGGTCGGGATAGGTGTGCTGCAGCTCACTGAGCCCCTTCATTATGCGTCCCAAGCCCTCGAAGGGATGCTCATCGGGTACATAGCCGCCGTGGTCATAGGGACGGTTGACATGGGGATTTTTATTATGCGGGCAATAAGCCGGAAATGCTCATCCCGCTGTATTCCGTCATCAACGGCGGCATTGTCGCCATCGTTTCCTTTATAGCAGGCGGCTTTTCCTTCGCCCCCTCTTGGCAGACGGTGCTGCTTGGGCTTTTGAACGCCGTCATCCTGATTATGTTCAATGTGTCCATCATTGAGGTCGGCAAACGCGGGCCATATTCGCTGATGATGGTTTTTAACCTCTTCGGCTGCATTTTGATTCCGCTGTTTGTCGGCGTCTTTTTCTGGGGTGAGCAGCTCAGCACGCTCCGCGTCATTGCAATCGCCTGTATGCTTCTGGCGCTTGTGCTGATGACCGGACAAAAAATTACCGCGAAGGGCGCCACAAAGCAGTATTATTTCTGGTGCATGGTGCTGTTCATCTCCAACGGCGTGTTCGGGACGATTCAAAACATTCAGGTTCAGGTGATGAACGGTGCGGAGCGCTCCGAAATGCTGATCATCCTGTACGGCAGCTCGGCGTTGTATGCCCTGCTTCCGCCGCTTTTCAAAGGTCAGGGCAGGGCGCTTTGCCAAGGGCTGCACATGGGCAGAAAGGCTTGGGCCCTATCTGCTTTTGGACAGCCTTTTCAAGGCGATGGCGGTCAATCTCCTGCTTTATATTCTCAACAAGATGAGCAGCGGTATTCTCTATACGATGGATAACGGTGCAGTGCTGGTGCTGTCGCTACTTTATGCATTGATTTTGTTTAAGGAAAAGCCCAACAAGATGCAGATAATCGGTATGATTTTGGCTGTTTTCAGTATTGTCATGATCAACCTTCCGTGATACCCTAAAGGAGGAAAGCCTATGCTTCAGCAGCGCATTTTTGTACCGTCATCGGGAAAATATGAGGTGCCTGTCGATATCTATGTCCCTAATGTTCTGGATGAGGTTGACCCTACCATTCATCGCCCGGCTGTCGTTATCTGCCCCGGCGGCGGCTACACCCATATGGGCGTTCGTGAGACCGAACCGATTGCCATGCGTTTTTTGGCACACGGATTTAATGCCTTTGTCGTTTGGTATCGTTTTGCCCCGTATCGTTTCCCTGTGCCGCAGCAGGATACCGCCGCCGCCGTTGCCTGTGTGCGCGCTCATGCGGAGGAGTGGCATACGGACCCTGACCGAATCGCCGTCATGGGCTTTTCGGCGGGCGGACATCTTGCGGGCAGCATCGGTACGATGTGGCAGCATGCGGAGCTTTGGGCGGACATGGGCATCACGCCGGAGCAGGTCAGGCCAAACGCGCTTGTCTTAGGGTATGCGGTGCTGGCAGACGGTGAACTCGGTGATGTTTCATCCTACGCGCACCTGACCGGTTCGAATGATCCGGCGGTACACAGCCGGGTGTCTGTCGTCGGGAATGTCACGGAAAAATGCCCGCCGACCTTTTTGTGGCAGACCTTTGACGACGGCGTGGTCAAGGTGGAAAACGCCCTGCTCATGGGTGCGGCGCTGGCAAAATATCATATTCCATGCGAAATCCACATTTATCCACACGGGCCGCACGGATCTGGCCTGTGTAATGAACAGTGCGCAGGGCGTGTGAACCCGATGTATGAATTGCCCTATTGCGCGGAATGGCCGGAAAAGGCGGCTCATTTTTTGAAAACCGAAATGCAAGGTTACCATAATCACGCTTTGAAGGAGGAAGAGCATGACGATCCGGAAAATCATGGATAGGCTTACATTTGAAGAAAAGGCGCAGCTTTTGACCGGCGCGGAAAGCATGAAGACCGCTTCGGTCGGACGCCTGGGCATTCCGAGCAAAAATCTGGCTGACGGGCCGCACGGTGTTCGCAGTTATACCCCCGGAAGCAACTGCGTGACCATCCCCTCCATGTGCGCAATCGGCGCTACATGGAGCAGAGAAACGGCGGAAAAGGCAGGAAAGCTCCTTGCAAAAGACTGCATTCATCAGGACAAGCAGATGATATTGGGACCGGGGCTGAATATCAAGCGCAATGCGCTGAACGGACGGAATTTTGAATATGTTTCCGAAGACCCCATCCTGACGGGTGAAATCGCTGGGCATTGGGTCAAGGGCGCGGAGGAAAGTGGCATTGCTGTCTCAATGAAACATTTTGCGCTGAACTCTCAGGAAACAAACCGCACGGAGACCAGCGTGGATATTGATGAGCGTTCGATGCGGGAAATTTATCTGCGCGGCTTTGAACGCGCTCTAAGACTCGGTCATCCGCAGAGCGTCATGTGCGCGTACAACAAGATTTTTTCCATTTGGTGTTCGGAAAATAGAATGCTGCTTAAGGATATCCTGAAGGCCGAATGGCAGTACGACGGCATGGTCGTTTCGGATTGGGGCGCGGTGCATGATGCGGCGCGAGCCGTCCATGCGGGCTTGGACCTTCGTATGCCGGGCAATCCCGAAACAACGGAGACGCTGCGCGAAGGGTTGAAGGACGGCCGCGTGACCATGAAGGATATAGACGACGGCGTGGAGCGGGTGCTTCGATTCCTGCTGCGTCCCATTCCCAAGGAAGAAAACTACGACCGAAATGAACTCCATCGGGAAGCGCAGGACGTGGCGAGAGAAGCTGTCTGCCTGCTTCGCAATGACCGCGCTTTACTGCCGATTACGGAGAAAAAGTATAAGAAGATCTGTGTGACCGGTGAATATGCCGTCAAGCCCTACATTAATGGGCAGGGAAGCGCAGAGGTGATGACCGACCCTGCCTTCATTGATTCTCCGCTGGAATGCCTGCGTCAGGCGCTGCCGGATGTGCAGATTGATTATTTCGACTATCTCCCTGCCAAAGAACCGGACAGAATGCTGTGGGACAGCTTCCGCCGGCAAATGCCGGACATTGAGAACTACGACCTCGTGCTGGTGTTCACGGGCGTTCAGCCCTCTCAGGACTCCGAGGAATTTGACCGCGGAAGCAACCGTCTGCCGGGCTTTGTGGAGGATGTAATGCGCAATGTCACCTTCCATAATCCAAACTGCGTTTTGATTTTAAGTAGCGGCTGTTCTACCTTCCGCAGCCCGAAGGCCGATTTGTTTCCGGCCATCGTGCAGCTGTGGCCGGGCGGTGAGGGCGCGGGCGCGGCCATCGCAGATATCCTGACGGGCAGAGTCAATCCGTCCGGCAAGCTGTCCGAGACCTTTCCTACAAAAATGCGCACGGATATTGACTTAGAGGGTGATGGACTGAAGCAGGAGTATACCGAAAAATGGCGCGTCGGGTATCGCTATTACGATCTTCATCCCGATGAAATCTGGTTTCCGTTTGGACACGGCCTGTCCTATACGAGCTTTACCTATGAAAATATGGCAATCACTCGGCAGGACAACGATTGGAATGCGGAATTTGATTTGCGCAATATGGGGGACTGCGACGGTGCGGAAGCGGTGCAGATTTACATAGGCGACCCTGTTACAACGGTTTCCAAGCCCGTCAAGGAACTTCGGCAATTTGAGAAGGTCTTTTTGAGGTCAGGCGAAACAAAGCATCTGTCCTTCCTGCTGACGGACAGAGACCTTGCCTATTACAATGTGGCGCTGCACCGCTGGGTTGTGGAAAACGGCCGCTATGATGTGTATGTCTGCGCGTCCTCGCGTGATATCCGTCTGCGGGCTTCCTTTATATACGACGATCCCCATTGCTACACCATGAAACCACTTCAGGAGGACATGATAGGCTAAACTATCAGGAAAGGCTGTTTATCATGATTGACTGGTTAAAGAACGCGGTCTTTTACGAAATCTATCCGCAGTCCTTCATGGACACGAATGCGGACGGCATCGGCGATATTCCAGGCATCATCGAAAAGCTCGATTACATTCGGGAGCTGGGCTGCAACGCGCTGTGGCTCAATCCCTGCTTTGTCTCGCCCTTCGGCGATGCCGGATATGATGTGGAGGACTACTATCGCGTCGCCCCGCGATACGGCACGAATGCCGACCTGAAGCGCCTGTTTGAGGCGGTGCACGCCCGCAATATGCACATCCTGCTGGATTTGGTGCCGGGTCACACAGCCATCACGCATCCGTGGTTCAAGGCGTCCTGCAAGGCCGAGCGCAACGAATTTACCGACCGCTATATCTGGACGGACAGCTCTTGGGACAGGACGGAGAAGTTTGAAAGCCTGCGCGGCATTTCGGAGCGGGAAGGCGCCGCTGTTATCAATTTCTTTGCGCATCAGCCGGCGCTTAATTACGGCTTCTATCATCAGGAAGAGAACTGGCAGCAAAGCCCTGAGGACGAAGGACCTTCCGCGACCCTCGCCGAGATGGAAAACGTCATGCGCTTCTGGCTGGGCATGGGCTGCGACGGCTTCCGCGTGGACATGGCGGGTGGGCTTGTCAAAAACGACCCCGACAGTCTGGGCACCATAGCGCTTTGGAAAAAGGTGCGCGCCTTCCTCGACAAAGAATTTCCGCAGGCCGCGCTGGTTTCCGAATGGGGCGAGCCGGACAAGTCCCTGCAGGGCGGCTTCCACATGGACTTTCTGCTGCATTTCGGCCCATCGCATTATATGGATCTGTTCCGCTGCGAAGAGCCGTTTTTCTCCGAGCGCGGCAGGGGAGATGCCGCCGCCTTTGCGAAAAAATATCTGGAAAGCCGCGAAAAGTCCGAGCGCAAGGGCCTGATGTGCATCCCCTCCGGCAACCATGATATGGAAAGACTTGCCCGATGGCTCCACGGCGATGAGCTGAAAATCGCGTTTGCCTTCCTGCTGTCCATGCCGGGCGCGCCGTTTATCTATTACGGCGATGAAATCGGTATGCGGTATGTCGAGCATCTTCCTTCCGTGGAAGGCGGCTATTACCGCACAGGCGCCCGCTCACCCATGCAGTGGGATCATACGACGAACGCGGGCTTCAGCGCGGCGGCCGAGAGCGAATTGTACATTCCGCTTGACCCGCGGCCCGACCGTCCGACGGCGGAAAGCCAGCTGGCAGACCCCGCCTCCCTCTATCATGAGATTCAAAGGCTGAACCGCATCCGCCAAGCCCACGGCGCCCTGCAAAGCTGCGGCGAAATCGAATTTGTCTATGTCGAGGAAAACGAATATCCCCTCGCTTATTTGCGAAGCGACGACACGGAAAAAATCCTCGTCATCGTCAACCCCGCCAACCGCGAAACGCGCTTTGCCTGCGATTATAGGAACAAAGAAACCATTTACAGCCTCGGGCGGGAGGCTGCCTTCACCGGTCAGGAAATCATTGCGCCCGCGCAAAGCGCCGGATTTTATCGGGTGTAACAGCGGCAGACCCGAAAGTGAAACATCATCAAAGCGGCTTACGCCCCTCGGTGTAAGCCGCTTCCTGATGCTTGGAGATTTGAAATTTGAAAACGGTCTGTTATTCGGCGGCTTCCTCCAGCGCCGTGCCGTTTACGTAAAGCGTGTACCCGTTCAGAATGATTTGCGAGGCATCGCCCTCCAAGTCGCTGATAAAGCTGTCTGCCGTCAGCGTCCATGTGCTGGAGGCGTCGAGCGAGACGGAAACCACTCCGGTCTCCGTGGAAATGACGGTGCCCTGACTGTTTGTGATGTCGCCGGAGATGCTCCCCGTGAAGGAGGAGCCCGAAAGGGTCAGGCTCAGGGAAGAATTGCTGCCGACCAGAATGCTGCCGCTCAGCTCCTGCGAGACTGCATTGAGCTCCGCGGTGTTCGAAGCGCCGCTCCAGCCGTCGTCGCAGACGGAGAGCAGGACATTGTCCGCATCCTCATTGGTGATGAGCACATGATTCAGCGAAATGACGGCGTGCGTGTTGGTGACATGGAAGACGTGACCGTTCCGGCTGGTCAGGCTGCCGCCGGACATGGTGAAGGTGGAAACGCCGGAATCCGCATCGCCGGACATGGACTGATAAATCATGACGGAATCCAGGAACGTGGCGTTTCCGTTGCAGCGGGTGTTGCTGACCGTCAGGTCGCAGTTTGTGAGCGTGACGTTGTTTTTGCCCTCGATGCACACGCCCTCGGACTGGTTGGAAACGAGCGAGGCATCCGAGACGGCGATGTCCGCCGTGCAGTAAACGGCAGGGGAGCCGAGGCCGTTGGTCGTGTAGCTGCCGCCGTTTACCGTCACCGTTCCGCCGCCGCGGTCGGTGCGGATGGCCGCAGAGGAGCGGCCGGAGGTCTCGATGGTCAGATTGCCGGCATTGGTGACGCCGCCGCCGGTGGTCATGAGGCCGCCGGCATTGTCGCCGGTGGTGGTGATGACGGTGTCCGAAATATTCACGGTCGTCCCGTCGCCGCCCGCGCCGTTCTGAGCACCGTTGCCGCCGTAGGAGAACACGCCGTTGGCGCCGTCGGCGTCCGTGGTTACCGTGCCGCCCGTGATGGTGACATTTGCGCCGCCCATGGCAAGGATGGCGGCATTCAGGCCGTAGAAGCTGCAGGTATCGCCGCCGTCGGAATCGCCGGTTTTGGAAACGGTGAGCCCGCTCAGGGAGACGTCGGCATCGGTATGAATCAGGATTACGCTTTCATCGGCGGTTTCAGAGGCGTATTCGCCGCCGCTGAGCTCTTCCGCATCGGTGATTTCCCTGACGGCCGTGTAGCTGACGCTCTGCGAGGAGGCGCCGCCGGGGGGATTGCCGTTCGGTTTTCCGGAGGGCTGCATCGAGCTCAGCAGGGTGAGAATGGCGGTGTATTCACTTTCGGTGATGATGCCGTTCTGAAGAAGCTGCTCAGCCTGATTTTCGGTGAGCATGAGCATCATCTGCTGACCGTCGGGCTTTTCCGGCGCACTGCCGGAGGGCTGACCGTCGGGCTTTTCCGGCGGTTCGCCGCCCGCCTGACCGTCCGGCTTTTCGGGCGGCTGAGCGCCGGAGCCGCCGGGCATGTCGGGCGCATCGCCGGAGGGCTGTCCGTCCGGCTTTTCGGGAACGCTGCCGCCGGACGGCTGCGCGGCTTCGCTCGGATTGGCTTCCAGGAAGGCGATGATGTTTTCCAGGGTTTCCTGACTGACGATGCCGTTTTCAACGAGGATTTGGAGATTGTCTGCAACGGAAGCGGCCGGCTCATCGGCCGTGCCCTCGGCAAGAGCGCCGAAGCAGCTTCCCATCAAAAGCATACAACACATAAGGATAGCGGCAATTCGTTTCATCCTTCATTTCTCCTTTTTGTTCGGAAGATTGGTAGAAGCTCCGAGGCTTTTCTACGAGGCTTATGATAGCCGCTTTTTCTGAAAACAGGATGAATGCGCCGTGAACTTTTGATGAACAAAGGCAAACCGCCCGATGCGCGGGAAAAAATCCGGGGAGGGCGGTTGTTTGAAACGGCGCTTTTATCAGGCAGCCGCCTTATCCAGCTTTTTATTTCTGAAGTATAAAAGCAGGTCGATAAAAACCATGACCGTATTGAGAAGGTAAAAAAACAACACATACCATTTGAAACTGCCGGAAATGATTTTTCCCGCAATGCCGCACAGATAGCCCGTTAAAATCAGCACGATAAACAGCAGGCTTTTCCCTTTGGCGGTGCGGCTTTTGTAGGATTTGAGCACATTCGCCGGCCATGAGCATCCGAAAAGAACAATCATCAGAATTTCCAGTATTTCCGCAGCGGCCAAGGGACATTCCTCCTTCAAATTCGGCATAATCCCGATACGCCTAAGCCCGCCTCCGCCCGCAGAGCGGTTTTTCGTCGGGCTTCCTTTGACGCTTGCGCTATTATACATAGTTCTTTTCATTCAGTCAACAGCCGTATTTTTGATAAACGGGAAGTGAAAAGACGAGTGCTGCGCCGTGCTTTGCGGTTCTTCGCGCCGATTCTTTCGTCCTTGGCCGCCGCACGGCACGGCGCGGAGCAAAAAAACGGCTCATATCCGCAGCATGAAGGGCGCCGCGCATCGGATAAATATTAAAATCGCCCCGCAAAAAGGTTTTGCCGTCCGACCTCGTGTTTTCGCTTGACAAGAAATAGCGATTTTCTTATAATATAAAAGGAGTATATAAATCCTCTTGGTTTATTTATCCGAGTACATGAAGGATGCGGAAGGAATGCAGCTTGATGCGGAGTAGGTATCTTGTCGGTGTGGACGGCGGCGGGACGAAAACCATCGCCGTTGCCGCGAAGGAAGACGGTACGGTGCTGGCTGTGGAGCGGGGCGATGGAATCAACTACAATACCATCGGCATGGAGCGGGCCAGAAGCAATCTCAAGGCGATTCTTGAGCGGCTGCAGGCGCGCACGGACGGCGAATGCGCGGAGGTCACGGTCGGTATGCCCGCGCTGGATATGCCCGCCGACAGGAAGATGACGGCAGCCTTTGCAGGCACCAGCTTTGACGCGGGCCTGCTTGACCTGCAATCCGATGCCTACATCACGCTCATGGGCTTTACGCTGGGACAGCCGGGTATGATTGTCATCTGCGGCACGGGCTCTATCCTGCTGATGGTGGACGAGCAGAAGCGCCAGCATGTCCGGGGCGGCTGGGGGTATCTGCTGGGCGACGCGGGGTCGGGCTACGACTTGGCCATCGGCGGGCTCCAGGCCGCCATCAGGGAATGGGAAAATGTCGGCAGCAAAACGGCGCTGTCCGAGGCGGCCATGACCTACTTTCATTTGAGCCGTCCCCGCGACCTCATCAACGTCGTGTATTCGCCCGAGTGTACGCAGGCCGATGTCGCCCAATTCGGCCGCATCGTCCTCAAATGCTGTGAAAGCGGCGATGAAGAGGCCGTTCGCGTGACAAGAAGCAGCATGGCCGCCATTGCCGCCAACGCCGCGGAGATGATAGCCCGCGTTCCCGCCGCCAACCGGGTGGGTATCTGGGGCAGCATTTTGACCCATAACGCCTGCGCCAGAGAGATTTTTTCGCAGGAGCTGCTCAGCCGCTGCCCGCAGGCCGTTATCATTCGCCCCGAATTTCCGCCGGAGCTGGGCGCGGTCATTCATTCCATGAGCAAGAGAGGCGCGCTCAGGGACGAGGCGCTGAAAAATCTCAAGGAAAGCTATGCCGAACGGAAAGCCTAAACAACCGCTGAAAAAGCGGAGGAGGACAACACAATGAACGCCATTGACAAATACTTTTCCAATTTAAACGAACTGCTGCACAGGGTGCAGACGACCGAAGGCGGAAAAATGGAGGCGGCGGCGCAGAAAATCGCCGACTGCGTGCTGCACGGCGGCATGGTCTATACCTTCGGCACGGGTCACGGGCATCTGCTCGCTCTGGAAATTTTTTACAGAGCCGGCGGCATGGTGCGTGTGTGCCCCATTTTGGATGAGAAGCTGATGCTGCATCTGTCCGCCAGCGAAAGCTCCGTGTGGGAGCGGAAGGACGGCCTGGCGGCGGAATTGCTGGCGCGCTATCCGGTCAAGGCGGGCGATGTGCTGCTGGCCTTCTCCAACTCCGGCCGAAACGCCGTGCCTGTGGAGATGGCGAGGCTGTTCCGCGAAAAGGGCGGCTATGTGATTGCCCTGACCAATATGAACCATTCCGGGCAGGTGACGCCCAGAAACAAGCTGGGCAAGCGGCTGTTTGAGGAAGCGGACCTGGTGCTGGATAATGGCGGCGTGCTGGGCGATGCGGCCATTCAGGGCAGCGGCGGACGGATGGTGGGACCGACGTCCACGGCCGTCGGCGCGGCCATGCTGCAGGCCATCGTTTCCCGCGTGGAGGAGATAGCCGGCGAGCGGGGGCAGGACATCGAATTCTTCGCATCCAGCAATATCGACGGCGGAGACGAAATCAATGCGCGCTTCCTTGAAAAATACCGCGGAAAAATTCAGAGCCTGTAACAGGGCTTTCGTTTGGGGAGGCTTCTGATATGTTAGCAGGATTCGGAATCGCCGAAATGACGCCGCCGCTGGGCGCGGAGCTGGCGGGATACGGCTATTATCTGAAGCGCCGTGCCCGACAGGTGGACGACCCGACCTTTGCCCGCGCTCTCAGTTTCCGGCAGGAGGGTCAGGGCTATCTGCTGATTTGCTGCGACATCCTTGGGCTGAACGCAAGCATTGCGGAGGCTGTGCGCGCAGGCATGAAGGAAAAGCACGATATTCCGCCGGAAAACGTGATGCTGGTCAGCATCCACACCCATTCGGCAGCCCCCGCCGTTTATCATGAGGGCTGCGGCGCGGTCGACCCTGAATACGTCAGGACAATCGCCCCCGCCATCATCCGCGCCTGCGATGCGGCCGTGGCGGACGCAAAGCCTGTTTCCGCCCTGCGCTATTCCATGCGGGAGCTGGAGGGGAACTTCGTTTTTAATCGCGCCTGCGATGCGGGACCTGTGGACCGCAGCGTGCGCTGCTTTGATATGAAGCGCGAAAGAGGAAAAAGCATCACGCTGTTTTCCTGCGCCTGCCACGGCGTATGCAACGGAAAGACCACGGGCATTTCGGCGGATTTTGCCGGCAACGCCTGTCGCGTGATGGCGGAGCAGACGGACACGATTCCCATGTTTGTCAACGGTCTGTGCGGCGATATCGACCCTGTCCGTGTTCCGGACGAGGAACGGCTGAAGAACCGCCAACGCTTCGCGGAGGCTATCGTCCGCGCCGCCCGCGCAGAAAAGCAGCCGCTTCCGCTGACCGTGAGCGGCGGCTGCCTGCATGAGGTGCTGAAGCTGACCCCTGTGACCTTGGACTCCATTCATCAAATCGCCGATGCGCAGGCCAATCGAAACCAGAGCATCCCCGGCGGAGAAATCGTGGCCCGCATCTGGGAAAAGGAAATGATAGAGCGCTTTGACACCCTGTCCGACAGAGAGCCGATTCGGGTGCATTATCTGAAAGTCGGCGGCGTGCCGATTGTCGCCCTGCCCTTTGAGGGCTTTACGGCCACGGGCAATCTCATCCGCGCACAGGCCGGTGACGACCGCACCGTCACGCTGGGCTGCGCCGACCAGCTGCTGGGCTATCTGCCCACGAAGGATGATATCGAGCGGGGCGCATATGCCGCATGGGAATCGGTATTTCTTTACAAGCGCCTGCCCATTGCCCCCGGCGAAGCGGAGCGGCTCGGCACGGAGATAGGGAAAGCGCTGCGGTGAGGGCTTTTCCGGCCTGCTTGGCATGTATTCGGACGCCTTCCCCGTTGCTCCCCCGACGCGCACTGGAAAAGGAGACTCTTTATGAAAACGATAGACCAGGTCAGCATCCGCCAGCAGAATGTAGCCTGTATTTGGGAAATGCTCAGCCTTCAGCCGCACCTGACGAGAAAAAAGCTGGCAGAAGGCACAAAGCTGAGCCTGATGACGGTGACAAACCTGATCGATTGTCTGGACAGGCAGCATGTACTGGACTTTGAATGGGAAAAGCAGGCTGATGTACCGGGCAGACGCTCTGCCGGACGGCGCTCGGAGCTTATCAGCCTCAGTGATACCCGCCATGCGTGGGTGGTCCTGGATTTGACAGACAGCCATTTCCGCTATTATGCCCTGACGCTGAACGCGCATCCTCTGCCGTCGTCCTTTGTTTACGGCTACGACCAGCAGCTGGATTACGGCATCAACCTGACGGATTTTCTGCGTCAGGTGCGCACGGTCATCGGCCAAGAGCAGAAGCATCGGGAAATCCTGGGCGTTGCGGTGGTCACGCCCGGCCCGTATGACGTGAGCCGGGACTGCATCCGCAACAAGCGCGTCCCGGAGCTGAACAAAATCAGCATTCGGGAGCTGCTGCGCAGGGAGGTCGGCCTCTTTGATTATTTTGTGGATGAGGATGTGAAATTCTCCGTCCGCGCCTTCAGCACGATGACAACGGGCAACGACAACGATATGCTGTATTATTTGTACATGGGCGAGGGCGTGGGCGGCGCCGCCCTGTATAACGGAACAGTGCTGCGCGGGCGGAATGCCGTGGCCGGCGATGCGGCGCAGCTGCTGATGCCAGGCGGAAAAAGCTATGAATCCAGCCTGTCTATCAGGGCCTTTGCCGGCGCGTGCGGCATTGCGGACGACCCCGATATGAACAGCGACCAGCTTCAGACGGCCATCAACCGCTGTGCGCTGGAAAACCTTCCGGTCTATCAGGAAGCGCTTTTCCGCGCCGCCGAGACGACGAGCCAAATGCTGCACAATGTCGTCTGGCTGCTGGATCCCACGCGAATCATTCTGGATTGTCCCTTTATTCACCTGTATCAGGAGCAGTTTGTCAGGCAGGTGCGGACGCGGCTTTCCGCGCTGCTGGGCAGCGATTTGGAGGCGGCGGAGATACTCATTTCTCCGTATGAAATGCGCAGCGTGCTGCTGGGCGCCTCGCGGCTTCTCAGCAGAAAATGGATAGACAGGGTCATTTAAGGCATCACCGCACAATTCGGCGACTCGCAAAAATGTGCCTTTTGCGCCATCTACTTCTTGCAAAAATCTCGATTTACATCCAGTAAACCATCGATTTTTGCAATCGTATCTGACACAAAATTCACGATTTATCGTGCCCCTCATTTGTGCGGTGCTGCCTTAAAAAATCATCGGGCGAATCGAGCTTCAAAAAAAGCATGGGCGGAGCATCTCCGAACGATTGGAAATGCTTCGCCCATGCGTTTTGCATTCTGCGCTTTTTATGCCTCTGTGCTCGTTCTCAGGTAAACGGGCAGCTCCTTTCCGTCCGCAAACGCCTGAATGCATGAAGGCTCAAAGGCAGCGGACAGGAGCGCTTTGTGCCCCGCTTGGATGGAAGCCTGAACGGAGCGCGTCTCGCCCTTTCCGTGCAGAAGGAGGGAGGTGACTGACTGCTTGGTCGGATTATACAGGGCGATATCGCCTGCCTCCTTCCAAGCCAGACAGACCGCTCCTTCGCGGAAAAGACAGACGCCGTCCGCGCCCTTGATATTTTCGACGGCGACCGCATCCTTCTGCACGCTGAGACCGTTTCCGCCCTCAAAGGCGTGAATGCCGGTCACGGTATGCAGACCCCGCCGCAGGGTGCCGCGGGTCACCATCGCCACCCACTGCTCGTCCTCGTCGTAGGAGCGGCTGTAAGCCATCGGCAGGGCGGCGTCCACGATGTCGGCCATGTCCGTGTAATGCTGCCCGTAGTGCAGGTCGGCAAAAGCAAGGTCCTCATAGGCGCCCTCCGGCATCAGGGCAGCGCTGATTCTGATGTCCGGCCTTTCTTCCCTGGCCGCATCGGATAGGAGACGGGCAAAGACGCGCACATTCAGCCGCCGCGCCTCCGCCAGCAGGCGCACATCCCTGTCCCCGCAGCGGTAGCGGTTGAAGATATATTCCTCATCCTTGCCATCCCCGACAAAGGTCTTGTCCATGATATGGCGGATGCGGCCAATATCAACGCCGAAGGCGGCGTAACGCGCCATATCCTCCTTCGACCACCCGCAGATGACGCTGTTATACCGGATATAGTCAAGGTGCAGTCCGTCCAATGCGTAATGGCTGACCATATGGCGGATGATTCTGCACATATACCGCTGATATTCACAGTCCGTGATGCTGACGATTCGCGCATGCGGGCCGGACAGATAGTGATACAGGGCGCGCTCCGGATAAGCCGCGGCATAGGCTGCATCGCCGGCGGAGGTGAACCATGCATGCAGGCGCTGACCGCGGCCGTGAGCCGCGTCCAAGGCTTCCCGAAGCAGGTCGCGGCCTTGCACGGTCTGCTTTGCTTCCGCATAAGGGAAAATCGTGCTGCCGTTCAGCCCCTTTGTCAGCAGGTATACATCCGTAACGCCTGCGCGGGCGCACATATCGAAAGTTTTGCCAACACCGTTTTCAAGCAGGGAATCCGGCCACATCCAGACACCGAAAACACGCATGGTCTTCCCTCCGTCAGATTTTCTGCCGCCGCCTTACAGCTTCGGCGAAACATATACCTCGTAATACTGCATCCCGCCCTTGCGCGTGGGGTCCAGCATCGGCGCGTCCAGCTCGTCGATGGTATCCGTCTTTCCATCGGCGTATTCCAGAAGCGCCAGCGCAGCGTCCTTTGCGCGGCCGATGACCGAGCCGTAGCGCAGGGGGAACAGCTCCCAGCCGTTGCGTTTATAGGAGGCCAGCCACTGCCTGCGATGAATCGCCTGCAGCTTTTCATACAGGTCGATAAGCTCCGGAATATCCTTTTGGGCAACCTCGCGGAGCGCGGAACGATTTTTCTGCGCGTAGGCGCTGCGAATCTTCAAAATTGTCTGCGCCTTCAGGATGACCACGTCGAACAGGGCGCGGGCATAGACGCTCTGCGGATGCTCGGCATTGGCGGACAGCATTTCGCGCCCCTCCCGATACCGCTTGACAGCGGCCTCAAGGTCAGGGCTGCCGGGCAGCAGGTGATACAGCAGATCGCAGTAGACCAGCCCCTTTCCCGTGCGGTCGTCGGAGGCATCCCGATAGAAATGCCCGAAGCCCGCGTAGGTCTCCTCCTTCAGCCCCGTCAGCGTCTCCGCCATGCGGATCACATCGACCCGCCTGCATTCGGAACCGCGCCAGCAGAACTCGGAAAAAATCGGGAGCTGGCTCAGGGCAAGGAAGAAGTCGGTTTCATTGCCGTCATCGCCCCACATGGTCGCCATCACGGTTTTGATATGATGCGCTGCGCAGGCGCGAAGGGCGGGATACATGGTGGCGTCATTGCGCTCCACCTGCGGCAAAAAGCCGCTCCACGTCCATATCCCGCCGGCAAAAACGGTATTGGCGCCCATGCGTTCATGCTCGCAGAGCATATGCTCGTACCATTCCGGCTCCATGTGGTAATAGTCCCAGTACACCATGTCCACATCGGGCAGCCCGTCTATCACGCTCTGGGGGATGCGGGAATCCATATCATAGTATTCATTGTCCTTGGAGCCGAGGCGGAAGAACATATCGCTCCACATCATGGGATGGAAATGATATTTTTCGCAGATGTCCGTCACCCTTTTCAGGTGCCGCTTCAGCAGCTCAAAGCGGTCTACGGGACCGTGCTTGGCGTAGTAGCGCATCAGCCCCATGTTGTGCGCCTCGTCCATGCCGATGTGGAGGCGGTTCGTTCTGACGCAGCCGCGGATGGAGCGGATTTCAGCCTCGATAAAGGCGTAGGTCTCCTCCTCGTCCGCCAGCAGGCAGTATGGGGTGTCCTTCAGATGCTCAGCGTCGCGCCACTGCAAAAACTGTCCCAGATGCGCCAGCGTTTGAATCTGCGGCAGCAGCTCAATGCCCAGAGAGGCCGCGTATTCGTCGATTTCCTTCAGCTCCTGCGGCGTGTAGCGCCCGCGCAGATGGCCGAAATAGGGATATTCGGGCACGGTGTAGGTATCTTCCATATACATGACGAACAGGTTCAGCCCCAGCGCAGCCAAGTGGTCCAAGTAGCGCTTGCAGGCTTCGACCGTCATCACGGCGCCCCGCGAGCAGTCGATGAACGCGCCGCAGGAGTCGATGTGCCGCTCTTGGCGGATATGGAGCGTTTTTTGGCCCTCCATGTCCGCCTGCGTCAGCAGGAAACAGGCGCGGGCGAGCGCCGCCGTATCGGGCGCGGTCACGACCGCCTCCCCTCCGTCCCATGAAACGGAGAGCGCATCGGCCTGCGATGCCCTGATGCCGCAGGGCAGGGGGCGGTGAAGCACATGCTGCACGGCATTCTGCGCGGCAGAGAGCTGTGCCAAGGTAAATGCTGCCATGAAATTGCTCCTCCTTGAAGAAGATTGTACAGTCCTTTTTATATTCTGTTCCGTAAGGGAAATTCCTTCTGAACATCGGAAAAATATTTTTAAGGGATATTGATAAAAGGCTTGTGTTTATTTGGAATATATGGTAAAATGCTGTTGGCAACATAAACAGTCCCGCATGTCCGAAGCCCAAGCTTATCCTTATGGAAGGAGAACCAATGACTCATGGCACTGTTAAAGAAAACGAAGATGCCGGCAGACAGCGACTGCGCGGCATTACCGAAGCCTAAAAAGAAGCGCTTCACCTTCGATGACTTGGAGCTGACCATTTTGTCTCTTCCGACGGTGGCGTGGTACATCGCCTTCTGCTATGTCCCGCTGTTCGGCATCGTTTTCGCCTTCAAGAAATGGAAGATGAAGCCCGGCAAGAGCTTTCTGTACAGCCTGTTTGTCAACAGCAAATGGGTGGGGCTCGACAATTTCAAGTTTCTGTTTCTGAACCCCCAAATGGGCAATATCATCCGCAACACGCTGGTATACAATGTCATCTTCCTCATCATCGGCGTGACGCTTCCGGTTATTCTGGCCATCATGATTTCCTATATGTATTCCAACAAGCTGCGAAAGGTATGCCAGACAGCCACCTTCCTGCCCCATTTTTTGAGCTGGGTCATCGTGAGCTATTTTGTATACGCCTTCCTATCCACGGACCGCGGCCTCATCAATTCCATCCTGACAAGCAACGGCAGTCAGGCCATCCGCTGGTATCAGTCCCCCGAATACTGGCCGGGCATCCTGATCTTCATGAACACATGGAAGACCTTCGGCTATTCCATGGTCGTTTATCTGGCGTCCCTGACGGGCATTGACAAGGGCTTGTATGAAAGCGCCGTGATAGACGGGGCGACCATATGGCAGCAGATCAAAGGAATCACCCTGCCGCTTCTGCGGCCGATTTTGTCCATCATGTTCATCCTCAACGTAGGTCATATCTTTACCTCCGAGTTCGGCCTGTTCTATCATGTCACAAGAGACTCCGGCTCTCTGCTTTCCGTCACGCAGACGATTGATGTGTACGTCTACAAGGCACTGATGGAGAATAACAACTACGGTTACAGCGCGGCGACCAGCCTGCTGCAAAACACCATCGGCTGCATTCTGATTATCATCACCAATCTGGTGGTCAAGCGAATCGACCCTGAGAGCGGCCTGTTCTGAGGAGGAATATTATGAGCAGAAAAAAAACGCATGCCGATGAGGGACAGCCGCGCTGGAACAGAGTCAAGCCGCTGACGAATGTCATCATCAGTCTGATTTTCGTCCTGCTGGCGCTGTCCACGCTCCTGCCGCTTATCTTCGTTATCATCATTTCGTTTTCCTCGGATGCTTCCGTGTCCGTCAACGGCTACAGCTTCTTCCCGTCGGAATGGTCTTTGAACGCCTATCGCTATATGTGGCAGAGCATTGACTATATCGGCCGCTCCTTCCTGAATTCCGTCGGCATTACCGTGATCGGCACGGTGCTGGCGCTTATCCTCATCGCAACGATGGGCTATGCGCTCAGCCGACCCAATTTCCGCCTGAAGAAGCAGTTTACCTGGCTGATTTTTCTGCCCATGTTTTTCGGCGGCGGCCTGGTCGCCTCCTACATGGTCAACACGCAGATATACCATCTCAAGAACACCTACGCGGCCCTCATCCTGCCGGGCGCCTGCTCCGGCTGGTACATCATCATCATGCGCACCTTCTTCACCAGCACGGTGCCGGACTCCATCATCGAATCGGGCAAGATGGACGGCGCGAGGCAGATACGCATTTTCCTTCAGCTTGTGCTGCCGATTTCCCTGCCGGTCATTGCGACCATCGGCCTGTTCATGACCTTCAGCTACTGGAACGCATGGTACGGCGCAATGCTGTACCTTGACAGCGCTCACCGCGAGCTTTATCCTTTGCAGTATGTGCTGATAAGCATCCAGAAAAACATCGAGTTCATGCAGGTCATGGAGGCAAACGGCGTTTCCACCGTTGACCTTTCCCTCCCGACCGAGACCTTCCGCATGGCCGTGGTCACCATCGTCGTGCTGCCCATTGCCTGCTCCTATCCCTTTTTCCAGCGCTTCTTTGTCGGCGGTCTGACCATCGGCGCCGTCAAGGGATGACATTTGCTTCTCATGCGACTGAAGCCGCGTGAAATATACAAAAGGAGGAAACCCGTATGAAGAAACTCATATCCCTCATTCTGGTGCTGGCAATGATGCTGAGCCTGTGCGCAGTATCCGCCGGCGCGGAAGAAACCAAGACGCTGGTCTGGTGGACGATTACCGGCGGCGACGCCCCCATCGATGCCCAGAAGGTCATCGAGGCCGCCAACAAGATCTCCCAGGAGAAGATCGGCGTGAAGGTCGATCTCCAGTTCATGACCTCCGACCAGCTCACCATGAGCCTGAATGCCGGTGAATACTATGACCTGATTTTCACCTGCAATTGGTTCAACAACTACGATGAGAACGCCCGCAACGAATATTACTATGATATTACCGATTTGCTGGCTGATTATCCGGATTTGTACAATGCCATCGACCCGTGGTGGTCTGGCGCTGTCGTGAATGACCGCATCTACGGCATCCCCGCGCTGAAGGACATCGGCATCCAGGTGTTCTTCCGCATGAACAGCGATTATTTTGAAAACGAAAAGGGCATGGCGCTTCCCGATGAAATGAAGTTCGAGGAGCTGGAGCCCTATCTGGCCGCATGGAAAGCGGATCATCCGAACGAATATCCGCTGCATATGACCAAGAGCGGTCTGACCGGCTTCTGGCAGGTGCATCAGCGCGTGGTCAGCAGCTATCTGGTCATTCCCTATGAGGCCACCGGCGATGCTGCCACCACCATCATTCCGATTTGGGAAGATGAGACATACATGAACATGCTCCGCTGCCTGCACAAGTGGTATGAGCTGGGCTACATCAATCCAGACGCCGCCACGAACGAATCCCTGCCGATGGAGCTTGGCACGCCCGTCCGCTCCGGCACTGCCTGGACCGGCTACAAGGGCTGGAGCAATCCGGACACCTACGGCTTCAACGTGAAGCTCGTGCAGTACATCGGACCGTACATGAGCCGTGCTTCCATGCAGGGCGCGCTGTTCGCCATCAATGCCGGCGCCTCTGAGGAAAACGCCCGCGCTTCCCTCGAATACTTCCAGCTCCTCTACACCGACACCGCCTTCCGCGACATTCTGGCCTACGGCATCGAGGGCGAGCACTTCAACTACCTGTCCAACGGCACCGTGCTGCGCACCGAACTCGGCAAGAGCAACTACAGCTTTGATACCTACTGCACCGGCCCTGTTGTCAGTGCCAGCGTCGTCTCTGCCAGCGAATCCCTTCTGGGCGAGCCGGACCAGTGGGCGCAGGTCTATGAGAACTACAAGAAGGCCTCCATCAGCGCCATCGGCTCCTTCTCCTATGACGGCACCGATACCGAGGACGTCCGCACCGCGCTGTATGCCATCTATCAGAACCACTTCAACGAGCTTGTGACCGGCACCGTTGACCCGGACGAGACCTTCGCAAAGATTGCCGAGGAAATGTATGCCATCGGCCTGCAGGACGTGATTGACGATGCGCAGAGCCAGCTTGACGAGTATCTCGCCAGCAATCAGTAACATCTGACCTGTCATCAGGTTAAACAGCAAACAATCCGGGGACTCGGTTTGGCCGGGTCCCCCTTTTCCATCTGATTATGTTCATACCGCCGAACGGCCGAAACATTGAAATTTCGCCCGAACATTCAATGAATCGGAAGGGAAACGGTATCAGAAAAGAGGCCGTGATAATGAACGCACAGACATATCCCGTCGACCAGGAAATGATGGTCCGCATCCGCCGGGAGCTGCATATGTATCCGGAGCGGGGGTGGGACTTGGACAGGACAGCCGCACTTGTCTGCCATGAGCTGGATGCAATAGGCATATCCTATGCATTCGGAACATACGGGCGCAACACAATTGTTGCGACGCTGAATCCGGATGTCACCGCATTCACCATCGGAATCCGCGCCGATATGGACGCCCTGCCGCTTGAAGAAGCCGACCACGGCCAGCCCTATATCTCCCGTCATCCCGGCGTGATGCACGCCTGCGGCCATGACGCGCACACCGCGATGCTGCTGGGCACCTGCAAGGCGCTGTGGGCGATGCGCAACCAAATCCGCTGCCGGGTCAAGTTTATTTTCCAGCCCTCCGAGGAGGCGCGCCCCAGCGGGGCGAATGTCATGTGTCAAAACGGCGTGATGCGGGACATTGACTGCATCATCATGTGCCATGTCAACTGCATTGACGACGTTCATGTGATTTCCTCCAATCCGTCCGCCACCAACTGCTCCTCCGTCGCCTTTTACATCACGCTCGGCGGCAAGGCCGTGCATGTGGCCACACCGCATGCCGGCATCGATGCGCTGGCTGCGGGCGTTAAGGTTTATAATGGCATCCAAATGCTGCTCAGCCGCGAGGTCGATCCCTTTGATATGTGCGTCATGAGCGTCGCCGTCATGCAGGCGGGCAGCACGGTGTCCTCCAATGCCGACAAGTGCCGGATGGAGGGCTCTTTGCGGTGCTTTAAGGATGAAACGATGGCTTGGGCCAGAAAGCGGCTGGAAAAGCTGGTTCGCTGCGTAGCGGAGGAGACGGGGGTCACCTGGGAGCTTGCATGGTCCGGCGAGCCGCTTCCCAGCGCGCACAATGACCCGGCGATGTACGATGCCTTTGTCCGCTCCGCCCGAAAGGTCGTGGGTACGGAAAAGGTCGTCCATTTGCCCACATCGCCCGGAGCGGAGGACTTTGCCTATTACGAAAAGGAAAAGCCCGGCCTGCTGTTTGGGCTGGGTATGCGGAACGAGGCGAAAAACGCCGTCTATCCGGCGCATACGAAAAACTGGGATATCGATGAGGACGGCCTGCAAACGGGTGCGCGAGTGTTTATGCAGTTCGTGCTGGATAACATGGACGGCATCAGCGGCATGAAAATCCCCGATAAGGAGAAGAAATAATGCGTTCGTTTTATTGTCAGCTTGATTATGAGTCTGTGCCGTATCTGTCCTCGCAGGGAGCGGCCGACGGAAATATCGCCAATAACGGCTGCGGCGTCTGCTCCTGCTCGATGGTGGCGGAGAATTTGGCCGGCGTTTCACTTCCGCCGGAGGAATGCGCGGCATTAAGCAAGGCGAGCGGCGCCAGAGAGGGCTTCGGCACAAATTTGTTTGTGTTTGCGCCGTATTTTGCCCAGTATGCGGGGCTGGATTATCAAATCGCCTGGGAGCCTGAGGAGGCGCTCCGCTTTTTGCAGGAAAAGAAGGGCATGGTGGTCGCCAACACGCAGGGCGACCGTCCGAAGGACGGCTACATCGGTGTTTTTTCCGACAGCGGCCACTATATCGTGCTGGCCGCGGCGGAGGGCAGCACCGTCAAGGTCTGGGACCCCATGTACCGCATCGGCAGCGGGCGCTACGATACGCCCGGCAGAAAGGGCAAGGTGCGTCTGGACGGGAACGAGGCCTATGCCGATTTTTCCGTGATTGAGCAGGACTGTAAGGACAGGCCGTATTTCTTGTTCAGCAAAGCAAAAAAGCCGTTGCCGCGCCCTCTTATCGGCGTCATCAGCTGTGTCCGCGATGAAGGGAAAACCCAGTACGTATACCGCAAGTATATGCAGGCCGTGCAGGACGCGGGCGGAATGCCCGTGCTGCTGAGCATCGACCCGCCGGAGGAGACCATGCAGGAGCTGCTGAGCCGCATGGACGGCCTGCTGCTGGCGGGCGGGCACGACATCGACCCCGCGTGCTATGGGCAGACGCCCATTCCGGAGCTCGGTGCGGTTTCTCACGAGCGCGATGCGAGCGAATTTCCCATGATTCGCCTGTTCAGAGAGATGAACAAGCCCATTTTGGGCATCTGCCGCGGCATTCAGGCGATGGCCGTGGCCTTCGGCGGAACGCTGTATCAGGATCTGCCGACACAAAAGCCGTCCGGGACAGACCATTATCCCGACAAAGAGGGCTGGAGCATCCGCGAAGCGCACAGCGTTTCCGTGGTGCGCGGGACGCGGCTTGAGGCGATTGCGGGCGGCGGGGAATGGCCGGTCAATTCCTATCACCACCAGGCGGTCAAAACACTGCCGGAGGGAGCACGGCTTGCGGCGCTGGCGCCGGACGGCGTGATAGAAGCCTTTGAAATGCCCGAAGGCGCTCTGTGCTTAGGCGTGCAGTGGCATCCGGAGCGCACCTGTGACACGGACGCACACGCCTTTTCGCTGTTCAAGGCGCTGGTGTACAGCGCCCGCGCCGGTATGATTGATTTGGGCGAGGGAAAGAAATAACATATTCCATTCGGCGTTTCCTGGACAATGTCCGAGGTTCAACGTACAATGAATTTCAGAGATGAAGAAAAGGAGCGCCGTCTGATGGTTACCATTGAGGATATCACACGGGAAGCCGGCGCGAGCCCCACAACGGTCAGCACTGGGATACACGGCCGCACCAAGAAGGTTTCCGGCTATACGGTAGATCTTATCAACGGAATCATTCGGGACAGGGGTTATGTGCCGAATCTTTCCGCCCGCGCCATGAAGCCCCGCTCCTTGAAGGCGGCTGCCCTCATCAACCATCTGGAAGCAAGGGAGCGGCAGAAGTTCATATCTGATCCCTTTGGATGGATTTGACGGGCGCAGTGGAAAAAGCCCGCGGGAACGGGGGATATTTTCTGACGCTTCGCGCCCTTTCGGACCCCGCAGAGCTGACGGCTTTTCTGCGCACCTGGAATGTGGAAGGGCTGCTTATCGCTGCGGGTGCTGCAATGACTGATGACGGAATACAATATGCCCCTGCCGCGCAGATGGTACGGCAGGGGCTTTGAGTTATGGGCTTATATGCGAACCGGCAGCACACCCGTTGGAATGCGCTCTCCGGTCAGCACGGCGCGGACGGCATCCAAACTCTCGGTATCATATTCGTAGGCGGCGAGGCAGCAGATGTTCTGCGGCATTTCGCTCAGCTCATAAGGAACGCGCAGAGAAACGCAGACCATCGGCAGCTGAAGCGCGGACAATGCTTTGACCAATTTCATTTGACCGGCACGCTGCAATGCGCTGACGACGGAAACGACAATGGCGGAATGATGTTTCGCCTGCCCGACGGCCCGTGCGATGTCTGCATCATCGGGATTGGCGGGCGTGACAAAGGCATCGCCTCCGATATGCTTCCGCATATAGACGGGGAAGGCGTCGCAGGAAGCGTTGGGGTTGGAGGCCTGCGTCGAAGCAAAGGAGGGACTGCCGAAGAAGGCTGGGCAAGCGCCCAATTCGGGAATCGTGCCGGACACCGACGTGACGGAGGCACGCAGCATCCGCCGGACGGCTTGCCTTTGCGCAGCCGTGCCGACAGGAACATCCAAGACGGGCGGCATTTCGCCCTTCACGCGCACGATATGCGCTGCGCTCTCTTCCATTTCGGCGCTGCTGATTGTTCCGTTCCGCACGGCAGCTTCCACGGCGCGCATCGCCTCGCAGCACAGGTTGGGGTCATGACAGACAAAGACCAAGTCGACGCCTGCCTGCATCGCAGCGACAACGCCGTTGACCGTGCCGTAATGCTCGGCAATGGCCTTCATCATCATGCAGTCGCTGATAATCAGCCCCCTGAAACCCAGCTTTTCGCGCAGAAGGCCGGTCATGATGGTGCGGGACATGGTGGCGGGGACGTTGTTTTTTTCGATTTGCGGAAACAGGATGTGCGTTGTCATGACGGCGGGGATGCCTGCTTCAATGGCCGCTTTGAAAGGAATCAGTTCACACTGCTCCAGCTCCTCCAAGGATTTGTCGATGCAGGGGAGGCCGATGTGCGAATCGACGGCCGTATCGCCATGCCCCGGAAAATGTTTGGCGCAGGACAGCACGCCGCCCGCCGTCATGCCGCGCACCTCGGCTGCGCCGAATTGCGCCACCCTGTGCGGGTCGTCCCCGAAGGAACGAGCGCCGATGACAGGATTGCGGCGGTTGGAATTGACGTCCAAAACAGGCGCCAGGTTGAAATTTACGCCCAGCGCACGAAGCTGGTCGGCGGTGATTCGCGCAGCTTCCTCTGCGTTCTCAGGGTCGCCCGCTGCGGCCAAGGACATCGCACCCGGTACAGTGACGGCGTCCTGCGGGAAACGGGTCACAATGCCGCCCTCCTGGTCAATGGTGATGAAGGCGGGATGCCCCGTCTCTCTTTTGACCAGCGCCTGAATATCCGCGCACAGCGCTTTCAGCTGCGCGGCGGAACGCACATTGTGCTGAAACAGGATGACATTGCCGAGCTTGTATTCCTTGACAGCCCGAATAAATTCCTCGCTCATCTCCGGCCCCGGAAAGCCGGAGACCATTCGCTGACCAATCATTTCCCGAAGATTCATGATATTCCTCCTTTATGCATGCTGTACATGCCAGATGTCATCTGCGTATTGACGAATGGTGCGGTCGGATGAAAATTTTCCTGCGCCGGCGATGTTATACAGGCATTTCTCGGCAAAGGCGATTTTATCCTGATAATCGCGGTTGGCGCGGAGCTTTGCCTGCATATAACTGTCAAAATCGAGCAGCAGATAGTAATGATCCGGCTTGTGCCAGCTTGCGCCCTTGAGCAGGGCATCGTAAAGCTCCGCCAAGCGTCCGTCCGCATCCTCAAAACTGCCGTCAATCAGCCGATCCATTGCCTTTTTTAAGGCGGGATTCGCATGATAAATGACGTTCGGGTCGTAGGTGTCCTTGATTCTTTCAATGTCCTGCACCGTCGCGCCGAAAATATAGTTGTTTTCAAGACCGGCTCTCTCGACAATCTCAATGTTCGCGCCGTCCATCGTGCCCAAGGTCACTGCGCCGTTCAGCGTCAGCTTCATGTTGCCCGTGCCGCTCGCCTCCGTCCCTGCAGGGGAGATTTGTTCGCTGACATCGGCGGCGGGAATGATTTTTTCGGCATAGGAGCAGTCGTAATTTTGGACAAAGACCACCAGCAGCCGGTCGTTGGTGTCCGAATCTTCATTGACCATCGCGGCAATCTGGTTGATGAAGCGGATGATGGCCTTGGCTCTGTCGTAGCCCGGTGCGGCCTTTGCCCCGAAAATGAACGCAGTCGGCGCGAAGTCCTTTAATTCACCCGCCTTTAGGCGGTCATAAATGGCTAAAACGGACAGCGCATTCAATAGCTGCCGCTTGTATTCATGCAGCCGCTTGATTTGAACATCAAACAGGAAATGTTCCGGGATGCGGATGCCCTCCCGTGCTTCAATCAGCGCGGAAAGCTGCCGTTTCTTTTCCTGCTTGACAATGATAAATTCCTCGGCCAAATGCTCGTTAATCAGAGGACGCAGGGCGGACAGCCGGTCCAAATCCGTTAAAAAGCCCGTGCCGATGCGCTGCTCTAACAGGGCTGTCAGCTCCTCGTTGCACAGCCCAAGCCAGCGGCGCTGGGTGATGCCGTTGGTCTTGTTTTGAAATCGTTCCGGATAGAGCGCATACCAGTCCTTCAATAAATCCTTTTTCAAAATTTCCGTATGCAGTTCGGCTACGCCGTTGGTGGCGTGAGTGGCATAGACGGCCAGACGACCCATGTGCACGCGGCTGTTTTCAATGATTTTAAACGGCGTACCATCATCAATTCGGCGTTTCTTCAGCTCTGCGGTCAGCCGCTCGTCAATCCTCCGAATGATTTCAACGAGAACGGGGGAGAGGAAGCGCAGGAGGGAGACATCCCACTTTTCCAGTGCCTCCTGCATGACGGTGTGGTTGGTGAAGGCAAAAGTCTGCCGTGCAATTTGGAACGCAGTTTCAAAATCAACGCCGCCCTCCGAGAGCAGACGGATCAGCTCCGGAATGGACAGGGTCGGGTGCGTGTCGTTGAGCTGCACGGCGTATTGCTCGGCAAAGTGCGAATAATCGCTGCCGAAACGCATTTTGTATGTCCGCAGCATATCCTGCAGCGAGGCGCTGGACAGGACATATTGCTGCTTGAGCCGGAGCAGCTTGCCCGCACGGGTGGTGTCGTTGGGATAGAGAAATTTTACGATGTCCTCCGCCGTGTTTTTGTCGCGGGAGGCAGCTGCGTATTTCTGCTCGTTGAACTTCACAAAGTCGATTTCGTGCAGGCTTTCCGTCTGCCACAGGCGCAAAGTCCCCACCACGCCGTTTTCATAACCGATGACGGGCATGTCATACGGCACGGCGCGGACGGGATGTCCCTCGATGGGGACGATGACGGAAAGCTCGTCCCGACGGATGCTCCAAGGGTCGCCGAAGCGCGACCAGTCGTCCGGCGCCTCCGTCTGCCGATAATTTTGAAATGTCTGCCGGAAAAGACCATAGCGATAGCGAAGGCCGTAGCCTGTCAGCGGCACATTCAAGGTCGCCGCGCTGTCCAAAAAACAGGCGGCAAGACGGCCGAGCCCGCCGTTGCCGAAGGCATCGTCTTCAATATCCTCCATGATTTCGATGGGAGCGCCCTTTTCGGCAAAAAGCGTTCGCGTTTCCTTCAAAATCCCTAAGCACAGGAGGTTGTTATAGACCAGCCGCCCCGTCAAATATTCGGCGGACAGATAGGCGGCCTTGCGGGTATGCCTGCGTTTTTCCTCCGTCTCCATCCAATCGGGCGCAATCAGCGTCATCACGGCAGCGCCGAGGGCATTGTGCATCTGCGTCGCCGAGGCGTGCTGAAGATTCGTATGCGCTTGGGCGCGGACATTCGCCTGCGCGAGGTCAAAAAGCTGCTGTGCGGTGATGCGCATCAGACATTCCTCCCGAATTTTATATTCAGAGCCTTCAGGCGGCTCATGAGTGCCTCCGACAGCTGACTTTCCCGCATTCGGTAGCACCAGTTGATGCTTCCGACCGTGCCGGGGAGATTCATGCGGGCGCTGTTGTCCAGGGATAACAAATCCTGCATCGGGATGATGGCGCGGTTTGCCTTGGACGCAAAGGCCGCTTCGACCAGTGCATCGGCGATTTTTGCATCGTCCCTGAGGTGAAGCAGCTTCCGTGCGCAGGCACGTTCCTTTTCGTCGGCGCGGGCAAACCAGCCGACCGCCGTATCGTTGTCGTGCGTGCCCGTATAGACGACGGAATTTTTGACGATGTTTTGCGGACGATGCGGGTTATCATCGTCGCCGGAAAAGCCGAAAACAAGCACCTTCATGCCGGGATAGCCGCAGAAGCTTAACAGCCGACGCACGCGGGCGTTGACTGCGCCCAAGTCCTCCGCCACAATGGATAGCTGCGGGAGATTTTTTTTGACGGCAGTGAACAGCGTCCGACCGTTATTTTTGACCCAATAGCCGTTCTTCGCGGTTTTGGCGTCGGCCGAAACGGAATAATAGTTTGCAAAGCCGATGAAGTGGTCAATGCGCAGAAGGTCAAACCGTTCGCCCATCGCCTGAAGCCGCCGAAGCCACCATTGATAGTGCTCCTTGGCCATTTTTTTCCAGTTATAGAGCGGATTGCCCCAGAGCTGACCGTCGGCGGAAAAATAATCCGGCGGAACGCCCGCCACCCGCGTGGGGGAAAGCTCCGCATCCACCTGAAAAAGCCTTGGGTTCATCCATACATCCGCGCTGCCGGGCGCGGCGTAAATCGGGATATCGCCGAAAAGCTGCACGGCGCGGCTGTTCGCATATTCTTTGAGCGCTTTGAACTGAACGTCAAAAAGATACTGCACATACAGATGATACAAGACGCGCTCGTTGAGATCATTCAAAATCGCCGCCGTTTTTTCGTTGCCGTCTGTATAGTACCGGCGGACAGACACCGGCCATTCGGAAAAGCAGCCGTATTGCTCGCACAGAGCCTGATACTGCGCGTAAGGCCGCGCCCAAGCATGGGACGCGGAAAAGGCTTTCACGGCTTTTTCGACTTTTTGAAAGCCGTAGGCAAAGGAGCGTGTGAGCAGCGTTTCCTTTTCGGCAAAGACAGCTTCGTAATCCACGCGGTCGCTTTCGGGGTGCAGCCGTACGCTGCCCTTTTCCAGCAGACCGTCTTCCTCCAACTGTGTCAAATCAATCAGAAGCGGATTTCCGGCAAAGGCCGAAGGGCTTTGATAGGGCGAATTGCCGTAGCCTGTCGGACCGACAGGCAGCATTTGCCAGATGGAGCAGCCGGATGCATGCAGAAAGTCCACAAATCGGCGGGCAGGCGCACCCAGTGTGCCGATGCCCTCCGTCCCCGGCAGGGATGTGATATGCAGCAGGATGCCGCTTCGCCGCATGGTAGAGCCCCTCCTTCAAAACGAAAAGGTCGGAAAAAATTCCGGCCTTCCAGAGCGCATATGAACAGAGCGGGAACACGGCCTTATCCGATGATATGGCCGTCCTTATCAAACACCGGCAGCTTTTCCAGATAGCTGATGTCGCTGCGCGTCTGTGCATCGCCCTCGGCCAAAATCGCCATACGGCCGACAATATTTCCGCCCGCTCTTTCCACCAGCGTTTCGATGGCCTTCAAGGATTCGCCGGTACTGATGACATCATCCACGATGAGAACGCGGCGGCCCTTCATATATTCGGCATCATCGCCGTCAATGCAGAGCGTCTGCCGATGGTCGGTGGTAAGGGAATTGACCTCCACGGAGAAAACATTCTTCATGTACAGCTTGGCGGCTTTGCGGGCAATCAAATAGCGGTTGACACCCTCCTGCCGCGCCATTTCATAGGCCAGCGGAATGCCCTTGGATTCGGCGGTGATGATAACATCATGCGCGGGCGCTTTCTTGAGAAGCTCGCTCGCACAGGCCTGTGTCAGCTCAATGTCGCCGAAGATGACGAAGGCGCCGATATACAGAGAATCCGTGATACGGCAGATGGGAAGCTCACGTTGTAAACCCGCAACGTGCAGGGGATAGGTCGGCATGATGATTCGCTCCTTTTGAATCGGGCAGAAATACCCGCAATTACTTTCCTATTTTACGCGCATGAAATAGAAAAGTCAACCGTTTTGCGGGATTTGCGAGTTTTGCGGCACGCTGCCGCTCAGATGGGCAGGATGCTGACGGCGGCGGGAGCCGGTACGGATGAAAGCAATGAGCCGTCCGGTGCAAGGAGGGAAAGGCTGCCGTCACGGACGGCCGATACGGGGTCATTGCCGCCCTGATTGGCAGCCAGCAGCCGTCCGTCTGAAAGGAGGATAAAATCACGCGGGAAGCTGCCGCAGAAAAGATGGCGTTCAAAGGTCATTTTTCCGTCCGCATCCAAAGCATATACGGCGATGGAATCATGGCCGCGGTTGCTGACATACAGCTTGGTTTTCTGCGCATTCAGGCGAATCGCGGCCGCATTGTTAAAGCCCGTATAGCCGTCCGGCAGGGTGGAGAGCGTTTGAAACCGGACAAATCGTCCGTCTTGCTTTTTGAACCAAGAGACCAGCCCGCCCATTTCATGGGACAGATAGAAGGTGCTTTTGTCTCGGAAAATAATATGCCGTGCGCCTGCGCCTTTCGGCTCGGCGGGAAGTCGCTCGACCTCTGTTAATGCACCGTTTTGGGGGTCTGACTGATAGATGCACAGCGCATCCAAGCCCAAATCGACCGCCAGCAGACGGCCGTCCGGCATAAAGGAAACCTGATGCATGTGCGGACCGGATTGACGGTCGTCTTTATCATAGCCGCAGCCCGTGTTCCGCACGACCTGCACGGCCTTGTTGAGACCGCCCGCTACGGGAAAAACGGTCACGGAGCCGGTGCCGTAGTTGGCGCAGTACAGGAAGCGTCTCTCTTTATCCAACACGAGATGGCAGGGCGCATCGCCGTGCGCATCGCATATGGCAGAGACAAGTATGCCGTTTTCGGTCAGCGTCCATTCCGCCACCTGTCCGCGTTCGTCCTTTTCGCAGGTCGAAAAGAAATGCCCGTTTTCGCCCGCGATAATCCAGTTCGGCTCCCGCAGCGTTTCGTCCGCCCAAAGAATTTCAGGGCTGTCACCGTTTAAGCGGCAGCGCAGGATGCCCCGGCCGCCTTTTTTTGTCAGCGTTCCAATCAAAAAATCCATACCATGCCCTACTTTTCCTTGCTTATGCTGTCCGTCTGATACGCTTTGCAGAGCTTCTGCAGGGTACAGAGCGCACAGTCCGGCTTGCGGGCATGGCATACGCGGCGGCCGTGATAAATCAGATAATGGTGCGCATCGTTCCATTTTTCCTTCGGAATGGCGCGCATGAGCTGCCGCTCGGTCTCCTCAACATTGTTTGCGTTTGCCAGCCCCAGACGGTTGCTCACACGGAAAACGTGCGTATCCACGGCAATGGCGGGAACATGAAAGGCATTGGCCAGCACCACGCTGGCTGTCTTTCGGCCGACGCCGGGCAGCGCCGTCAGCTCCTCCATCGTATGCGGCACTTCTCCGCCGTGCTGCCCGCAGATGATGCGACAGGCCATGACGATATTCCGCGCCTTGCTTTTAAAGCCGCAGCTTTTTACATAAGGGAATACAACCTCCGGCGTGGCCGCGGCCATTGCCTGCGGCGTTGGGAAATCACGGAACACGGCGGGCGTGACCATATTGACTCGTTGGTCTGTACATTGCGCGGATAGAATGGTCGCCACCAGCGTTTCATAGGGATTTGAAAAATGCAGCTCCGGCTTGGCATCCGGATAGAGCGCCTCTAACTCGCTTAAAATAGCTTTTTTATTGACCCGCAAGGCTATTTCACCGCCGTTTCAAGTGTTTTTCTGTAGCGGACAATCAGCACGAGCACCAGACAGTAAATAGGGTAGGCAATCACATTCACGGTCAGGCGCGTGACGACATACTGCATCGTGCGGGCATAGCCCATCACATACGTCCATAAGGTGTTCAAGCCCGCGTAGCAAATCAGCGATACAAGCCCCTGCGCAAGCAGCACGCGAAGCAGGGCGCTTTTTTTGGTCTGCATGGGGGGATGCAGAAGCAGAGCGTAAAAAAGTCCCGTCAGCGCGGCGGTCAGGGTGTAGCCGAAAAAGAAATCGCCGGAGGAAAAAATCAACGCGCCGATGATATCGCCAACGACCGCCACGGCCATCGCGGGAAAAATGCCGAACAGCATCCCGCATACGGCCAGCGGAATAAAGCCGAATGACAGCTCCAATACCTTGGGAATGAGCGGAAATTTCATGATTTCGGCCATGACGATATGCAGCGCCGTCAGCATGGACAGCAGGGTCAGCTCCTTTGCCCGCATCGCAGAAATCCTCACGATTTCACCCCCTCGTCTGATGTCAAAGCCATTATAGCAAGAACGGGAAAAAAACTCAAGCGGACAATCGAAAGGACAGAATTATGTTTTTCTCCATTGTATGCATGGACTTTTTTTCTGATTTGTGGTATCGTAAATAGGCGTTTGAAAAAGCGTTTTGGCAAGGAGGGGAAAAAGGCATGGTCGCGCTTTCCGAAGTCATCGCGGCGTTGACGCCGTGGCTTGGCAGTGCGCTGCTGAATGCGCTTCCCGGTCTTTGTCCGGATATCCAGCGCAGGCTTTCCTGCTTTGTGCCGGCACAGACGGATTTGAAAGCCCTTGCGCAGGGCTTGGACAGCCTTTTGTATCTGTCCGTGCGTGATGCGACGGCGGGGAAAATGCTGATTTGCCTGCCGGACGGGAGCTGTGTCCGTGTCCATGTGAGTGATTTTCCCATGATGGCGGACGATTTGATGTATCTGCTGTTTTCCCGCTTTCCCTTGGATGCGCGGCATTTGATGCTGCTCAGGGATTATTCCATGCGCATGGAGAGCCTTTCGGCCATCCGTGTGCTGTACACAAGATTTTCCGATTACGAGACGCCGCAGGAGCTGCAGGCGCTCAAGCGTGTGGCGCAGGCGTGCCATCCCGCGTTTCGGTGGCGGCAGTGGCTTTCTTAAAACGGTACAAACGAACAAAGATGCAGAGGGATACAATGGGCAAATTGATTGCTGTCGCCAATCAGAAGGGCGGCGTGGGGAAGACGACGACCGCCATCAACCTGGCGGCCTGTGTCGCGGAAACGGGCAAAAAAACGCTGCTGGTGGACTTTGACCCACAGGGCAATGCATCCAGCGGGTTGAATGTCCGTGCCGGAAAAAAGACAGTTTATGAGGCTCTGCTGATGCAGTGCGAGATGGCCGGAACGATTGAGGGAACGAGGCTGACGCATCTGTTCGTCGCACCGTCCGATATTCGTCTGGCCGGCGCCGAATTAGAGCTGGCGGGGCTTGACCAGCGGGAGTACCGCCTGCGCGCAGCGCTGTCTCAGGTGAAGGACGACTATGACTATATTTTTATTGACTGCCCGCCATCCCTCGGACTGCTGACCATCAATGCGCTGGCTGCCGCGCAGAGCGTGCTGATTCCCATCCAGTGCGAATATTACGCCTTGGAGGGCGTGACCGCGCTGATGGACACCGTTCGTCGGGTGCGGCGTACGGTGAATCCTTCCCTGGAAATCGAGGGCGTGCTGATGACCATGTTTGACGGCAGGACAAACCTCAGCCTTCAGGTGGTCGCCCAGGTCAAGAAGCACTTTAAGGACAAGGTGTTTTCGGTGGTGATTCCCCGCAATGTGCGGCTCGGCGAAGCGCCCAGCCACGGGCTGCCCATCAACCGCTATGATGCGCGTTCCTCCGGCGCGGAGGCATATGCGGCGCTGGCGCGAGAGGTCATTAACAACAATAAGAAGAAATAAAAGGGGCATACGCGCATGATGAAAAAGATGGGACTCGGCCGCGGCCTGGATGTCCTGCTGCCGGACAGTGAAACGGATGAGCAGCGGGTCACGCAGCTTCCGCTGGCCGATATTGACACCAACCCTGCCCAGCCACGCAGACAGTTTGACGAGGAAGCGCTGAGGGCTTTGGCGGACAGCATCCGTTCAAACGGTGTGCTGATGCCGCTTTTGGTGGTTGAAACGGGCGCACGCTACCGCATTGTAGCCGGTGAGCGGCGTTTCCGCGCCGCTCGTCTGGCGGGCTTGGAGACCGTGCCGTGCATCGTCCGCGATATGGACAAGCAGCAGGAAATGGAGGCCGCGCTGATTGAAAACCTGCAGCGTGAGGATCTGAACGCCATCGAGGAGGCGGCCGCCATCCGTGCGCTGATGGAGCAGTGCGGATACACGCAGGAAATGACCGCCAAGCGGCTGGGCAAGAGCCGATCTGCCGTGGCAAACACGCTTCGTCTGCTGAGCCTGCCGGAAGAAATCCGCAAATCGGTGATGACCGGCACCATTTCTGCCGGCCATGCTCGCGTGCTGTGCGGCATTGAAGATGCGGCGCGGCAGGAGCGGCTGTTCAGGCGGACGGTGGCGGAATCGTTAAGCGTGCGTGCGCTGGAGGCGCTGGCCGCTCAGCCGGAGGACACGCCCCCTGCCCCCAAGAAGGCACGGCCGCATGAGCTTGCGCCGGAGCTGCGCGATATGCAGGAGCGCCTGCAATCCGCCGTCGGCGTCCGTACCGCCATGACAGGCAACGGAAAAAAGGGACGTATCATCCTCAGCTACACCAACGAGGACGAGCTGGAGCTGATTTATTCCGCGCTGGAAACGCTGGAAGGCAAATGACAGCATGATCATGCATAATGCCCGACTGCCATTGTAACAGTCGGGCATTTGCTTTTGCTTATCGCTCGGACATATGTTCAAACAGGTCGTTCTTTGCTTTCTCCAATTCGACCGTCGAATCATACAGGCCGCAGCGCTGAGAATCATATGAGCTGCTCATATAGATGCGATCATGTGTTTTCTGCTGATTTCCCTTTCGCTCAGGGCTGAATGGATTCGACCAGCGCCGTCAGTTCGCTCAGCCCTATGACAAAGCCGTGCGAATTATCAAAGCGGTAATCCGAGGCGGAGCGGTAATAGCCGATGCGATGGTTATACTGGTGAATGACATCCTCATGCGTGCCGCCGCGCAGGGTCGGACGGCGGTCCATCTTGATATCGGACAGAATTTGATCGAGCGGCCTGTCAATAAAGATAATGATGCCGTGGTTGCGCATGATGGTGATGTTTTCCTCCGTCAGCACCGTGCCCTCGCCGGTGGAAACAACGCAGGGGTCTTCGCCGGCCAGCTCAACCAAAGCGGCGGTTTCGGCATTCCTGAAAAATTCCTCGCCGAGCGCGGAATAAATGTCATTGACGGTCATGCCCATCATTTCACTGACGCGCTGGTCCGTATCGACAAAGCGGACGCCGATGTTCTGCGCCAGCCGCTGCCCGAGGCTGGTTTTCCCGCAGCCGGCCATTCCGATTAGAAAAATGTGTTCATGAAGCGTCATACAATACAAGCCCCCGTTTATCCGCCTGACTGCATCCGGCCGACATAAAAGCCGCATATCCAGCTGTATTTTGGGCGGTATGGATGCATTATAGCATAATGCACTCGATAACGCAAGAATGAGAATGGGCGGAACTGCGTTAAATTTCGGCAATTTTTTTGATTCTTGACATTTCCCTCTTCCCCCTCTACAATGGTGGCAGGAGGGATGCGATATGGAGAACATTCACATTTTTAATGAAGAGCTGTCTGTGCAAATCAGCCCGCTGGGGGCGGAGATTCAGAGCGTTGTGGACAGGAACGGCGTGGAGCGGATGTGGCAGGGAGACCCCAAGGTTTGGTCGGGGCGTGCGCCGGTGCTGTTTCCCTTTGCCGGCGGGCTCAAGGACGGGTATTATATGTACGGCGGGCGGCGGTACGAGCTGCCGCAGCACGGCTTTGCGCGTTTTTCCGTCTTTCGGACGGAGGAACAGAACAGCGACAGCGTGACCCTTTTGCTCGATGAGCAGAACGCCAATTATCCCTTCGTCTATGCTTTCCGCGTTCGCTTTTCTCTGCGCGGCGCGGCACTCAAGGTGGAATTTATCGTAAACAACAACGGCGATACGCCCATGTATTACGGCATCGGCTCGCACGAGGCGTACGCCTGTCCCGAAGGCATCGGCCAATGCAAATTGGTATTTGATAAGGAAGAATCCCTGCGGACGGCCGTACTGGAGGGAGCACAGATTACCACCCGCTTTGAAGAACTGACGAGAAATTCCGATACGCTCCGTTTAAAGCCGGATTATTTCCGTCAGGACGGGACGCTCGTCTTCATGCAGGTCAATTCCCGCGGCGTGACGCTGGAAAGCGATGCGCGCAGGGAGCGCGTGCGGGTAGATTTTGATGACTTTGACTATCTGCTGGTCTGGCAGAAGACACGCGCAGCATACATCTGCATCGAGCCGTGGACAAACCCGCCGGAATACACGACAAGCGACCATATGCTGTCCCATAAGCCCGGTATGCTTCTCCTTGCGCCCGGCAAACGGAAGGTTCACGCGCACACCATTACTTTCTTATAATTTTGAAGGGAAAATATGAATTATAACGCAAGCGAACGGCGCTATCAGACGATTCCCTACAAGCGCTGCGGGAAAAGCGGCCTGCTGCTGCCCGCCGTGTCCTTGGGACTGTGGCATAATTTCGGCTGCACAGGCGATTATGCCAACATGAAACGAATGTGCTTCACCGCCTTTGATTACGGCATTACACATTTTGATTTGGCGGATAATTACGGCCCTCAGCCCGGCGATGCCGAACGGAATTTCGGACGCATTCTGCGCGAGGAAATGAGCGCGTACCGTGATGAGATGATTGTCAGCACCAAGGCTGGCTATCTGATGTGGAACGGTCCTTACGGCGACTTCGGCTCACGCAAGCACCTGATGGCAGGGCTTGACCAGAGCCTCAGGCGCCTGGGTCTGCCGTATGTCGATATTTTTTATCACCACCGCATGGATGCGGAGACCCCCTTGGAGGAAACCATGCAGGCGCTGGCGGACATCGTGCGGCAGGGTAAGGCGCTGTACATCGGCCTTTCCAACTATGACGGCGAGCATTTGAAGCAGGCGGAGAAAATCCTGCGGGGGCTGCATTGTCCGTTCATCATCAACCAGAACAGCTATTCCATCCTGAACCGCCGCATCGAGGAGAACGGGCTTGCCGAGGCGCTGAACAAAACGCAGAAGGGCTTGATTGTGTTCAGCCCCTTGGCGCAGGGGCTGCTGTCGGGGCGGTATCTGAACGGCATTCCGGCAGACAGCCGTATCCGCACGGACGGACGCTTCTTAAAAGAGGAGTCGCTGACAGAGAAAAAGCTCGAACAGCTCTGGAAGCTCAATGCGCTGGCCATGCAGCGCGGGCAGACCCTGGCGCAGATGGCGCTGGCATGGTGCCTGAATAAGCCTTATGTCACCGCCGTGCTGATGGGCGCTTCCCGTCCCGAACAGATTGCCGAAAATGTGAAGGCCGCCGAAAACACGAATTTTACGGATGAGGAACTGCGCCTCATCGATAACATTGTATTGTAAAAAGGAACATTATTATGATGGATACAAAGACTTATTTGCTGGAACAGCTCAAGACGCTGACCTCCCGTCCCAGTCCGGCGGGCATGACGCGGGCGGCCACGGATTATCTGCTGGAGGAGCTGGCGCGGCTCGGCTTTCAGCCGGAACGTACCCGCAAGGGCGCAGTCATCTGCACCTTGGGCGGCGAGAAGCATCCGCTCCTGCTCTCTGCCCATGTGGATACCTTGGGTGCGATTGTCCGCTCCGTAAAGCCGAACGGCGCACTGCGCTACACGCAGCTGGGCGGTTACAGCGACAATGCCATTGAAAATGAAAACGTGCTGATTCATACCCGTGAGGGTAAGACCTATTCCGGCACGGTGCAGTCCATCCATGCCAGCCGCCACGTTTGGGGCGATAAGAGCGCGGAAGCCCGCACACCCGACACGCTGGAAATCATCGTGGATGAAAAGACCTGGTCAAAGGCCGAAACCGAGGCGCTTGGCATTGCATCGGGCGATTTTGTGTCCTTTGACCCGCGCACAGTCATTACGGACAGCGGCTTTGTCAAAAGCCGCCATCTGGATGACAAGGCATCGAGCGCCGTTCTGCTGACGCTGGCTCGTGCGGTCAGCGAGGGCGCTGTCCGATTAAACCGCATGGTGACGCTGCTGTTTACCGTCTATGAGGAGGTCGGCCACGGCGCGTCAAGTGTTTATCAGCTGCCGTTTGAGGATATGCTGGCGGTGGATATGGGCTGCGTGGGCGATGACCTGAACTGCCGCGAGGACATGGTGTCCATCTGCGTCAAGGACAGCTCCGGTCCGTTTGACTATGATTTCACCAATGAGCTGATTGCCCATGCCAAGCGTCTCAAGCTGCCGTATGCCGTAGACATTTACCCGCGCTATTCCTCCGATGCGGCGACTGCCCGCACTGCCGGTCTGGATGCCCGCTTTGCGTTGTGCGGTCAGGGCGTGTTCGCCTCGCATGGCTACGAGCGCACCCATATTGACGGGATGCTGGCGACCTATCAGCTGGCTGCCGCCGTTGCAGCGCAGGAATTTGAAGACTGATTCTCTGCGCCTGCGCATGCTGACAAGCAGAAAAGGAATAACCGCCTTCCGGCACGGGACGGCGGTTCAGACTGTCAAAAAAGTCCGCAGACATTCTTGGGGATGCATGAAGGGGCTGCAGCCCCTTTATTTTTGATCGTATCGACCGGCTTTGCCGGTCGTGCGGGGCGATTTTTCGGAGCGTCAGCGCAGAAAAATCATTTCCGCAGCCTTGCCATGCAGGATGAAGCATTTCGTCCTGCATGGAGCGTGTCAAAAACGCAGTTTTTTGACACGCAGAACCGCCTTCCGGCACGGGATGGCGGTTATTTGCTTGGAATGAACCGAAAAGATGGCTTTTATTGCACCGCAAAATCAAAGTACGTCGCCGGATACGGCTCGTTTTTGAGCGTATAGTGCCACCATTCCTCCTGAAAGGGCTTAAAGCCGGCGGCAAGCATAAATTTGCAGAGCAGGGCGCGGTTATGTGCTTCTTCCGCCGAAATGCCCGCCGCGCCGTGTCCTGCGCGTTCGCCAAAGAAGTCAAAGTCCGTTCCCATCGGCAGCGCCTCACCGTTTAAGCCGGTCAAGGTCAAATCGACCGTGCTGCCGCGTGAATGGCTCGATTGTTCCGCCACATAGCCGCGCCGCAGAATATCCGCCTTGTTCGCAATATCGGGATAATATTTTTCACGCATTCCGGTGTCGCTCTTGTCCTTCGCCCAGCGCAGAAAATGCGCCACGGCACGGGTCGGGCGGTATGCATCAAAAATCATCAGCCGCAGCCCCTGCAAGCGGAAATCCTCCGCCGCTGATTTGAGCGCCTGCGCGGCTTCAAGGGTCAAAATCGCCCTTGGCGCAAAATATCCGTCCACGGGCGCACCGACAAAGTTGTCATCCGAGGCATAACGCATATCCTCAATGATGTCGGGAATGAGGCCGCGCACATAGCAAAAGCCGCTTGGCAAAGCATTTTTGTTCATAGAAAGCACCTGTTCGGCAATCAGAATGAGAAGCGTGAAGGATAATCGGTATATGTCATGGCGTGGTAAACAGCGCTGTCAGCTTCCGCTGTATGTAAACTTCATCGAAACGGGATGTCCCCAAATGTAATAGGTGACGTAGATGTCCCGCGCCGTGCCGCCCGACCGATCCTCCGTCAGGAGCGATACCCATACATCACGGGTCGCGCCGGGCGCCAAGCCGATTTCATCACCCTCCTCATAATACAGGATATCGCCCGTGCCGGGAGAAAGCTGAATTTCAATCATCTCGGCGGGCAGAAGGCCGTTGTTTTTAAGGCGAAGGGTGTAGATTTTAAAGGCGTAGTTTTCGGCGGACGACAGCTCGCCGCTTTGAAAGACCGTCCCTTCCAAGCTGTTTCGGCTCATGGCCGTCTGCAAAATCTGAAATTCCTCGGCGCGGTCGGCCGCGGCGACGATGGACAGCCCCTGCCCAGTGACCTGAAGCTGGGTGTTCAGCAGCTCATAGCCCGCCGCGCAGCCGACGACCAGCACGCAGACAATCAAAATCAGCGCGGTCCATTTCATGCCTCGCTCACTCCATTTCGCTCAAAATGCGGTTCATTTCTTCAATCATTTCCGCGTCCTTCAGACGGAACTTAAATTCCACGCGGCGGGAGGCATCCATGTTGACCGTTCCGTCTTGATTATAAATAGGGTCGGAATAGCTGCGCCCCTTGGCAGTCAGAATTTCCTGAAGCTCCGTCTTCATGTCCGCGCTTAAAGCATCCATTTGCAAGCAGTATTTTGCCACGGACAGCGCACGGTTTTGCGAAAGCTCCAAGTTGGCAATGTATGTGCCCTTCGTGTCCGTATGCCCCTCGATGATGATTTCGCCCACATAGTCCTTGTATTCATCGCGCATCAGCACGGAGAGGTAGACCGGCAGGAAGCGGGTCAAAAGCTCCTGACCGGATTCCTTGATTTGATAAGAATTGGTTTCAAAGAACACCTGACTTTCCAGCCGGATGTCGCCCGTTGTCGCGTCCACGGTGGCACGAAGATTGGCTTGGCTGAGGGCGGAGGACAAATCCAAGATGATTTGGCTTCGCACGCCGACCAGACTGTCGATTTTTTGCTGCTGGGTCTGCAGCTCGCTCTTTTGGCGGTCGAGCTGGGTCTGCTGAGCGGTGAGCAGCGACTGCATTGCTTCTAACTTCGTCGCCTGTTCATCCAAGGCGGTCTGCAAAACGACCTGCGCCTTTTCCTTTTCCTCCAGCTCGGCCTTGGCTGCATTCAAGCTGACCTGCGCGGCGTTCAGCTCCTGCTGCTGCGTGTCCAACTGAATCTGGATGGTCGCCAGCTCCTCCTGCTTGCCCATGAGGGTGACATTCGCCGTTTCCAGCTCCTCCTCACGCAGCGCCAAGGTTATCTGCGTCTTGTCCAGCTCTTCCTGCTGCTCGTTCAGCTCCTTCGTCTTAATATCCAGCACATTGTAATACTGATAAACGCTGTAGCAAACGGCCAGCACGAACACGAGCAAAAGAGAAGCCATCATGTCCGAATAGGAAATCCAGTGTGCGCCGGAATCCACGCCGCGGGGACGGCGGGCGCTTATCCTGTTTCGTCCCGCCATCGCTTACGCCTCCTTGACGGTGCTTTTTTCAAGCGTCTCCTGAATGGAGGCCAGCATCTGCTCCAAATGCGAAAGCGAAGTGACGGCGGAATCGCTGCCGCTCTTTTCGATGGATACGAGGCGCTTTTCCAGCGCATTCATCAGGTCGTTCATATTCTGGTCGAGCAGGCCCATTGAGCGGGAGAGGCCGCCGGCAATGTTTTCCACAAACGAGGCGTAGCTGTCCTTTAAGAGCTTGGCGCTGTCCTTCATCTCCTTCGCAATTTGGGCACTGCTTTGACCGCTCTGGTCGGCACGGTCGCAGATGAGCTGCATGGTCTGCTTGGAGCGGAGCGCGTAATTGGCAAGAGAATCCTGAAGCGTTTTCTGCGCCTTGCGAATGTCCTCCATGCTGTCATGATATTCGCGGGCGGCATGGGACATGGAGGCAACCAGCTCGGAGGCGTTTTTCGTAAATTCATCCTCCATGAGGCGGCTGTCCGCAAGCGTCTGCACATAAGATTCAAAGCGCTGAGCGATTTCGCCTGTCATCTGCTGAACGCCCGCCAGATTTTCAAGCATCGTGGTCACGGAGGCCACGGACTTGTCCATCGCCTCAAAATTCGCCTTCTGGGAGCGGTTGATTTGCGTCAGCGTCTGCCCAAGCTGCAGGAACTGACCGCTTAAAGAGGCGTTCATATTTTCAATGAAGCGCTGCGTGATGACATGGACGCCCTCAAGCTGAGACTGCGTCTGTCCTACAATAAAGCTGTTCATGGCCTGCGTGACGGGCACGAGCGAATGCTCGACCGCGCCGGAAACCTTGTCTGCCACATGGTCGGACAAGTCGCTCACGGCACGGCGAAGAAAGGCGGTCTGGTCTTCGCGCTGGCAGATGGCCTGCGTTTCATCGTTCAGCGGGGTCTGCATGACCAGCTCGGTGAAGGCATCCTGAAATTCGTCCAAGGCATGGGTCGCCCCGCCCATCGCCATGCGGTTGAGAACATTGAAGGCCAGCGAACAGGAAACGCCCGCAATGGAGGTGGCAAAGGCAAAGGTCATGCCGCCGATCATCGCCGGAATGGATTCCATCGTCTTGGTCGCATCGCTCACATCAAGACCGCCCAGGCCGCGCATCAGGCCGATGAACGTGCCTAAAATGCCCAGGGAGGTCAAAAGACCGGGCACCATTTCGCTTAAAGGAATGTTGCTGAATTCGTAGATGGCGGTGTCGTCATTGATATATTCGCGTACATCGCAGGTCAGCCCGCGGGCATCCAGCTGCTCCGCGTTGTGCAGAAAGCGACGCCATGCCCCGCGCATTTTTTTCCCCATGAACAGCTCGTTCTGCCAGACGGGGCGCATGCTGTCACGCGCCGGCAGCTTATCCAGCGTGCGGATGGCGCGGCGAAGACAGTGCGCACTGCGGCGAAGCGGCAGAATGCACTTCATGAAGCCGATCAGCGTGACCAGCGCAATGGCGGTGTAAACGATTGTATCGACAAGGTTTTCGGACACCTGCGCCCAAATTCCTTCCAGCTCAGCCATAGCCTATCCCTCCGGAAAAACAGAATTTTCTTCTTTATTGTATCAAATTCGAAACAAATACGCAATGCTTTTGTTAAAATGATTTGTAAATCCTGCGAAACGGAATCAATTTTTTTCGAATTTATGCGGTTTGAATTGACAGCATAAAAAAGGGAAGGTAAAATAATAAAAGGAATATAAGGTGGAGGTATGTGTCTGTGCTGATGCGCCGTCTGATGTGTCTTGTGAGCGTCCTGCTTTGCCTATGCTGTGCGACATGGGGTGAGGAAACGGCGAATACCGAAACGCCCGCTCCGACACCGCGCCCCACCTCCACGCTGATGCCGACAGGAACACCGGACCCTGTCCTCTATGCAAATGTCCGCGGCGTATTCGACGAAGTGGAGGGCGAAAGCCGGAAAATCATCCTCTCCTTTATCGGGGATACGACCCTCGGCTGCAATGAAAACGACCATGCGTCCAAGAAGGCCATTGACGCCTTTGTTGATTTTTACGGCTATCAGTATCCCTTTCAGCGCGTCCGCTATATTTTAGAGCAGGATGATTTGACCATCGCCAACTTTGAAGGCGTTCTGCATGACGACCCTGCGGATATCAAAAAAAAGACCTATAATTTCCGCTCCGACCCCTCCTATGTGAACATTTTGAAGGAGGGCAGCATCGAGACCGTAACGCTGGCGAATAACCACAGCGGCGATTACGGGCAGAAGGGCTTTGAATCCACCGCTCAAATTCTGGATGAAAACGGCATCGGCTGGTTCGGCAGCACGGATTATTCCGCCAAAACCTATGTTTATGAAAAAGACGGCGTCAAAATCGGCTTTATCGGCGCTTACATTTCATATTATTGGAAAAATGTCGAGACCATTAAGGCGCAGTTTGAAGATTTAAAAAACGAGGGATGCGCGCTGACCATCGCCGTTATCCACGGCGGCGTGGAATACGATGCGCGGCATGACGACAATCAGACGCGCATGGCAACCCGCTTTATTGAGTGGGGTGCGGACATCGTGGTCGGACATCATCCGCATCGGCTGCAGGGCTATGAGGTGATTAACGATGTTCCCGTGTTTTTTTCCTTGGGCAACTTCGTTTTTGGCGGCAACTTTCAGCTAAAGTCCACATACACCGCCATCCTGCAATTCGCCCTGTCCTTTGACGAAAGCGGCCGGTATATGGGCTATCAAATCAACATCATCCCCTGCCGCCTGTCTTCAAGCAAAACCATCAACTACTATCAGCCTTTTGCCGTCAGCGGCCGGGATGCGCAGCTGGCTATTAAGGAGATTCAAAGCGATACAAAACGGAAGCGGTATCCCATCCTTGATTATCGGGAGGGCATCGGTGCGCTGCAGCCGTATGTGGCGGTTATGCACGAGGAAGCCGTCCAAGAGGAAAGCACAGATTAAAAGAGGTGATATTGCATGATTCTGGCCAAGGATTTTGTTGATAAGCTGTCGCTGACGGTGCTGTCTCCCTCCACCAAGGAGGGCTTTGAGGTGGCCTCGGCCGAGCTGAATCGTCCCGGCCTTCAGTTTGCGGGCTATTATGAGCATTTTGCCTACGAGCGCCCGCAAATCATCGGCAAGGTGGAAATGGGCTATCTGGACGAATTGGACGATGATGTGCGCGTGGAGCGGCTTCGGCGCTATTTTTCCTATGCCGTGCCGTGCATCGTTGTCTGCCGCAGCATGAAGCCGCCCAAGGAACTGCTGGATTTGGCGCTTTCGCATGATGTGCCTGTCTACGGCACGGATTGGGTGACGACGAAATTTTTCGTCAACGCCATCAATTATTTGGGCCGCGCCTTAGCGCCGCGCTCCACCATCCACGGCGTGCTGCTGGATGTCTACGGTGTGGGCGTGCTGATTACGGGTGAAAGCGGCGTCGGCAAGAGCGAGGCCGCGCTGGAACTGGTCAAGCGCGGGCATCAGCTTGTCGCGGATGATGTGGTCGACGTCTGCAAGGTGACGGGCAGCCGCTTGACCGGCGAAGCGCCGGAAACCATTCGCCACTTTATGGAGATTCGCGGCATCGGCATCATTGACATCAAGGCCATGTACGGCATCGGCGCGGTTTTGGAGAGCAAATCCATTGACTTGGTCATGCATTTGGAGCCTTGGAAGGAGCATAAGGAATACGACCGATTGGGCTTGGTGGATACATATACCGAAATCATGGATGTGCGCATTCCGCAGATTATCCTGCCCGTGCGCCCCGGCCGCAATCTGGCCGTTGTCATCGAGGTCGCTGCAAGAAACTTCAGCCTCAAGCGGATGGGCTATTCCGCCGCGCAGGAGCTGGACAGGCGCTTAAACGAAATGATGTTTTCGAAGAAATGAGGATGATATAATATGGCGTATTACATCGGCATTGACCTTGGCGGCACCACCATCAAGGTCGGCGTGGTTTCCGCTCAGGGCCGCATTCTGGCGCAATACTCCGTCGAAACGCTTGCGAAGCGTCCTTATCAGGATGTGGTGCATGATATGAGCCAGTGCATTTCGCATGTGCTGAAGCAGACGAATTTAACGCAGGATGATATCGCCTCCGTCGGCATCGGCATTCCGGGCGTTGCGGATCAGCATACGGGCAGCGTCATCTTCTGCACCAATTTGGGCTGGCGGGATGTTCCCCTGCGCGAGGAGCTGCAAAAGCACATTCAAAAGCCCGTGCATATTGACAATGACGCAACCGTGGCCTGCTATGCCGAGAGCATTTCGGGCGTCAGCCGCGGCTGCTCCTGCTCCGTGTTTTTAACGCTGGGCACGGGCTTGGGCGCCGGCATCGTGATCAACGGCCGTCCGTGGTCCGGCGCGCACGGCGTGGGCAGCGAAATCGGCCATATGACGCTGGTGGTGGACGGCGTTCCCTGCACCTGCGGCAACGACGGCTGCGTGGAGCGGTATTGCAGCGCGACGGCCATCATCCGCATGGCAAAACAGTCCTGCCTCGGCTATCCCGACTGCGATATGGTGCGGCGCGTCAATGGCAACCTTGACCGCATCGATGCAAAAGTCGTCATTGATTCTGCAAAGGCCGGCGACCCCGTGGCCATGCGCGTGTTTGACCGCTACTGCAAGTATCTCGCCATCACCGTCAACAACATCACCGCATTTCTGGATCCCGAAATGATCGTGTTGGGCGGCGGCGTCAGCACGGCAGGCGATTTCCTGCTGGATAATGTCCGTGAACAGCTCCCGCGTTATCTGATGTATAAAACCCTGCCGTGTCCGGAGCTGCGTCTGGCGCAGCTGGGCAACGAGGCGGGCATCATCGGCGCGGCGCTGTTAGGCGCTTGCTCATAGGAAAATAGGAGGGATTTTCATATGGAAACCACATTGATTCGTTCTTTGTTTCACGAGACGCCGGCAGACAAGACGCTTGTCAGGGTGTCCGGTTGGGTGCGCACGGTGCGCGACAGCAAAGCTTTTGCCTTTATCGAGCTGAATGACGGCACGTTTTTTAAGAATCTGCAGATCGTCTGCGATGAAACGCTGGAGAACTTCAAGGAGGTCACGAAGATTACCTTGGGCAGCGCTCTTGAAATCGAGGGCGAACTGGTGCTGACCCCCGGCATGAAGCAGCCCTTTGAAGTCCACGCGACCAAGGTCACGGTGGTCGGCCTGTGCGCGGCGGATTATCCGCTGCAAAAGAAGCGGCACACGTTTGAATACCTGCGCACCCTGGCGCATCTCCGCCCCCGTACGAACACTTTCAACGCCGTGTTCCGCATCCGTTCCCTGGCGGCGCAGGCCATCCATGCCTTCTTTGCCGAAAAGGGCTTTGTTTATGTGCATACGCCCATCATCACCGGCAGCGACTGCGAGGGCGCGGGCGAAATGTTCCGCGTGACCACCCTGGACTTGGACAGTCTGCCTAAGACCGAGGACGAAAAGGTGGACTATTCGCAGGACTTCTTCGGCAAGTCCACCAACCTGACCGTGTCCGGCCAGCTCAATGTGGAAACCTTCTGCATGGCCTACCGCAATGTGTACACCTTCGGCCCCACCTTCCGCGCCGAAAAGAGCTATACGCAGCGCCATGCGGCGGAATTCTGGATGATTGAGCCGGAAATCGCCTTTGCGGATTTGTTTGACGATATGGATTTGGCGGAGGAAATGATTCGCTTCGTCATCTCCGATGTGCTGCAAAAAGCGCCGGAGGAGCTGCAATTCCTGAACAGCTTTGTCGATAAGGGGCTGATTGAGCGGCTCAGCCATGTGGCCGGCAGCGACTTTGCCCATGTCACCTATACGGATGCCATCGACATCCTGAAAAAGGCCGACAGGAAGTTTGAATTTCCCGTTTCATGGGGCATGGATCTGCAGACCGAGCATGAGCGCTATTTGGCGGAGGAGCATTTCGGCCGCCCCGTGTGCGTTTACAACTATCCCAAGGACATCAAGGCATTTTATATGCGCATGAACGAGGACGAAAAGACCGTGGCTGCCGTGGATATCTTAGTGCCCGGCATCGGCGAACTGGTTGGCGGCAGCCAGCGCGAGGAACGGCCGGATATGCTGGAAAAGCGCATGAATGAGCTGCACTTAAATCCTGCGGATTACAGCTGGTATCTGGAGCTTCGCCGCTTCGGAACTGCCCCGCATTCAGGATTCGGTCTCGGCTTTGAGCGCCTCATCATGTATTTGACCGGCATCCAGAACATACGCGATGTCCTCCCCTTCCCCCGCACCCCCGGCAATGCAGAGTTTTAAAGAACAAGAAAGAAGGAGAAACGAACAGGTTTTATTCTTCATTCTGCCTTGTTTCGCAGCCTTTACGTATATCAAAAGATTGCACGGCAGTCCGAATGAGAGCATAATTGGGAGCAGTCTTTTCGCCCTTCCCCCTGAAAATGAGCATGAAGGAAAGCTGATGAGATGAAGAAGAGCGCTCAATGGATTGTATCTGTATTTGCATTGCTGCTTATGGGTTTGAATGCATCATATGCAGAGCAAGCAAAGGATTTGACTGACATGGCGCATATCGTAATGTCCGGCAAACAGGGATACTTTGACAATGCAATGACGGATAATCGCTATCGGACGGCATGGTTCACCAAGTCCGGATATGCTCAATTTGATTTGCCGGATGGCGAAATGTGCTATGGCATTTATATATGCCTGAGTGACCAGACTGCAACCTTTTCTGTTCAGAAAAATACAGGCGGGCAATGGGAAGATGTGCAGCTTGTTCATCCGGAATTTTTACATGTATATGTGCCGTTTAAAGAAAGCATGACATCGTTCAGAATTTGCTGTCGGGATGAACGGGATGATATATATTTGCGCGTGGCGGAGATTCGACTGCTGGGTGAGGGAGAATTGCCTGCATGGGTACAGAATTGGCATAGACTTGATGAAAAAGCGGATCTGCTGCTTTTGACTGCTCATCCGGATGATGAGCTGCTTTGGTTTGGCGGAACGCTCCCCACCTATGCGGCTGAACGAGGAAAAAATGTGCAGCTTGTTTGTATGACCGTAAGTGAACGACAGCGAATGAATGAATTATTAGATGCACTGTGGACATGCGGTGTGAAAAATTATCCTGAGATTGGCGGATTTCCTGACAAGCGCGTTGCTGAAAGCCGCGAAGCATTTGCAGCATGGGGTGGCGCAAAGAAGCGCATATATCCTTATGTGACCGGCATTATCAGAAAATACAAGCCGGATGTGGTACTCACACAGGATTTGAACGGCGAATATGGCCATGGTGCGCATAAAGCGATTGCGAAGGCGGCGATTCAAGGGGTAGAGCTTGCCTCGCAAGCCGATTATGATGCAGACTCGGCGCAGCAATATGGCGTCTGGCAGGTGCAAAAGCTGTATCTGCATTTGTATAAGGAAAATCAGATCATAATGGATTGGAATCATTCTTTGACAGCTTTTGAAGGAAAAACGAGTTTTGAAGTTGCGTATGAAGCGCTTCAAAAGCATCGCTCTCAGTTTCCGCTGTCGCAGGATATGAAACAGGGCGGCGTTTACGATTGCAGAAAATTCGGCTTGTATTTTAGCATTGTCGGTGCGGATGAAGCCGGAAACGATTTTTTTGAACATATTCAACCGTCTGCTGCGTTGAAAGAAAACAAATAGAAAATGCTTGCTTTTTAAAAATACAGGAGGTTAAGACGAATGAGAAAATGTGCCTTTTGCCTGCTGCTTGTTTTTCTGCTTCCACTTCTTGCTTTGGCGGAGGAGACGACACAGTACGACTTACCCATGGACATTACCGAGGGGGGGTATGAGCCGAATCCCGCCAACTTTACGGAAGACGGCTATGAGGATGACAGCCTCTCGGTCAAGGTGGAGGTGCGCGACCTCGGTGATGCACTGTACTATATTACATGGGTCACAGTCAAGAGCCCGACTCAGCTGCGTACTGCCGTCGCCGGCAAGCCCAATGAGCTGATAACTCGTAAACCAAGCAAAATGGCCAAGGCTAAAAATGCTGTCGCAGCAATCAACGGGGAGTTTTATGTTCAGCGCACCCGCGATGTCATGGTTTATCGGCAGGGCGTAATGTTTCGCAATGAAGCCGATCCGAAAAAGGATGTGCTGATCATTGACGACAAGGGTGATTTTCAGATTTTTACGTCAGAGAATAAGAGCCGAGAAATTAAGGAATGGGTCGATGCAGGCGGTGTAATCGTCAATGCGTTTTCTTTTGGTCCGGCACTGGTTGCAGACGGTCAAGTACAGGATATTCGGGATGATTATTATTTCAATGCCACTGACCGTCTGCCGCGCATGGCCATCGGTCAAGTTGCCCCTTTATCTTATGTGTTTGTAGAGTCGGAGGGGCGTACTCAAAAATACAGAGGGCTCACCCACCAGCAGATGGCGGATTTTATGGGAACGCTCGGCGTGCAGTCAGCTTACAATCTGGACGGCGGGCAGTCCTGCGTGATGCTGTTTAACGGAAAATTCGTTGACCATAAGACGCCTTCGACAGAGCGTGAACAGAGCGACATTATCTATGTTTGCAGCGCAGTCAATCCGGAGACGTGGAAGTAATATGACAAACAAAACGAACGGCACTGCTTTTTTCTTGTTCGGACTGACGGCGCTTGGCCTTGCAGTTGTCTCGCTGACGGCGACCAGCCCGCAGATTTTGTCCGAAGTTATGAATGATTACTATATTGGTGAAAATCCGGCAAGCTATGCGCAGATTTTCAATCCTTTGCGCTATGGTGCGCCGCTTGCATTTGCCGCAGCACTCACGCTTCTTCTGTGCATCTGCCTCGGCAGCGGAAACACGGCGGAAGAAAAGGCGCGTTTTTGTGTGTGGAGCGTCTGGGGCGGAATGCTGCTTGCCCGCTTTATTTATTGCGCTGTCAATATCCGGTTTTACACTCAGAGTTCGGCTGCGGCACTGTCAATCGTTAAACCATGGGAAGGCGGTTTGGCTATGTCGGGCGTTATGTTGAGCGTATGGATGGCGGCCGGAAGCGAAGTGAAACGCACAAAGGACAAAACCTGGTACGACCGCGCTGCGATCGCGTTGAGCCTGTTTATCGGAGCGGAGCGCCTGCTGGAAACCGGGGTCACTGCCGGCTACGGACATGAGGTGGAGTTTGAAGGCTTTTTAACGGTTGCCGATGAATACGGCGCACTGCTGAATGTATCAATTCTCGAAGCGCTGATGGCTTTTGCACTGGTGATAGCCCTGTTCGCCGTATGCAGGAGAAAAAAGCTGTGCGGCGACGGTCTGATGCTGTTTTTTCTGCTGTATGGCGCATCGCAGGTTTTGATGGAAAGCCTCCGTGCGGATCGCCATATGATTTGGGGCTTTGTCAAAGTACAGCAGCTTTTTGCCATGCTGATGTCGGCTTATGCGGCATTTCAGCTCTGCCGGCCTTTCGGACATAGCTTTTATGCTATGATTCTTTCTCTGGTCACGGCCGGTTTGTGCTTCTTTTTTGAAAAGATGCTGGACAGAAATTGGTTTAACCTATCGAATGCTGTGATGTACGCGATGTATGCAGCAGTGCTTTTGGTTTATGCAGCCGGCATTCTGATGCGGAGCGCGGTGAAAAAGACGGCAGCGCAGAAAAAAGCCGGATGCTGACACATATGTCGATGCGGACAACCCGTCAAAATGCGAAAAAACAGTTGACAAACTCATGCGAATGCCCTATAATAGCCCAGTAAGCAGAAGCTGCCCGCTTCTCTCCGCACGGATTTTGTTCCGGTCGGGTCATGGCACTCCCTTGTTTTCAAGGCGTAGTTTGTTCATCGGCGGGTGGTTTCATCCGCCGATTTTTAATTTGTTATGGAGGTGCATCGACATCAACACCGAATTGCAGGTCAATGAAGAAATCCGCGATCGCGAGGTGCGCGTGATCGGAGCGGACGGCGCTCAGCTGGGCATCCTGCCCACACGCAGGGCGCTGGAGCTGGCCGAGGAAGCAGGGCTTGATCTGGTCAAGATCGTGCCGAACGCGCAGCCGCCGGTCTGCAAGCTCATCGACTATGACAAGCACCGCTACGAGCAGGCCAAGCGTGAGCGTGAGCTGCGCAAGAACCAGAAGGTCGTGGCGATCAAGGAGGTTCAGCTTTCTGCAACCATTGGCGAAAACGATGTGGCGATTAAGGCCAAGAACGCCATCAAGTTCCTTCAGGACGGCGACAAGGTCAAGGTTTCCATCCGCTTCCGCGGCCGTCAGATTACGCATTCTGACATCGGTATGCAGGTCATGAACGACTTCATTGAGCGTACCAAGGACGTGTGTACAGTCGAGCGCAGACCCATGATTGAGGGTCGTCATATGCTGATGATTCTCGCACCCAAGGCGGAAAAGGCCAGCAAAGCCGAGCGCATTGCAAAAGCAGCGCAGAAGGCTGCGCAGGCATAATTCAACAATCCCGGAAGGAGGAAATACTCATGCCTAAGCAAAAGACGCACCGCGGTGCGGCAAAGCGTTTTTCTCTGACCAAGTCCGGTCTGGTCAAGCATAAGAAAATGAACGCTAACCACATCCTCAACAAGAAGACCACCAAGCGTATCCGTCATCTGCGCAAGGGAGGCACCCTTCAGAACAAGGCTGAAGCGGCGACCATCCGCGTACTGATTCCGTACAAATAAGCCAATCGCCGGTTAAGGAGGAAACGTAACATGGCACGTATTAAGAGGGCTGTCAATGCCCATAAAAAGCGCCGTAAGGTGCTGAAGCTGGCGAAGGGCTACTTTGGCTCCAAATCCAAGCAGTATCGTACCGCCAGTGAGCAGGTTCGCCGCTCGCTCCGCTATGCGTACAAGGGACGCAAAATGCGCAAGCGTGATTTCCGCCGCCTGTGGATCACCCGCATCAACGCAGCTGCCCGTCTGAGCGGCATGAGCTATTCCACCTTCATCAACGGCCTGAAAAAGAAGGGCATCGAAGTCAACCGCAAGATGCTCGCTGATTTGGCCGTGAACGACGCCGCCGCGTTCGCGCAGCTCGTCGAAATGGCGAAGGAAGCCTAATACAATCAAGGGTGTCAGAAAATTCTGACACCCTTTTCAAATGGAAGACTGATATACGGTTTTCCATTTGATTTTTTTCTTCGCGGCATGCACGCTGCTCGGCGGAAGCTTCATTGTATTTTGCTTTTATCCATCGCATGGATTAAAAACCCCGCTGTCCGCCTGATTTTAAGCGGACGGTATTTTTTATCCGCACAGGATAAAAAATCCGAAAAACATAAGGCAGCCCCTTGCTAATTCCTTTGTTTGCGGGTACAATAAACGGGTATGGACGCTTTTTCTTTTTTGCAGGAGGAGATGCGGAAAGCACTCCGAAATGCGGGTAAGCCTGCTCGTCTGTTGCTGGGCGTATCGGGCGGCGCGGATTCCGCGGCGCTGCTGTTGACTGCCTGCGCATTGCGGGAGAAGCTGACAGAAAACGACCCCGGTTCGCTGACTGTCGCCGCCGTCCATGTGCAGCATGATTTGCGGGAGGCTGCCAAAGAGGACGCCGCATTCGTGCGGGCGCTTTGCGAAAAGCTCCGCGTGCCGTGCTTTGCGGAAATGGTGCATGTCCCGCGGGACGGCAGCACGGAGGCAGCGGCGCGGCAGGTGCGTTACCAGGCGTTTGCCTGCGTCTATCAGACGTTTCGGGCGGATGCGCTGCTGCTGGCGCACCACATGGACGACCAGGCGGAGACCGTGCTGATGCGCCTTGTGTACGGCGGCGGCGCGGCGGGCTTGTCCGGTATGCACCGGGAAACGCAGCGGGACGGAATGCTTGTGCTGCGGCCGTTCTTAAATGCTTCTCGAAGGCAGATTTTGTCTGCGCTTGAGGCGCAACATCAACCCTTTTGCACGGACGAGAGCAATGCCGATCAGCATTACACGCGCAATTTTTTACGGGCAGAGGTGCTGCCGAAAATCGAAACGCGCTTTCCCGGTGCGGCGCGGTCGTGTGCGCGGGCAGCGGCCATTCTTGCGGATGAGGATGCGTTGTTAAGCGGGCTGACGGAGGACTTCTTGAAGGCGAACGCCTGCCTGCGTCCGCCATGCCGCTTCGTGCTCAGAGTACCGCTTTTGCGGCTTCCCGTTGCCCTGCAGCGCCGTGCGCTGCGGGCGCTGTGCGGCGAGCTGTCGTTTGAAAAGACGGAGGAGCTGCGTTCTGCATTGATGACGGCCGGAGCTGTCGTCAATCTTCCGAAGGACAGCCGGGCGCTTGTTACGCATGAGCGGCTTCATGTGGTCGGTGCGGAAAAACCGAGGCCGGCCCCCCCGCAGCTTGCCGTTTCACCCTATATGGGCGATATGGGCGACGGGCTGCGTTCGCAGGTGTTCGGCAAAGAGCTTTTGGAAAGGGCATCGCTGCGCTTCAGGCAATCGGGTGATTTTTTCATTCCTTTCGGACAGACGGGAACAAAGACGCTTAAGGAATATCTGATTGATAAAAAAATCGACAGGCCGTTTCGGGCGCAGCTTCCGCTTCTGTGCATCGGCAGCGAGGTGCTGATGGTTTTCGGCGTGGGCGCATCGGAAAGACTTCGGGCATCATCCCGGGGGGGACGGGTGCTTGTTCGGCTGGTCAGCCGATTACCTTGGGATATTTAACCGATTTTTTTATTATCAAAAAAGAAAGGACAATGCAAGGCATGGATACGACGGCGGCGCTGTACGGAGATTTGGAGAAAGTTCTGCTCACGCGGGAGGAGATTGCGAAAAAGGTCCGGGAAATCGGTCGTCGGATAACCGAGGATTTTCGGGGGAAAAAGCCCGTCTTCATCTGCATTCTCAAGGGCGCGTCCGTGTTCTTTACGGATTTGATACGCGAGGTGGATTTGCCGCTGACAACGGAATTTATGGCTGTTTCCAGCTACGGCTCCAGCACCAAGTCCTCCGGCGTTGTGCGGATTTTGAAGGACTTGGACAGGACGATAGAGGGCAGGGATGTGCTGATTGTCGAGGATATCGTGGACAGCGGCATGACCCTGCACTATCTGAAGGGCGTTTTGGAGCAGCGGAATGCGGCCTCCGTGTCCATCGTGACACTGCTGGACAAGCCTGCCCGCCGCCGCGTGGAGCTTGAGACCCAGTATTGCTGCTTTGACATCCCCGATGCCTTTGTTGTCGGCTACGGACTGGACTATGACGAAAAATACAGAAATCTGCCGGACATCGGCGTGCTGCATCCGAAAATTTATTCGGAATGAGCCGGATTGTGTTTGCGTTTTTTCCCCGATATGTGATACAATAACAAGACGGACGTCTGCCGTTCGGCAGAGCCGCTCCGAAAGCAGCCCAAGGAGGATTTACCATTTTGCATAAGTCATCTCGCAGCATGATTATCTATGCGCTCGTGCTCGTGGCGTTTATCATAACGGGCGTGGTGCTGACGAACGGCACTTCATCCACAGCTAAGAGCATTTCGTATCCGACGCTTCTTGAAATGATTGAGAATGAGCAGGTGGAGCGGGTCGCCATTCGCGGCACGACCTTGGTCGGCCGGACAACGGACAGCCGCGTTTCCATCTCCGATTTTCCGAGAAAATACGATTTTGACACCACCATCGGCAGTGATTTTATCACCACCGTGCGGACGATGGTCGCCAAGAAAAACGGTGTTTCGGTGGATGAAATTTCCGTCAATGATTTTTCCTTTAAGGTGGAATATATGGCGCCCGTGTCCACGCCGTGGTACGCGGAGCTGATTCCTTATGTCCTGACGCTGGGCGCTTTGGCCGTCTTCTGGTGGTTTATGATGCGCCAGCAGATGGGCGGCGGCGGAAAGGTCATGAATTTCGGCCGCTCCCGCGCCAATATGGTAGACCCTGCCAAGAACAAGATAACCTTTGCGGACGTTGCGGGCGCGGAGGAGGAAAAGGAAGAACTGAAGGAAATCGTTGATTTTCTGAAGTCTCCGAAGGCGTATACCGATTTGGGCGCACGCATCCCCAAGGGCGTTCTCCTTGTCGGACCTCCCGGCACTGGCAAGACGCTGCTCGCCAAGGCGGTCGCCGGCGAAGCGAATGTGCCTTTTTATTCCATCAGTGGCTCGGACTTTGTTGAAATGTTCGTCGGCGTCGGCGCAAGCCGTGTGCGCGACCTGTTCGACCAGGCCAAGCGCAATCAGCCCGCCATCATCTTTATCGATGAAATCGATGCCGTTGGCCGTCGGCGCGGCGCCGGCTTGGGCGGCGGCCATGACGAGCGTGAGCAGACCTTGAACCAGCTTCTGGTTGAGATGGACGGTTTCTCCACCAACGAGGGCATCATCGTGATGGCGGCGACCAACCGCCGTGATATCCTTGACCCCGCGCTGCTGCGTCCCGGCCGCTTTGACCGGCAGATTACCGTCAACTATCCCGACCTTCAGGGACGTGTGGATATTATCAAGGTACATGCCAAGGGCAAGCCGATGGCGGATGATGTGGACTTTGAAAATATCGCCAAGCGCACCCCTTATGCGACCGGCGCCGACCTTGAGAACATCATGAATGAGGCAGCTCTGCGGGCTGCCCGCTCCCGTGCGACCAAAATCACGCAGGATATGCTGATTCATGCGGTTGAACGGGTGCAGATGGGTCCCGAAAAACGCAGCCATAAGGTGCTGGAGGAAGAAAAGCGAATGACCGCCTACCACGAGGCAGGTCACGCGATTGTCGGTCATTTCCTGCCCCTGTGCGATGATGTGCATCTTATCACCATCGTACCCCGCGGCAACGGTGCGGCGGGCTTCACCCTGCTGCTGCCCGAAAAGGAAATGGACTTTACCACCCGCAAGCAGCTTAACCAGATGATGTCCATGATGCTGGGCGGCCATGCCGCCGAGCGGCTGGTGCTGGACGACAACACCAACGGCGCAACGAGCGACTTGCAGAAGGCCACGCAGGTGGCGCGGAACATGGTGACGAAGTTCGGCATGAGCGAAGACATCGGCACGATTTACCTTGGCTCGGACGAAGAGGTCTTTGTCGGCATGGAATTCGGTCAAACAAGACCGTACAGCGAGGAGACCGCCGCGCACATCGATGAGGCCGTCAGCAAGCTCTTGAAGAGCGCCTATGAGCAGGCGATGAGCATCCTGAAGGAGCATCGTGACCTGCTGGACCGTCTGGCTGCGCTGCTGGTTGAAAACGAATCCGTTTCGCGCAGGGAATTCTTGGCGCTGGTGAACGGAGGACAGAAGCAGCAGGCTGAGCCTGCGGAGGGCCATGTTGAGTGAGCCGTTTTCGGCTGATTTGCATATGCATTCAACCGCCTCGGACGGCTGCCTTTCTCCGAAAGAACTGATACGGTGCGCCGCACAAAAAAGGCTTTGCTGTGTCGCGCTGACGGACCATGACTCAATGGCGGGCATTCATGAAGCGCTTGAGGCCGGAAAAGAATATGGTGTCCGTGTGCTCAAGGGCGTTGAATTAAGTGCCGGGGATGATGGGGAGACTCATATCCTCGGCCTTGGCGACTCTGTATGTCCCGATGCATTAAACGCGCTGCTGAAAAGAATGCAGAACGGGCGCATCGTCCGCGCCCGAAAGATTGCCGGTAAATTGCTGGCTCTGGGCGTTGTCATTGATATTGACAGCCTGATTGCGCGGTACGCCGGGCGCATCGGAAGACCGCATATTGCGCGGGAGCTTTTGCATGTGGGTGCTGTCAAGACCTTTCAGGAGGCGTTTCACCGCTACATCGGCAACGGCAGCCCCGCTTATGAGCCGAAAGAGCCGCTGACCGTCACGGATGCTATTCATACCCTGCTTCGGGCGCATATGGTGCCTGTGCTGGCGCATCCCAGCCTGATGCATCAGGACGCCCCGACATTAAACGCCCTGCTGGACGCTTGGCAGACGGAAGGCTTGCTCGGAATTGAGGTCTATCATTACGCCAACCGGCAGGAGCGCGGCTGCGAATTTTACGAGCGGCTGGCACGAACACGCGGTCTGCTCGTGACGGGCGGGAGCGATTTTCACTGCGAGGGCGACTCTCATGCGGCACTGGGTGAAATGACGCCGCTGTGGACACGGGCAGAAAGCGATGTCGCAGCGCTGACAAAAGCCATGGCTGAATTGGAAGCAACGTGATGTGCTGCATTCAGCGGCGCATATTCCTATATTCGGAATTTTTCTATAATGGAGAAATGCAGTATGCAGCAGTATCCCGAACAAAATTATCGGCAGACGGGCGCGGTCGGCTATTCGCCGCAGTCGCAGCAGTATTATGCGGCTGCCGGACAGCCTGAGACGCGAAACGGGACAACGCGCCGCCCAAGGACATTTGTGCAGCGCAGAAAGCGAAAGCGCCCTTTTTTGAAAATTCTGCTGGTGCTTCTTGTCCTTGGCTTGGCGGCCGGAGGCGGCTATTATTACAGCCAGTATTCCCGCGTCAAGCCGTATGAATTGGTCTTTATGCCCAACATCTCCATTGACGGCATTGATTTATCCGCCATGACGGTGGAGCAGGCAAAAACAGCAGTCTTTGAGAGCGTAAATCAGCGGCAGAACAGTTGGTCGCTCAGCATTACCTATCAGGGGCACACCTTTTCCACGCTGAATTATGAGCTGATGGGCATTCAGACGGACGAAGCTCAGGTCTATGCGCTGCTCAATCAGGCATACGCCTACGGTCACAGCGGCGGTACATTCGACCGCATTCGGGATTTGGAATATCTTGAAGAAAATCCCTTGGCGCTGTATACCACGCAGAGCGCCATGACGGATACGAATGTGGAGACCATTCTGTCGAAGATTGCCTTATACTTAGAAAAAGAGCCTACGGATGCATATCTGGCGGGCTTTTCGCCCGATGCCGATGACCCGTTCACCATCGCTGCGGAGACGGAGGGACAGACGCTCGACATTGCGCCCTATAAGCAGGAAATTTTAGAGCGGGCGGCGCGGGGCGAATCCGGCACATTAGAGCTGGAAACGACGCCCGTTCTGCCTTCCGTCACGGCGGCGGACATCCGCAAAACCGTCACGCTTTTGTCCACCGGAACGACCGCCATCTCCTCCGCCAGCACCGAGGGGCGCACAAGCAACATAAAAATTGCGTTCAACAAAATCAACGGCATGGTGCTGGAGGACGGAAAGACCTTCAGCTTTAATGACACGGTGGGCAAGCGCACCGCTAAAAACGGCTTTGCCGAGGCCATCGAATATGCCTACGGCGAACAGGTCATGGGCATCGGCGGCGGCGTATGTCAAGCCAGCACGACCGTTTATTTGGCCGCCGTGACGTCCAATCTGGAAATCGTCAAGCGCACCAAGCACTCCCTGCCCGTCAATTATACGGAGCTCGGGCAGGATGCCACCGTGTCCGACCGCGGCATTGACTTTAAATTCAAAAATACCTCAGGCGGGACGATTTATATTACCGCGCATGTGGAAAATGTCAAAGGCTCAAAGAAAAAACTCCAGTGCGTGGTCAAAATTTACGGACCGTCGCTGGGTGATGATGTCTATTACAAGCTGCGCTCCGTGAAGACGCAGGAGCTTGAGCCGGGCGAAACAGAGATTCGCAAGGACAAAGAAGCACAGTATGTGACCTATGAGGACCAAACCTATACTTATCGCAAAAGCTCTAAGGGCAGCGTTGTGGAAACCTATCTCCAGCGCTGGGAAAACGGCAAAATGACCGAAGAGCATCTCATTACGACGGACACCTATGCGGCGAGAAACGAAATCGTATATGTCGGTGTCACCAGCCGGTAGAACGGTGAAGAGCGGAGCATGATGGCCTGATTCTCCATTGCAAATGAAAAGCGCCTTTGCTTGGATGCAGAGGCGCTTCACTTATCAGGTGTATCATTCCTCGGTTTCTTCTGCCGTTTCGATTGATTCCGTTTCATTCAACCATTCCGGCGCGTCGCCGCGTCCGGCCTGAATGAGGGCGTTGAAGAAGGGAATGACATTTTCGTCATTCCGGTTGTTCACCATGATGGCGGCGACCATGCCGCGGTTGTCCAGCTGCATGCCGTCAATAAAGCCGTACAACGAATCAAGCGGGATGCCGTACAGATGCGTTTCGGATGTTCCGCTGTCCTCGTCCGCAATCGTCACGCGGCCGGAGACGGTGTCAATGCCGGTGACGTCAATCGTCCCGTCCGCCACCAAGTCATCCAGTGCAATGAACGCGCCGGCGGCGGCAAAGGACTTAAAGTCGGCGGCAGGCAGAATATAAATATCCCCTTCTCCGGCGGCAATGTACACGGAGAGCTGCATCTGGGAATAATAATCGGTATTGTCCGAGGCAGACAGGAGCGTAACGCCGGAGACAAGCTCCATATCGGGCACGACGCTTTTCCAAATCGGCTCAAAGAAGCTGTCCATCAGCTCCTCGGTGACCGTGCTGCTCTTGACATACACATCGATGCGCTTGTCCTGCGGGGAACGGTACGCGGTCTGGGCATACACCAAGCTCCAGCAGAACAGTGAGCAGGCAATGACGACCAGATATTTCCACAGGCTGTAGGTAAAATGCGTTTTCAGACGATCCTTGGTCACAGGTGTACGGATATTCATGAGAATCCCCTTTGATTTGACTGAAAAATGCCCGATGACGCGGGCATTTCTGCTTTTTCAAAACCGGACAGCCCGCCTCGGAATGGCTGTCTTCGTGCATAGCATACCATATGCAGGGCGCTTTCTCAACCCTTCGGCAATGTTTTGACACATTGTAGAGGCGGCGATTCATCGGAGAAATGCCGATAAAGAGCAGGGCGCGGAGCCATCAACGCGCACTTTCTCACCCCACTAATCACTAATCACTCATGACTAATGCCCCGCTATCCGCTAAGCCGGATATTCCGTTCTCGGATTTTCCGTCAGTTCCTTCACATAACGGGCCGCATAATATTTGGCCATTTCTAAATTCTGCTCCGAATAATTTCCGCATTCGGCCGGATGCGCGCCGGGGATTTCACCCGTATAGGAGACGATAAAGCGGCACATATCGGCGACCAGCGGCAGGACATCGGCGGCTTCGGCCGCGCCGAAGAGAATCAGATAGAACCCCGTGCGGCAGCCCATCGGCCCGAAATATACAATTTTGTCCTTCTGTGCGCCCGAACGCAGAAAGGTCGCTCCCAAATGCTCAATGGTGTGGATGGCCGGCATATCCATCACCGGTTCACGGTTGGGGGCAGTCATGCGCACATCAAAGGTCGTCACTTGGCAGTTGTCCTGTCTGTCCCGCCGCGATACATACACGCCGGGCAGCAGACGGGTGTGGTCAATGGTAAAGCTGGGAATTTTTTCCATGTTTATAACCTCCCCGTGCAGATTCATCGGCATTATAGCACAGCGGCCGTTCCGCCGGCAAGAGCAGACCTTTGTTTCGGGGAGCGCACAATGATTTTTTAACCTGCATTCAGGCATATTTTGGTACTTCTTTTCTACCAAAAAGTATGCTATAATGACAGGACGGCAATGAAAAGGCAGTCAAAACGCCTGAGCCTGCCGCGTATCTGACGGAAAACATGGAAAGCCCGAATGGAATGCAGACGAGCGCCGTATAATGCACGGTGAAGAAGGAAAGGGGTACCTGTTCATGGATTTACATATGCTGTCAAGCTTAGAGCCTGTTTTTTTAAATCTTCATACGCCCGTATCGTTGCTGGACAGCGAAGGCAACAGCCTCATTCCGAATGAGGACATTCGCTTTGTGCTGCCGAAGCTGACGGACGGGGCGGCGGTGGTCATGGATGGGCGCACCTACAAGGAATGCAGGTGTGCGCCGAATTTGGTGATGATGATTCCCGCACTGTCCGGCGAGCTGACGGACGACCTCTTCCGTATGGCGGACGCCATGATTGGCGCGGCGCTGACCGCCAATACCGCGTCCAACGATGTTGGCAATGCCTACCAGCGGCTTTTGCAAAACGAGCTGTCGTTGGCGGAGCTGGATGCGGTGGTCGAGGAATATCATATTCAGCGGGAGCTGCCGCGCTGTGTGCTGCTGATGCACATGGTGCAGGTCAATCAGCGCAGCGCACAGGAAATTTTGGAAGAGGTGCTGCCGAAAATGAGCGGTGATGTCATTGTCACAATGGACAAGCACACAGCGGCCTTCCTGAAAGACTGCTCCGGCGTAGAGGATGAGGACGAGCTGCGGCAGTTTGCCCTGGCTGCGCAGGAGACGCTGCGGGACGAGACCGCACTGAATTTAACGGTCGGCATCGGCTGCATTGCCAAAAGCATTGAAGATTTGCATTCCTCCTTCCGGCAGGCGCGCCGCGCCATTGAGATAGGCCGCGTTTATCGGGAGGATGAGACGGTTTTTGTCTATCGTTCGCTTCTTTTGGAACGCTTCCTGTCCGACATTCAGCCCGACACGGCGGCTCATTACCATTCGCTGCTGTTCAACCGCTCAACTGCGCGGCTGTTCAGCGATGAAATGCTGTACACCATCGAAATGTTTTTTAAGAAGGATCTTAACCTTTCGGACACGGCGCGGCAGCTTTATATTCACAGGAACACCCTGGTGTACCGTCTGGATAAGGTGCAGCGGCAGGTTGGTTTGGATTTAAGAAAATTCTCGGACGCCGTGACCTTCAAGATGCTGCTGGAAATGAAAAAATGCGGAAACAATAAGGCGAAGGCCTCGAAAAAACTGCGCTGATAAAATGGAAAGGATTGGTGTCCCTGCCATGAAAAAACGACTGTTTATCGGACTGACCGTCATCGTGCTTGTCGTTGGGATTTTAACCTATGCCCTCGCCTCGGAAGGCAGACTTTCCGGCAGCATTCTTTCTGCTCTTTTCCCTCAGAAAACCGTGACCATCACACAGGAAGAGTATGAGCGCTATCAGAAGTACGCCAAATTAGAGGAAATATATCAATATCTGAACAATTATTACTACACCGAGCCGGATACGGATGCCATGATGGAATGGGCAATCAACGGCATGATGGCTTCGCTGGACGACCCGTACACCTTCTATTATAATGAAGAGAACTGGGCGGAGCTGTGGGAGTCGGACGAGGGTGAATATGCCGGCATCGGCATTCAGCTCCTTGGCAATTATTCGACCGGCATTGTGACCATCAGCCGCGTGTTCAAGAATACGCCTGCGGAAAACGCAGGCCTTCGCCGCGGCGACGTGCTGAAGCGGGTGGAGGAGCTGGAGGTCACGGCAGCAACCATGTCCGAGGCCGTGAACATCATGCGTGGCCATGTGGACGAAATCGCGGAGATAGAGGTGGAGCGCAAGGGCGAAAGCATCGTATTCCATGTGCCGCGTGCGGAAATTAAAGTCAACTGGATTGAAAGCAAAATGCTGGACAATGACGTCGGCTATATCTGCCTGTATGAATTTTCCGGCGATTGCGCCGATACGCTGGCCGAAGCGCTGACGGCGCTGGAGGCCGAGGGTGCCAAGGCGTTGGTGCTGGACTTGCGCGACAACGGCGGCGGCTGGGTGGATTCTGCGCTCAGCATTGCCGACCTTTTCCTGGATAAGCAGCTCTTCTTCTACGCGGAGGACCGCTCAGGCGAGCAGGAAAAGCACTACACCACGGACGGCAGGGACGATATCCCGCTGGTAATTTTGGTCAACGAGGGGAGCGCCTCGTCTAGCGAGATTCTGTCCGGCGGCCTTCAGGAAGCGGGACGCGCCACCTTAGTCGGCACACAGACCTACGGCAAGGGCATTATGCAGAATGTCGTCGCCCTGTCCGGCGGCAAGGACGGCATTCAGTTCACCGTGATGCAGTATTTCATGCCCTCCGGAAAGACCGTCCATAAGGTCGGCATCACGCCGGACATCGAGGAGGTCATGCCCGAAGAATATGTCGGCGAATATTTTGATCTGGGCGATATGTCGGATCCGCAGCTCCGCCGCGCATGGGAGAAAGCCGTTCAGCTGATTGAAAACGGAGAGAAAGCGGAAGAATTGCCGGCGGCATAAATTTTTCGTCCGCCTGTCGGACAATTTAAGGATGGGGGAAGGAATCTCACCTCTTCCCTGAAAGCCGCGGCACCATGTGCACGGCGAGCGACACTTGGAATACCGCTTCTGTCATTCATTTCAGACCGTACAATGATGTGCTTTTGCCACCCGCTTACGAGCAATCGATGTCCGACTGCAAGCCTGCTGCTTTCCCATCAAAGCGTGACAAGACAATTTCTTGGCACGCTTTTTATATGTTTTGCAATATTTGATACGATGCGCAATTAAAATCATCCAAACAAATCAATGGCCGATGCGGAAAAACACGCCAAAAATCGTCTGTCCTGCTTCTCTCTCGGCACATTTTCAGCCGATGAAAAGCAGGACAGTGAAACGGATGCTCAGGGTAAACCTTAAGCAAAGCATTGAAGCCGGTACCCTTACTCCGTTTTCAGAATAACACACGATTATGAAAAGGATTTGGCGAAAATGTGAAAAAGCGGAGGCATAATGGATACAAAAAAGGCAGAAATATGGTAGAATGTCTTGTGCGTCAGCATTAGATTCGGCACATGGCAATGGCCGACTGCTTTACGGAGGGTAAGAAGCATGACGGAGCAAATCCGAAAGACCCCGCTTGCCGGGTGCACGGCAACAGGCACATTAAAGCTCATCGCCTTTCTTTCGATGATTATCGACCATGTCGGTGTGGTTTTTTTCGGCGCAGCGTTGGAATGGCGCATCATCGGGCGCATGGCGTTCCCGCTGTTTGCGTGGTGTCTCGTCATCGGCGCGGAATATACGAGCTCATGGACGCGCTATGCGGCTCGGCTGTTTCTTCTGCTGCTCATCTCACAGCCCTTTTATATGACGGCACTCCATCATGCGTGGTATGAGCTGAATATATTTGCGACCTTGCTGACTGCTCTTTTCGCCATCGCCGGCATTCAGAAAAGACGCTTCGGCAGCCACATTTGGGCGCCCATCCTCGCTGTTCTGACGGCCTGCCTGTTCAAGATGGATTACGGCTGGAAGGGCGTTGCGTTTATCCTGCTGCTCTATGCCGTGCGCGGCAGCAGGGGCGGCCTCATCGCCGTCACGATTGCCTTCTGCCTGTATTGGGGGCAGAATACGACGGTCATCCATTCCGTTTTCGGCATCCCGCTGGACGGGCTTTCGACGCTCACGCCCTACGGCAGCACACTGTTTCAATCCCTGTTTCGGGTGCAGACGGCGGCGCTTCTGGCTCTGCCGCTCATTTTGTCGCCGATTCAGAAGGACATCCAAATGCCCAAATGGATTGCCTATTCCGTGTACCCCGCCCATCTGCTGATTTTGTATTTGCTCCAAATCATTTGCGCCTGAGCATATTTTTGATGGAAATTCCGACGAACCGCACAAAATAATTTTTCCTTCCGAAAAGCTGTTGCCTGTCAAGGAAAATTGTGCGATAATAATCAAGTTATTTCAACTTTGAAGGGACGGGTTGACTTGCACCAGACGATCGTCATCCTTGATTTCGGCGGCCAGTACACGCAGCTCATTGCGCGGCGTGTTCGGCAGGAAAATGTCTATTCTTATGTACTCCCGTACAGCGCGACCGCCGATGAAATTCGTGTGTTGTCGCCTGTCGGCGTGATTTTGAGCGGCGGCCCGTCCAGTGTGCTGGATGCCGATGCTCCGCGCTGCGCGCCGGAGGTCTTTGAACTTGGCATTCCCGTGCTGGGCATCTGCTACGGAATGCAGCTGATGAGCTATATGCTGAACGGCCGTGTGGCACGCGCCGATAAGCGCGAATACGGGCTTGTGGCTGTTCATATGGACAGAACGCAGAAATGGCTGAGCGAGGCCAATGAAACGAACAACTGCTGGATGAGCCATACCTATCAGGTCGTGCAGCTGCCGGAGGGCTTTTCGGCGGTCGCATGGTCGGCCTCCTGCCCTGTCGCCGCCATGCAGAACAGCGAACGAAAGCTGTACGGCGTGCAGTTCCACCCCGAAGTGACGCATACGGACAACGGCCAGAAAATCCTTCGCTCCTTCCTCATGAACGTCTGCGGCTGCACGGGCGATTGGGAAATGGAAAGCTACGCCAAGCAGCAGATCGAGCTGATTCGGCAGGAAGTCGGCACAGGCAGCGTTTTGCTTGGTCTGTCCGGCGGCGTGGACAGCGCTGTCGCAGCGGCGCTTCTGTCCCGCGCCATCGGCCAGCAGCTCACCTGCGTGTTCGTCGACCACGGCTTTTTGCGCAAGGATGAATTTAAGCAGGTGTGCGATGTCTTTACCTCCACGTTTGAGGTGCGGCTTATCGCCGTGGACGCCCGTGAGCGCTTTATGAGCGCGCTTAAGGGCGTTTCCGAGCCGGAAAAAAAGCGCAAAATCATTGGCCGCGAATTTATTGAGGTCTTTAAGGACGAGGCGAAAAAGCTGGGCAGGCTGGACCATTTTGCGCAGGGCACGATTTATCCCGACGTCATCGAAAGCGGCGCGACCAAGGGCAGCAATGTGATTAAGAGCCACCATAATGTGGGCGGCCTGCCCAAGGAGCTGGGCTTTACCAGCCTGATTGAGCCGCTTCGGATGCTGTTCAAGGATGAGGTGCGGAAGCTGGGCATTACGCTGGGTCTGCCTGAATCGCTCGTCTGGCGGCAGCCCTTTCCGGGACCTGGCTTGGCTATCCGCGTGATGGGCGACCTGACGGAGGAAAAGCTCAAAATCGTTCGGGAAAGCGATGCAATCCTGCGCGAGGAGATTGCCAACGCAGGTCTTTCCAAGGATATCAGCCAGTATTTCACCGTCCTGACCGGCGTCCGCTCCGTCGGTGTGATGGGGGATGAACGCTCGTATGACTATTCCGTCGCCATCCGCGCCGTCCGCACGGACGACTTTATGACCGCCGATTGGGTTCGCATCCCTTATGACACCATCGCGCTCATCAGCCGCCGCATCGTCAACGAAGTCCCGCATGTCAACCGCGTCCTGCTGGACGTCACCACGAAACCACCGGCATCGATTGAGTGGGAATAATACCCGAAAGGCTGAAAAGCCTTGAAAATGCTGGACTTTTGGGTTACGGAATTGCCCCGTGACAACAAAATGACAACATTTTAGATTATCCAAGAATAAAGAGCTATCTGATTTCTGTTAGAGAAGTCAGATAGCTCTTTTTGTTTTATCGTGTATTATTGCCGATTACCAATTAATAAAGTCATAAGCTAGATTGCCAAGCTTTGATAACTCTAAATCTAAAGAATTTGCATTTAGTAGTTCTGTTATTTTAGCTTGACATTCCAGATATTGTTGCTCAGTAAGCTTGCTCCAAACGTAATCCTTAATATGCGCTTTTTTAATAATAATACTGTCAAGAGGGCAATCACACGATGAAAAATCAGGAATAGCTTTGTCTACAAATATCAAATCACTAAAAACATATAGATATTTGAAAGTCATATTTATGAGTTTTTGAGCGAGTCCAAACCCAGTTACATAATGATTGTCATTGCCTTGTTAGCGCCGGGAGAAAATCGCCATTTTGAGCCGGGAGAAAACAGCCAATTTGAGCCGGACGAAAATCGCCAATCCATACCAAGATGGTGTAGCCAGTCCCGGTCTGGATATAGGTTTTAGATGTCGTTCTTTTGGCCGGGGGCTGGAGATACAGCGGTCATGCGAAGGGAGACCGTCTCAAGGCGGCGGCCACGGAAGCTCTCACCCTTAATTGCAAAGACAATCGCATCATCGAAGATGCGGTCAAGAGCACACAGGAGCGAGTCATTCTCGCAGAAATTTTCCTGCCACTGTGCCGGATCACGGTTGCTGGTGAAGACCATATTGAAGTAGCCATCCTTCTGGTAACGGCGATCCACCATATCAAAGAACAGCCGCGTGTTCTCCTTATCAAACTCGCAATGCCCTACCTCGTCAATAATCAGGCAGGATGGCCGTACAAGGGAGGCGAGGAGCGTGCTCTCGCGGCCAGCCCGTCGGGCATCTGTCATTCGGTCACGCAGTTCGGTCATTTTAATGAAGTATGCCTTCATGCTGTGCTCGCAACAAGCACGACCAAAAGCCTGCGCTAAATGAGTCTTTCCGGTTCCCGGCTTTCCAATAAAGGCGAGGTTTTTGTGGGCATAGAGGGCGGATAGCGTGGAGAGGCTGCGTAGCTTGTCAACATTCTTCCCGGCAACACGGGTAAAGTCGAAGTTGTCAAAGGTTTTGGGAACCTTCAGTGGAAGGCGGCTCGTGCGTAGCAAGAAGTCCACCGTAGAACTGTCTTTCTTTTCCTTCAGATATTCAAAGACCTTGGCCACAGCAAGGATCTCTGCATCAGACATATTGTTCTTCTGCACCAGGGTCGCAAACTCCTCCACCGAAAGCCCAAACTTCATCAAGTCTTTGCTGCATGCGGACACAGCACTGAACAGAGTCTCACTCATCCCAGCTATCCTCCTTACTGAAGCTGAACTTCTCAAAGGAGAGGTCACGGGTGGGCTCTGGAAGCTGCTTAATCACCGTCTTTACCGGCATAGAGGGGAACTCCTCCGGCTGCTTGGGCAGCGCGTACTGGTTCTCACAAAAGCTGTCCCGGCGCGCCCAGGTTACATTATGCGTGGTCAGAAGAACGCTCATATCAGAGGAGTAGACATACAGCGTATCGCCGTCACGCAGCACACGGGCCGTCTTGCCAGGGTAGGTATAAGGAACACCAAAACGGCGGCCTTCATAGTTCACAAACCCGTCAAAGGAAATCCGGCGCTCCGGGCAGAGGTAAAACAGCAGCTCATAGCTGTCGTCCAGCTTGGATACCACATTGGCACAGCACTCCGAATGGACGTCCTGGGGAATGCCAAGATCCCTGTGGTATGCCGTGTTCTGCTCATTACACCAATCCAAAGCCGCATAGTTCAAATCGGTCACATTCCAGAACACACGCCCTACGAGGAAGTTTTCCTTTACGAAGCGTACCAGCCGTTCCACTTTGCCTTTGGTAAAGGGATGCCGGGGCTTACAGAGCTTCGTCTGGAACCCCACGGTCTTCATGAACTGCTCATAGTCCCTCTGCCAGATGGGATTTCCGTCCTGGTCACGCCGGATGACCACGCTCTTCATGTTGTCCGTAAGGACATATTGGGGGACGCCCATATAGCGGAAAGCGTGGATCATCCCAATGAACAGGTTTTCCTGCTTAGCATTTGGGAAGAACTCCGCATACCGTTGTCCGCAGTGGTGGCAGATCATAGCAAAGCAGGCGGCGTTGTACTCGCTTCCATCATAAGCCTGTACTTTCGTGAAGCCCCAGTCCATCTGAAAGGCTTCTCCGGGGCCGGTAAAGTAGCGGCGTCCACGGTTCCCCTGCGGCTCAACCGCATGACGAGGGGCCGGAACAAGGTGCTTGTGGGTAGTGATATAGTCTTTGACAACGGTTTTGCCACCAGTAAACCCATTCTCACGGAGCTTGGCAAGACATACGACAGAGTTTACAACGCCACCTTTGAGCAACCCATCCAGAATGCCGGTATAGCCGCTCAGAAGCGTGGCTGTGGCTCTTCGCCCTTTCAATGCGTGTTGGACATCCTCAAAATCGTGTTCTTTCATGCGGCGCAGTTTGGCACGGGAAATCCCGGTGCGTCGCCCGAGGTCTGCAAGGTTGATTTTCTCCAGAGAGAACTTCTCTCCCTGTTCGACCATCATCTGCTCAATGGCTTTTGCCACCGCTGGATTCATGGCTGCAAAATTAGGTTTTTTCATGATGCTTCCTTTCACCGAGAACTGGCTACCCCCTCAGTGTAAAGGATTTCATGAAATTATGATTGGCTATTTTCATCCGGCCAAGATTGGCGATTTCCGCCCGGCCCGGAATGGTTAATTCCGCCCGGCGCTAACAGCCTATAGTATTATCACAAAACAACAACGAAATATCTTTAATAATTTTTCTTGAAAACACAAAATTTGATTCGGTAATGGCGCTGTTTGTAGCAGAGCAAATTTCCTTTTTGTCATTCAGAAAAGAAGCGCTGTAATAACGACCAGCCGTCATCATATCTGAGTATGCCAATTCAATGCACTTTATTATCACTTCCGGTGGACAGCACTTGTTTGTTGATTGTCCCAATACAGAAGATTCCAAAAAAGATTTTTTCCAGTCTGTCATAAATTCCCCGTTTAGTCGTTCTTCAGCCGGTCTTTGAAAGCCTCCATCATTGCGTCGCTGAACTGCTGAGACGGGACTTGCACATAGCCGGAAGTTTCATCGTATTTCGGGTAGTTATAACGCCACTTATCGTAGTCCTCCCGGTTGATTTCTCCGCTGCGGAGCTTTTCTGCCTGCTGTGCCCACGCAGTGAGCATTTCGGAAAGCTCGGCAGCATCCTTCCCCCTCCGAGGGTCAACACGCAGGGAAACGCCGTTCTCGCCGGTTTCCACCGTCAGACCGTAGCGATCCTCCAAGGTGAACAGCGTGTGCATCAGGCCGAGATAGCTGTCAATGTCCGGCACGGACAGCGCCAGCGGCGATACCCCAAGTGCACCGGCAAGGCTCTCCGTCAGCTCCGCCTTGGGCGTTCTGCTGCCGGATTCATACTGCGCCATACGGATGTCGGCAGTCTTTTCAGGAAAGCCGACCACCTGTCCCAAGTATTTTTGCGTCATTCCCCGCAAATTGCGGAAGAACCGAATTCTCTCACCGATTGCCATAGCACAACACTCCTTTATGTATTGTGCAATTAGTATAGCATATGGATTTAAGTTATGTCAAGATAGCAAAAGCAAAAAAGTTAAATATTTTCCCGCAAGCCTCTTGACAATAGCAAATTCGTTTAGTATAATGATTAAGCAAATAGCGTTAAGTTGTTTGCAGACAACAGAATATCCGTCGTGCGTCACGGTAATGGCGTACCCGCTCGGGCAAATCGGAATGCGGTCAGAAAGTTCTCCGACACTAAATAAGAGAACTATAGCCAAACGAAAGGGGTGATGAAATGGAAAACACAAGCTTTATGAGAGTGGAGGAAGT
>CAVDRM010000010.1:0-69458 GCA_963611355.1 Anaerovibrio sp.
ATAGCAACAAAGTCCCGCCATGCGTCAGAAAGGCGAGACTTTGTTGATAATCTGAGCTGTCCTTTTTGGGGGACAGCTCCGATGCTTTTACGGCTTATTATTCAGCTGCTTCGTTCTTATCGCCTTGACGGTTGAAGATGACGTTGACAAGTATGCCGACGATGAGGGCAGTAGCGATGTTGCTGATTTCAATCTGTCCGAAGTTCAGGGACAGACCGCCGATGCCAAGCACCAAGATGGCCGCGACCACGAAGAGGTTGCGGTTTTCACCGAGGTCAACGGGCTGGAGCATTTTGAGACCGGATACCGCGATGAAGCCGTACAGGGCGATGCAGGCGCCGCCGACGATGCAGGAGGGAATGGAATTCACGAAGCAGACAAAGGGGTCAAAGAACGAGAGGATGATGCAGTAGATGCCGGTGATGGCAATCGTGGAAACGGAGGCGTTGCCGGTGATGGCGACGCAGCCGACGGATTCTCCATAGGTGGTGTTGGGGCAGCCGCCGAAGAAAGCGCCGACGATGGTGCCGACACCGTCACCCAGCAGGGTGCGGTCCAGACCGGGGTCGGTAATCAGGTCACGGTTGATGATGGTGCTGAGGTTCTTGTGGTCGGCGATATGCTCGGCCAGCGTAACGAACGCGACCGGCGCAAAGAGCATGAATACGCTGACGACATCCGCCCAGCCGGTGATGGAGTTGGAAAGCTCAGGATAAGCGCCGAACATGCCGAGGAAGGTGAACTGTGGCACTTTGAAGAGCTGCATATTGTCGAAGGCGGACAGGTTGACGAGCTTCAGCGTCTCCAGTCCGGCGGCATTGCCGATGAACGTCAGCAGCAGAGCGATGACATAAGCGCCTAAGATACCGATGATGAAGGGAATCATCTTCATGCTTTTGGTGCCCTTCACGGAGGCGTACACGGTGATGAAAAAGGCAATCAGACCGACTAAGATGGCAATCAGGTTATAGTGTTCGGCGCCGGAGGCCGTGTTGTTCAGGTTGTTTACGGCGCTGCCGCACAGGGACAGACCAATCAGGGCGACGGTCGGGCCGATGACCACGGGGGGCAGCAGCTTGTTGACCCACGCGGAGCCGGTTTTTTTGATAATCAGGGCGATGACCACATACACAAGGCCGGCGAACACAGAGCCGAGGAAAATGCCGAGGAAGCCGAAGGCGACTGCGCCGGTCAGCGGGGCAATGAAGGCGAAGGAACTTCCGAGGAAAACGGGGCTCTTTTGGCGGGTGGCGATGAAGATGTAGAACAGGGTGCCGAAGCCGGCGCCGCACAGCGCGGCCGGCTGGCTCATGTAGGTCAAGCCGCTGTTGCCGTTGACCAGCGCCGGAACGAGCAGGGTCGCGGCCATGATTGCCAAAAGCTGCTGGAAGGCATAGACGAGGTTCTTTTTGATTGGGGGCTTGTCGTTGATGTCGTAGACCAGCTTCATTGTGTGTTCCCTCCGCTTATTTTTTCTTTGGCAAGAATCTTTAAGCGCGGACACAAAAAAGCTTGCCGCAGAGTAGCGACAAGCATAAACGTCCGTTTGCACAGGAAGAGAGCGTTCGCTTTCTTCCGTCGGTGCGTGCCTCTTGTCGGTCTCTCTGTACCGTCTTAAAGACTTACCGTGACTGTTTATACCACAACATTCGGTGGATGTCAAGCGCTTTTTGACAAAATATTGACAACTTCCGCAGAGCCTGATGGCACGGAGCGATTTGACAGAAAGCCAGAAAATGATGTATGCTTACAGAGGACAGGGAAAGGGTGGTGAGGAAACGGATGCGGAAGGTGCTGCGCGGGGCACTGATAGCGCTGTTTTGGCTGGGCGTCTGGGCGCTGGCGGCGTATGCCGTTTCCCGTCCGCTGCTCTTGCCCGGTCCGGTTATGACATTTGAAACCATGCTTTCCTTAATGCGGACGGGTGAATTCTGGCAAACGGCGGGGATGACGCTGCTTCGGGTGCTGATTGGGTATCTGTCGGCTGTCCTGCTGGGGACGGCGCTGGGAACGCTGTGCCATTTTTTGCCGATATGCGGTGCGCTGCTTAACCCTTTGCGCCAGATTGTCCGCGCAACGCCTGTTTCTTCCTTTATTATCCTGGTGCTTTTGTGGATTCGAATCGGCGCAGTACCTGCTTTTATTTCCTTTTTAATGGTGCTGCCGATTATCTGGACGAGCGTGCAGGAGGGGTTAAGCGCTGCGGACAGTCGGCTCATTGAGATGGCGGATGCCTATCATTTTACGGTGTTTCGGAAGGCGCGTTATCTGTACGCGCCTTCCGTGCTGCCGCATTTTTCGGCCGGCTGCGTCACGGGCTTGGGCTTTGCGTGGAAATCGGGTATCGCCGCCGAGGTGATTGCAAGGCCGGACTTTGCCATCGGCAGCAGTCTGCAGGACGCAAAAATTTATCTGGAAACGCCGACGCTTTTTGCATGGACGGCCTTGGTCACCCTTCTTTCGATGGCCTTGGAGTGGGTGCTGGTCAGCGGGATGCGCAAAATCGGGGGAGGAAGCAAACGATGATCATTTGCCGCCGTCTGACGCTGGGCTATGACGGAAAGCCGGTGCTGGAAAATTTGAATTATGCTTTTCCCGCAACAAGGGCGATTGCTCTGATGGGCGCATCCGGCTGCGGAAAAACGACCCTGCTAAAAGCGATCGGCGGGCTGCTGAGACCCATGCAGGGAAACATCAGCGGAACGGAGGGCAAAAAAATCGCCTTTCTATTTCAGGAGGACAGGCTGCTGCCGTGGTGTACGGCGCTTCAGAATACGGCGCTTTCCGGCTGCGGAAGAGAAAAAGCAGCGGAGTGGCTCGAAAAGCTGTCCATTGAGGACAGGGATAAGCTGCCGCAGGAATTGAGCGGCGGTATGGCGCGGCGGGTAGCCATTGCCCGTGCGCTGGGCTTTGGCGGCGATTTGCTGCTGATGGACGAGCCGTTTACAGGCTTGGACGATGATACAAAGCAGGCAGTCGTTCGGGTGATTTTGCAGGCTGCGCCGCCGGTGATTATGACGACGCACGATGCGCAGGAGGCCGAATGGATGCACGCGACAATTATCAGAATGGAGGAATTGCTGAAATGAGTAAGGTGGCTTGGCTCGGAACGGGCGTGATGGGCGCGTCGATGGCGCGGCATCTGAAGGAAAAGGGCTATGAGGTGTCTGCCTATAACAGAACCTATGCAAAGGCAGCCGCGCTGGAGCAGTTCGGCATTTGCGCCTGCCCGACCGTTGCTGCGGCAGTTGCGGACGCTGATTATGTCTTTTCGATGGTCGGCTATCCGAAGGATGTTGAGGAGATTTATTTGGGGAACGGCGGCGTGTTTGACAGCGTGACAAAGAAGGGCGTCATTGCCGTTGATATGACGACCTCCTCGCCGGAGCTTGCGCAAAGGCTGTATGCAGCTGGCAAAAAACGGGGCATTTCCGTTTTGGATGCGCCTGTTTCCGGCGGGGATAAGGGCGCGAAAAATGCAACGCTGTCCATCATGACGGGCGGCGACAAAGAGGCGTATGACAAGATGCTCCCGCTGCTGGCCTCCCTGGGAACGTCCATCAACTATATGGGCGGCGCGGGCTGCGGCCAGCATACGAAGATGTGCAACCAAATCTGCGTAGCCGGTGCGACGGCGGCCTATACGGAGGCGCTGGCCTATGCGCAGAGCGTCGGGCTGGACAAGGAAAAGATGCTGGCGGCGATAGCGGGCGGCGCGGCGGGGAGCTGGCAGATCAGCAACATGGCGCCGCGGGCGCTGAAGGGCGATTTTGCGCCGGGCTTTTTTGTGAAGCACTTCATCAAGGACATGCGCATCGCTTCGGACGAGATGAAGGCGCATGGCAAGGAGCTGCCGATGCTGGAGGCTGTGCTGGCGCAGTATGAAAAAATGGCGGAGAACGGCATGGAAAATGACGGGACACAGGCGTTGATAAAGTTATATTGTCCGGATTTTCTTCCAAAATCGTGAAAAAAGTGACAAAACAGCTTGCATGTATGCGCGAAAAGTGCGATAATACAGAGTGGTAAAATTTGCCTGAAGGAGTGCGAAGAAAAATGGCCAAGCAAATGATGGTTGAAACCTCTGCACGTCATGTGCATGTCACACAGAAGGATTTGGAAACGCTGTTCGGCGAGGGCTATGAGCTGCATATCAAGAAGATGCTTTCTCAGCCCGGTCAGTACGCCAGCGAGGAGCGCGTTGAAGTCGTCGGCCCGAAGAAGTCTCTGACCGGCGTTTCCATTTTAGGCCCTGTCCGCAAGGCTTCCCAAGTGGAGCTTTCCATGACGGACGCCCGCTCCATCGGCGTGTCCGCCCCCATCCGCGAATCCGGCGATTTGGCCGGTTCTGCCCCCTGCAAAATCATCGGACCCAAGGGCGAGGTCGAGCTTTCCGAGGGCGTCATCGTGGCCAAGCGCCACATTCACATGACCCCGGCAGATGCCGCCGAATTCGACGTGAAGGACAAGGACATCGTTTCCGTGAAGGTCGATACACAGGGCCGTTCGCTGGTCTTTGGCGACGTGGTGGTGCGCGTGAGCGAAAATTATGCGCTGGCCATGCACATTGACACCGATGAAAGCAACGCCGCCTGCTGCGGCCGCGACACAATGGGCGAGATCGTCAGGTAAGGAGAAGCAGCATGAAAATTTTGATTGTGAATGCAGGGTCTTCTTCCCTGAAATATCAGCTCATCGATATGGACAATGAGCAGACTTTGGCAAAAGGTCTGGTCGAAAAAATCGGCATTCCCGGCAGCAGAATCAAGCATAAGGCAAACGGCAGGGAATATACCAACGAGACGCCCGTCGCGGATCATGTCGCCGCCACCCAGCTGATGCTGGATGCGCTGACCAGCCCCGAATACGGCGCGGTCAAGTCGATGGATGAGATAGGCGCGGTCGGCCATCGCGTGCTGCACGGCGGTGCGAAATTCACCGAATCCGTGATTGTGAACGCGGAGGTCGAGCAGGCCATTGAGGACAACATCCCGCTCGGCCCGCTGCACAACCCCGCCAACCTGATGGGCATTCGCGCCTGCCGAAAGGTCATGCCGAATACGCCGATGGTCGCCGTGTTTGATACCGCGTTCCATATGACCATGCCGCCCAAGGCATACCGCTATGGCGTGCCGAAGGATTATTACACCCGCCTCAAGGTGCGCCGCTATGGTTTCCACGGCACGTCTCACCGTTATGTCAGCGCCCGCGCCGCCGAATTTCTCGGCATGAAGAAGGAAGATGTGCGGGTCATCACCTGCCACTTGGGAAACGGTTCGTCCGTTGCGGCGGTCGACCACGGCAAGTGCGTGGATACTTCGATGGGCATTACGCCGCTGGAGGGTCTGCTGATGGGGACGCGATGCGGCAGCATGGATCCGGCCGTTGTGCAGTACATCTGCAATCAGGATCATATCAGCGTGGATGAAATGCTGAACATCTGCAATAAGAAGAGCGGCCTGCTGGGCGTTTCCGGCGTCAGCAGCGATATGCGCGAGGTCATGGCGGCGGCGGACGGCGGCAACGAGGATGCCATCATTGCCCGTGATATGCTGGTGGAGGGCGTCCGCAGGTACATCGGCGCGTATGCCGCCGTGATGCACGGCGTGGACATCATCGCTTTTACCGCCGGCATCGGCGAAAATAACGACCGTCTGCGTGAAATGATTATGCAGGGTTTCGAGTACATGGGCGCAAAGCTCGACCCGAAGAAGAACGCGGGCGTGGTGGGCAGGGAAGCCGATGTCACCGCCGCAGACAGCAAGGTGAAGGTGCTGGTCATCCCAACCAACGAGGAATTGGCCATCGCACGGGACACCTTGGCGCTGGTTGCCAAATAAGACGATTTATCCTGCTATACGGGGGACTGCGCCGTCTGATTTTTTCGGGCGGCGCACCCTGTGTATTCAAGCAAAAGCCCCGATTCCTATTTTCTTCGGAGGAAACTTCTCGGTGAATGCCCTTCTTTCCCTGCTGACGCGACGCGCCGCGTTTACGGACGGCGATATCGATTTGTGCCTGTCCAAAGAGGATGTGCGGGACGTCAAGTGCGGCATTTCGGACGGCTATCTGTTTTATCTGTACAAGCACAGGACAAGAAAGTATGTGGGCTATGTCAGCCTTCGCTTGGGCGAAAGCCCGTCGCTCTACTATCTGGGGCATATCGGCTATCGTATCGAGCAGGAGCATCGCGGGCATGGCTATGCGGGCAGGGCTTGCAGGCTGATGCTCCCGCTGATGCGGCAGCACGGGCTGAGAAGTGTTGTCATTACGACTGATGTGGATAATCTGCCGTCCAGAAAAACCTGCGAGGCGCTGGGCTGTACCTTGGAGCGAATTGCGCCCGTTCCGGCGGAATATCGTGCCTTATGCTCCGGCTCGAGGCAGAAATGCCGCTACATTTGGCGCTTGACGGAGAGGAGCGGCGAGCAATGACCGGCACATTTTCAGGCGTGCAGATTTATTATGAGCAGCTGGGACAGGGCAGTCGAAATGTCCTTTTGCTGCATGGCTGGGGCTGCTCGACCAAGCATTTTGAGCCTATCGCGCAGGAGCTTTCCAAGGATTATCATGTCACGATGCTTGATTTTCCGGCGCACGGTCTGTCCCATCGCCCGCCGGAGCCGTGGGGCGTTCCCGAATTTGCCGAAATGACGGCGGAGCTGATTGAGACCCTCGGCCTTGCGCCCGCTGACATTGTCGCGCATTCCTTCGGCGCACGGGTGGCGATTTATCTTTCCGCAACGAGGCCGGAGCTGGTCAGGCGTTTGGCGCTGACGGGCGCGGCCGGCCTCAAAGATGTGCCGACCGAGGAGCAAAAGAAAAAGAATGCCGCATTTCAAAAGAAAAAAGCTGTGCTGGAAAAGCTGAAGCGCGTGCCGTTTCTTCAAAAAGCGGCGGAAAACGCACAGGATGCGCTGCGCAAAAAGTACGGCTCGGCGGATTATAACACACTGGATGCCGAAATGCGCAAGACCTTCGTGAAAATCGTTTCTCAGGATTTGAGCGGGTATCTGCCCAAAATTCAGGCCTCCACTCTGCTGGTGTTCGGCGAAAAGGACACCGCCACCCCGCTGTGGATGGGACGGAAAATGAAAGAGGAAATTCCGGACGCGGGGCTGGTCGTGTTTGAAAACGATGACCATTTTGCCTATCTGCGTCAGTGGCCGCGCTTCGTGACCGTTATCAAAGCATTTTTATCCTAATGAGCCTAACTCGACGAGGAGCTGAGGAAAACAGCCTATGAATGCAGTCAGCACGCCGTGGTGGATTCGGATATTTTTGGCATTGCCCTTTTATGTGGCCGGAATGCTGCTTCTTTCGCATCAGGCGCTGCATTATTTTCAGCTGGAAAGCTATCAGTTCGCGGGGTATTTTAAGACGCTGAAGCGGCAGATGAAGCGGCTTGCCCTGCCCTGTGCCCTGTACGCGCTGTGCATATTGGCTGCCTGTTTCATTCATCGGGCGATTTTGAGCGGGATGAACGCCGGAACGCTTTCCGTATTTGCCGCAGTGTTGCTTTATGTGCTTGTTTCGTTTGTCTTCATGCTGCTTTCCTCCTTTTATCTGGCAGGGCAGGAGCGGAAGACCCCCGAAAAAAAGCCGTTTCGAAAGACGGCGCGCATCATCCGCCTGTACTGCGTTTTGGGTCTTGCCGCGGCTGTCATTGCGCTGCTCGGAGAGGAAACGGTGCTGATTCCCGTGTTAGGCGCTCTTTTCCTTCCTCTGCTTGTGGCCTTGGCGGGCATGTTGATACTGCCGAGTGAAAAATTCATCCAGTATCTTTATTTTAAGGATGCCGAAAAAAAGCTGATGGCAAATGAACGGCTGATTCGCATCGGCATTACGGGCAGCTACGGAAAAACCAGCACGAAATTTATTCTGGCTTCCATTTTATCGCAGAAATACAATGTATTGGCGACGCCGGCGAGCTTCAATACCCCGATGGGCGTGACCCGCGTCGTTCGGGAGAGGCTGACCCCCGCGCATCAGGTGTTTATCGGAGAAATGGGCGCTCGCCATGTGGGGGAAATTCATGAGCTTTGCAATTTGGTGCATCCGACCATCGGGATTTTGACCAGCGTCGGTCCGCAGCATTTGGATACCTTCGGGACGCTGGAGCGCATCAAAAATACCAAATATGAATTGATTCGGGATTTGCCCAAGGACGGTCTGGCGGTTTTTTCGGACGACGGCGAGACCGTGACGGAGCTGTATCAAAAGACGGATAAGCCAAAGCGTCTGGTCGGTGCGCCCCAATCGGACGCATGGGCGGAGAATGTTCAGGTCGGGCCGTTCGGCAGCACCTTCACGCTATGTTTGAAGGGTGAAGAACCTGTGCAGTGCCGGACGCGGCTGCTCGGCCGTCACAACATCCGCAATATTCTGGTTTCCGCCGTTGTTGCCCGCTATTTGGGGCTGTCCATGCGGCAGATAACGGCGGGCGTTGCCATGCTGGAGCCGGTGGAGCATCGTATGCAGATTGTGTCCTCCGTTGGCGGCGTGACGGTGATTGACGATGCCTTCAACACCAACCCGCGTTCGGCCAAGGAAGCGCTGGCGGTGCTTCAGTCCTTTTCCGGACGGCGTCTGATTGTTACGCCCGGCATGGTGGAGCTTGGCGCGGAGGAGGAAAGGTACAACGAGGAATTCGGGCACTTGATGGCTTCCTGCGTGGACATTGCGCTGCTGGTTGGCCGTCATCATGCGCAGCCCATGAAAGAGGGACTTTTGAAGGCGGGCTTCTCTGACGCAAACATTTATATGTGCGCCGACTTGAATGAGGCCGTGCTGCTGCTGAACGATCTGCGGCAGGAGGGCGATGTCATCATGTACGAAAACGATCTGCCGGACCATTATTCCGAAAAGTAAAGCGAGGATGATGTAGATGAGCAAAAAAATGCTGGGCGTTATCTTTGGCAGCCGCTCCTGTGAGCATGAGGTATCCATTATTTCTGCCGTTCAGCTCATGCGCTTTGTGAACCGTGACCAATATGATGTAACACCGATTTATATCACCCAGCAGGGCGAATGGTACACGGGCGAGCCGCTTTTTCAGATGGAGACCTATACGCCCTTTGACCCCTATGCCAAGGGTTTAAAGCGCGTTTCGCTGGACATGACCGCAGGCTCCGGCGCGCTGCTCCATTATACCCGCGGCAAGGGGCTTTTGCAGGGATTGAAAGAGGAAATCGTTGCGCACATCGACTGCTTTGTTCCCGTCATGCACGGTCTGCACGGTGAGGACGGCTCTTTGCAGGGCGTGTTTGAAATGGCGAATGTGCCGTACACCTCCTGCGGCGTGACGGCTTCGGCCATCGGCATGGACAAAATCGCCATGAAGCGCTTCTTCCGCGGCATGGGCTATCCCGTTTTGCCGGACTGCGCCGCGCTGCGAAGCGAATGGCAAAAGGATCGAGAGACCGTGCTCGACCGCGTGGAAAAAGCGCTTCCGTACCCCGTGTTCACAAAGCCCTCCTGCTTAGGCTCGTCCATCGGCGTCAGCCGCGCAGACAACAGGTCGGAGCTGCAAGAAGCACTTGACGTGGCATTTTCCTATGACCGCCGCGTGCTGATAGAGCAGGGCTTGGATCATCCTATTGAAATCAACTGCTCCGTGCTGGGCTATGACGGAGAAACGGAAGTTTCCGTGCTGGAAATGCCCATTTCCGGCGGCGCCGTGCTGGACTTTGCGCAGAAATACATGAACAACGGCGGTGCGAAGGGCATGGCCTCTTTAAGCCGCGTGATGCGTCCTGCCATCGGCGAGGAATTGACCAAGACCCTTCAGCGCCTTTCCGAGGATATTTTCCGGTCGATGGACTGCAAGGGTGTTGTCCGCATCGACTATATGCTCGACCGCCATTCCGACCGCTACTATATCACAGAGATTAACACCATCCCCGGTTCTCTGGCCTATTACCTCTGGGCGGAGACAGGGCTGGATTATGCGGGACTGATTGACAAAATGGTGCAGTGCGCGCTGAAGGCTCAGCAGGAGAAGGACGACAACAGCTTTGCCTTTAAGTCCGACATCCTCAAGGGCGTGAAGCTGGGCGGCACAAAGGGAAAATTAAAGCTGTAACGACCGAGAAAGGCGCATATTGTATGAAGAAGGCCATTATTTTTGATTTGGACGGCACGCTGATCAACTCTCTTCCCGATATTGCGCACAGCATGAACAAGAGCCTGAGCGCCTGCGGCCTGCCGACATTTTCCGTGGAGGAATACCGCTACAAGGTCGGAAACGGCGTGTTCAACATCGCCAAGCGCTCCGTGGGAGAGAGGACGGACAAGCTGGACGAGGTGCTGAAGCTCTATATGGCAGATTATGCCGCGCATTGCAGCATTGACAGCTTTGTTTATGACGGCGTGCCGGAAATGCTGGACGGTCTGATTCGGCGCGGCCTTCAGGTGTGCGTGCTCAGCAACAAGGATCAGGCGGATGTCGAGAGCGTTTTGGCGCACTATTTTTCTCATTTCCCGTTTGCCAGAATTCGCGGTCGGGTGGAGGATGTGCCGCTCAAGCCCGCACCGGACGGCGCTTTGATGATTGCTAAGGAGCTGGGGCTTTCGCCGTCTGAAATCTGGTACAGCGGGGATACCATGATGGATATGTGCTGCGGCAATGATGCTGGCATGGAGACCATCGGCGTGACGTGGGGCTTTCGTCCGCGCTCCGAGCTGGAGGAGCACCACGCCAAGCACATCATCGACCGTCCCGCCGAGCTGCTGGAGATTGTTGATCAGGAATAAACGAACGGCTGACGGATGCTTGTGTTCGGCCGTACTTCTGTGTTAAAATGCAATTGTACTAACCGAGATGAGGTTGAAGGGTAAAATGATGAAGGTCGGCGTGATTTCACTGGGCTGCGTCAAGAATCGTGTGGACACGGAGCAGATGCTTTCGCTGCTTCGAGAGGCGGGCTATGCGCTGACGAATGAGCCTGCCGAAGCGGAGGTGCTGCTGGTGAATACCTGCGGCTTCATCGCATCCGCCAAGGAGGAATCCATTGACGCGATTTTTGAAATGGCCGAATACAAAAAAACGGGCAAATGCAAGGTGCTGTGCGTGACCGGCTGTTTGGCGCAGCGCTACGCGGACAGCCTGCTCAGCGAAATCCCCGAAATCGACTGTCTGCTTGGCGTCAACCAATATGAGCATATTGCGGAGCTGGTGGGTGAGGCGCTCAACGGGCAGCGGTCGAGGAATGACCGACCCAGCAGAAAATTTTTGGAATGCGGGCGGGTGCTGACGACGCCGCCCTATTCCGCTTATGTCAAAATCGGCGATGGCTGCGACAACCGCTGCGCCTACTGCGCCATTCCGCTCATTCGCGGCGGCTACCGCTCCCGCCCGATGGAGGATATCCTGCGGGAAATGCGCCGTCTTTCCGCTGAAGGAGCGCGGGAGCAGATACTTATCGCGCAGGATACGACCCGATATGGCCGCGATACGGGGCATTCCTTAAAAGAACTGATGGAAAAGGCCGCTGCCGTAGACGGTATTGACTGGCTGCGCGTTTTGTATATGTACCCCGATGAAACGGACGACGCGCTGCTGGAAATGATGGCGCAGAAGGACAATATCGTAAAGTATCTTGATTTGCCCCTGCAGCACGCCTCCGACCAACTGCTGAAGATGATGAACAGACGCGGCGACAACGCAAGCGCCAAGCGCTTGCTGAAAAAGGCGCGTTCGCTGGGCTTCTGCCTGCGCACGACCTTTATTGTCGGCTTCCCCGGCGAAACGGAGGACGACTTTGAGCGCCTCATGGACTTCACCCGTGAAATTCGCTTTGACCGCATGGGCGCGTTTGCCTATTCGCCGGAGGAGGACACCAAGGCGGCGGTCATGGAGCATCAAATTCCCGAAGAGGTGAAGCAGGAACGGCTGGACAGGCTGATGGCGCTTCAGGCGGAGATTTCCTTAGAGAACAACCGTCTCCGCGTCGGCCGAACCGAAAAGGTGCTGATTACGGGGCATGACGGCATGACATATACAGGCCGCTCCCAGTTTGAAGCACCGGATGCGGACGGTGTGATTTCCGTTTTGTGTGACCATGAACTGAAAGAGGGCGAATTTTATTCCGTGCGCCTGACGGACGCGGATACCTATGATTTGACGGGCGAGGTGGTCGAGAAATGAATATGCCGAACAAGCTGACCCTGCTTCGGGTGCTGCTCATCCCCGTCATCTGTCTGCTGCTGGCGCTTCGCCTCATGCTTCCGGCGGCCATCGTGTTCGCTCTGGCGGCGGTGACGGATTTTCTGGACGGCTATATTGCACGGAAGAACGGCCTTATCACCAATTTCGGCAAGTTTGCCGACCCTGTGGCGGATAAGCTGCTGGTGCTGACGGCGATGATTTTCCTGTGCCAGATGGAGCTTCTGCCCGCATGGGCGGTCTGCATCGTCGCGGCCAGAGAATTGGCAGTGGACGGCCTTCGCCTGATTGCGGTCGAGCAGGGGCGCGTCGTAGCGGCGGGCATCTTAGGCAAAATCAAGACCAACATCCAGCTTTTGTGTGTTTTAAGCGCTATGCTGGCGCTGCCGAGCATCGTTACGATGATTTTGGTCATTCTGATGTCGGCGATGACGGTCATTTCCGGTGTTCAGTACTTTGTGCAGCTGAAGGATGTTTTTCAAAATAATTAAAGGAGATAAACGGCGATGGCAAAGAAGGAAAAGGAAGAAAAGAGTGTTGTGACCTCCGACCAGACTAGGCAGGAAAAGGCCAAGGCGCTGGAAATGGCATTGGCCTCGCTGGAAAAGCAGTTCGGAAAGGGCACCGTGATGAAGCTGGGCGCAAAGTCCACCATGAAGGTGGATGTCGTGCCGACAGGGTGTCTGGATTTGGACATTGCGCTGGGCGTCGGCGGCATTCCGCGCGGCCGCATCATTGAAATTTACGGGCCCGAATCCTCCGGCAAAACCACCGTAGCGCTGCATTTGGTGGCGCAGGTGCAGAAAATGGGCGGCACGGCGGCCTATATTGACGCGGAACACGCCTTAGACCCCAAGTATGCGCAGAATTTGGGCGTGAATATTGATGAGCTGTACATCAGCCAGCCGTCCACAGGCGAGGATGCCCTGGAAATCGCCGAGGCACTGGTGCGCTCCGGCGCGATTGAAATCGTCGTGGTGGACTCCGTGGCCGCGCTCGTTCCACGCGCCGAAATTGACGGCGAAATGGGTGACAGCTTTGTCGGCCTGCAGGCGCGTATGATGAGTCAGGCCATGCGCAAACTGGCGGGCGTCGTCTCCAAGACCAACGCCATCGCCGTGTTCATCAACCAGCTCCGTGAAAAGGTCGGCGTGATGTACGGAAACCCCGAAACCACGCCCGGCGGCAGGGCGCTCAAATTTTACGCCTCCGTTCGTCTGGACATCCGGCGCGGCGAGCAGCTCAAAAACGGCAGCGAAATCATCGGCAACCGCACCAAGATCAAGGTTGTCAAAAACAAGGTCGCTCCGCCGTTCAGAAGCTGCGAGTGCGATTTGATTTACGGCCAGGGCATCAGCCGGGAGGGGACGCTGCTTGACTTGGCCGTGCAGCATGAAATCATGCAAAAGAGCGGCTCGTGGTTTTCCTATAACGACCAGCGCATCGCGCAGGGACGGGACAACGCCCGCGCCTATCTCAAGGAGCATCCGGATATGGCCGATGAAATCGACCGCAAAATCAGGGATGTGCTGATGCAGGACAACAGCAATGTCGTGGCGGATGACAATCCCGCAGACCAAGAGATGACGGAAGCCGATTTGAACGGCGAGAACGATGAAGAATGAGCACGAATGCTGTCTGTGCCGGGTGGCGCTGGAAAATGTCAGCGTCACAGCCGGCACAGACGCCCTGCTGAGCAATGTCTCACTGCATATCCATTGCGGTCAGCTGACCGCGCTGGTCGGGCCGAACGGCGCGGGAAAAACCACGCTGATTCGTGCCCTGCTGGGCGAAATGCCGCATACGGGCGCTGTTCGCCATGAGGATGCGGACGGACGTGATTTTCCCGCCATTACCATCGGCTATGTGCCGCAGCAGCTCCCGTTTGATAAGCAGATGCCGATTTCGGTGTGCGATTTGCTGGCTTCCACGATGACCAAGCGCCCCGTTTGGCTGGGCATCGGCAAAAAGACAAGGGAAAGGGTTAAGAAAACCCTGGCCGCAGCGCAGGCGGATTCCCTGTTGAACAGGCGGCTCGGCGCATTAAGCGGCGGTGAATTGCAGCGCGTTTTGCTGGCAATGGCGCTTGACCCGCTGCCGGATTTGCTGATTTTGGATGAGCCTGTTTCAGGCGTTGACCAAAACGGTTTGACGCTGTTTTTGGAGACCGTTTTGAAGCTGACCGCGCAGCACCATTTGGCCATCCTGCTGGTTTCGCACGATTGGGCGCTGGTGCGCCGATACGCTGACGAGGTCATTCTGCTGGACAAGACCGTCCGCGCCGTCGGAACGCCGCAGGAGGTTTTTTCAAGCGAGGCATTTCGGGAATTGTTTCCGGCTTCCGCAACGAGGAATAAGGCATGAATACGGTGTACCAGGTGCTGGATGCGCTCCTTCCGTTTGAGTGCTTTCAGTTTCATTTCATGAAAAACGCTTTGCTGGCAATGCTGCTGCTGACGCCGCTTCTGTCCCTCTTGGGGACGATGGCCGTCAACCAGCGGATGGCCTTTTTTTCGGATGCGCTGGGACACAGCGCGCTGGCGGGCGTGGGGCTTGGGCTGCTGCTGGGCATTCAGAACGAGCTGCTGAGCCTGATTATCTTCGGCATCCTGTGGGCGCTGATGATCAGCCGCATCAATCATTCCGGCAGCGCGTCCGCCGATACCATCATCAGCGTTTTTTCATCGACCGGCATCGCGCTGGGACTGCTGATTTTGTCACGCGGCGGCGGCTTTTCCAAGTATTCCGCTCTGCTGACGGGCGATGTGCTGAGCATTGGCGCTGATGACCTGTTTTGGCTTTTGTGTGCTTTGATTATCGGCATCATCCTGTGGATCATTATGTATAACAAGCTCCTGCTTACGGCCGTCAACCCGCAGCTTGCGCAGAGCCGCGGCATTCAGACAAAATGGGTGGAATACGCCTTTGTATGCCTCGTGGCTGTGGCTGTTATGCTGGCCATCCGCTGGGTGGGCGTGCTGCTGATTAACGCGCTCCTCATCCTGCCCGCCGCTGCCGCCAGAAATATTTCCCAAAATGCCGCCCGGCACGCCCTTTATTCTGTGCTTATCGGCCTTTTATGCGGCATTTTCGGGCTTGTGGCCGCCTATTATCTGGATACCGGCGTAGGCGCGGCGGTGGTGCTGTGCGCGGCCGTCATCTATGGAATCAGCCTGCCGTTAAGAAGGCTTCTTCACTAATGAATCATTGATTTGGGATGGACGATTGATGCAGCTTTATCACGATTCACGCTCCTTGAACTGCCGTGCGCCGCGGGGCAGTGTGCCTTGCAGGACGCCTGTCCGCCTTCGCTTATACGGCGCGGACGGCGTGCGGAAGGCCGCCGTTCAGGTCATTTCGGACGGAAAGGCTTCCGAATTGGTCATGACCCGCCAAGCGGACGGCGGCTATGAGGCGACCTATCAAACGCCCGAAAAACCCGTCCTGTGCTGGTATTATTTTTCGGTTTTCATGTCGGACGGCAGAACGGTTTATTACGGAAACGCGGGAGACGGCTTGGGCGGCGTGGGGGAAACCTCGGACCATGTGCCGCCCGCCTTTCAGATTACGGTGTACGACCCCGCTTATCAAACGCCCGCCTTCATGCGGGATGGCGTGATGTATCAGATTTTTCCGGACCGCTATGCCCGCAGCAAAATGCCGGAGAGCAAGCGGACGGATATTTACATCCATGAAAACTGGGACGACCGCCCGAAGGTGCGGGTGGAGAGCATTCCGGGCGACAATTATTCGCTCGATTTTTTCGGCGGTGATTTGAAGGGCATTCAGGCGCACCTGGCGGAGCTTGCCGATTTGGGCGTGACGGTGATTTACTTAAATCCCATTTTCCGCGCCCGCAGCAACCACCGCTATGATACCTCGGATTATTCCGTGATAGATCCCATGCTGGGGACGGCGGCGGACTTTGCCGTTCTGTGTCAGGAAGCGCGGAAGTACGGCATCCGCATCATGCTGGACGGTGTGTTCAGTCATACGGGCGATGACAGCATTTATTTTAACCGCTATGGCCGCCAGCCGTCCATCGGCGCATGCCAGAGTAAGTCGTCTCCGTTTTATCCGTGGTACAAGTTCAGTCATTATCCGGATGATTATGCCTGCTGGTGGGGTTTTAAGTCCCTGCCGGAGCTGAACAAGGAAAACGAAGACTACCGCGCCTATATGTTCCGTGAAAACGGCATCGTCCGCAAATGGCTGCGGACAGGCGCTTCCGGCTGGCGGCTGGACGTGGCGGACGAGCTGCCGATGCGCTTCCTGCGCGACCTGCGCACGGCGGCACGCAGGGAAAAGCACGATGCCGTCATTTTGGGCGAGGTCTGGGAGGATGCCAGCCACAAGGTTGCCTACGGCGAGACACGTTGCTATTGCTTGGGGGACACCCTGGACAGCGTGATGAATTACCCGCTGCGCAATGCCTGCATCAGCTTCCTGCTGGAGAGAACGGATGCCGAAGCGCTCTGCCGCGTGATTCAGTCGCAGCGGGAAAACTATGCGCCGCCGTTTTATTACAGCCTGATGAATTTAATGGGCAGCCATGACCGAGCGAGGATTTTGAGCATCTTGGGCGGGAGCGTTTCGCGGGATGACGCCCGCGGCGATGAAAACGAGCCGAAGCTCACGGCGGAGCAGTATGCGCTGGGCAAGCAGAGAATGCTGAAATTCCTGACCATTCTGGTCTGTCTGCCCGGCATTCCGTGCATTTACTATGGAGATGAGGTCGGCTTGCAGGGTGCGGCAGACCCCTATTGCAGGGGAACGTATCCGTGGGGACACGAGGATCTTGCGCTGCGTGAGCAGGTGAAGGAGATTCTGACCCTGCGCAAGCGGCAGGTGCTGAGAACGGGCAGCCTGTCCGTCCATTCGGACGGCGCGGACGCCATCGTTATCCGCCGCGAAATCAGGGGCGAACAGGATGTGTTCGGAAACGAGGCCAAGAGCGATGCGTTTGAAATGCGCATCAGCCGTAAATAAGCCGGCAGCTTGCGGAAAAAAGGCTTTTTCGGTATAATGAAGCCGTTATTTTGCCGTACATGCGGCGTTGGGTGAAGGGATGCTATGGAGCTGACATTTTGTCCGTTGTACAGCGGCTCAAGCGGCAATGCGCTGTTCGTTGCCGCCGGAAATACGAGGATTCTGATTGATGCGGGGCTGTCCGGCAAGGCTACGGAGGAAGCGCTGAAAAAGGTCTGCGTATTGCCGGAAACCTTGGATGCCATCGTTGTCACGCATGAGCACAGCGATCATGTCCGCGGCGTCGGCATTTTGAGCCGGAAATATCATCTGCCGGTTTACGCCAATGAGCCGACGTTTCAGGCGATGTTAAGGAGCATCGGCGCGATTGAGCCGCGCAATATCCGCATCTTTGATTCGGACGGAGATTTTTTTATCGGCGATTTGGCTTTACGTCCCATCCCCATTCCGCATGACGCGGCCGAGCCGGTCGGCTATCGGGTGTATTACGGCGGCCACAGCCTGTCCGTGGCAACAGACATGGGTTATATGAAAAAATCCGTCTTTCAGATGCTGGCGGGCAGCAATTTGATTCTGCTGGAAAGCAACCATGACCCGGATATGCTGCGCCGAAATGTGCATTATTCCGCACGGCTGAAGGAAAGAATTTTGAGCAATCACGGGCATTTGAGCAATGAAACCAGCGCCCGCGCCCTGTGCGAGCTGCAGGGGACGGGGGTCAGACAGGTAATTTTGGGCCATCTGAGCGGCGAAAACAATACGCCGGAGCTGGCCATGACAACGGCGGTCGATATGCTGGCCGCAAACGGCATCGCTGCGGGACGGGATGTGCAGGTGGATATGGCCTGGCGCGACCGTGTCGGCAGCGTGTACACAATCGGCTCATGATGAATTGGCAGAAAACAGCATTTTTTGAGCGGCAGCCGTTCGTGCTTTTGTCCTTAGCGGCGATGGCGGGCATTCTGATGAGCGTTTTTGTGCCGCTGTCGCTGCTCGTGTGGGGCTGCTGCGCGGCGCTTTCATCGGTTTGTCTCGTGCTGCTCAAAAAGTCCGGCAGAAGCTGTTTATACGGTCTCGGCGTGGTGTGCTTTTTTCTGTTCGGCTTGTTGAGCTCCGCGTGGATGCAGCCCTCCGCCGTGCCGGAGGGGAATTATTTTGTCCGCGCCATCGTCTGCGATGCGCCAAGGACGGATGAAGAAAAGGATCATGTCAGCGCCTATCTGCGCGACGTCCGCTTGACATACGCGGAGGGCGGAGACTATCGGCTTTCCAAAGTATATTGGACGTATTACGGCATTGAGGAGGAATTGCCGGAGGCGGGGCGCGAGGTGACCTTTCAGGCGCGGCTTTATCATCCGCAGGGGCAGGTCAACCCAAACGGCTTTGATTTTCGGCTTTATTTGAACAGGAGCGGCATTGCGAACTGCCTCTATGGGCGAAGCGATTTTGTACAGAGCGGGCAGATGTACAGCGATTTCCGCACCATGATTTTGTCTCTGCGTCTTGCTGTCGGTCGTCGGCTGGATACGCTGTTCGGCGAGCAGAGCGCCCTGCCCAAGGCGCTTTTGCTGGGCGAGCGCGAGGATATGCCGGAGGCGGTCAGCGAGGCGTTTTCCAAGTCCGGCATTGCGCATGTGCTGGCTGTTTCCGGCCTGCATGTCGGGCTTTTGGCCGGGGCGCTGCTAATGCTGCTGCGAAAACTCGTTTATCCGCGCCTCCGTGCCGTTATCCTGGATGTTTTTTTGATATTGTATTGTCTCTTGCTCGATTGTACGCCGAGCGTTGTCCGCGCCTCCGTGATGCTGGCTGTCTCCGTCTTTTTTAAAAATCGGCTGGAAAGGGCAGACGGGCTGTGGGTCTTGTCGCTCAGTCTGTTAATCGTTCTTTTGATTCAGCCGCTGGAGCTTCTGTCAAACGGGCTGATTTTATCTTACGGCGCTGTGTTGGGCATCATCTTTTTTGCGGATGCAGCGGATGAAAGGCTGTGCGGGGTCATCCCGTCCCCAATGCTTCGCTCCGGCGCGGCGGCCACGGTGGGGGCAACGGTGGGAACGGCCATTCCATCTGCGCTGATGTTTCATCGCTTTGCGCCTCTTGCGCTCATCGTCAGCCCCCTGGTCTGCCTGCTCTTGGGCGTTCTGCTCCCCGTCTATGCGCTCGTTTTGCTGATAGGCAGCATCTGGCTTCCGGTCGCCATGCTCTTGGCGCAGCCTGTTCAGGCATTGACAAAGATCATTCAAGACATTATTTTATGGACGGGCAATCTGCCTTTCGCCGTTCTGCGTGTGCCGGATATCCCGCTGCCGCTGATTCCGTTTTTCATTGCGCTGCCGTGTGTTTTGTCTCCCTATTGCGCTTTGCAAAAAAGGAAGCGCCGCGCCCTGCTCCTTGTCCTGCTGATTGCAGGCAGCGGGCTGCATGTCGCAACGCTTGACAGAGCCCTGTCCTATACCCAGCTTTCCATCGGCAACAATGACAGTGCCGTTTTGCAGGATGGACGCAGGACGGTGGTGGTGGATACGGGCGATGACGCCCAAGACCTGTGCAGCTATCTTTTGGCAAAGGGACGCGGCATCGATACGCTGGTTTTAACGCATCTTCATGCTGACCACTGCTTGGGAACGCTGGATCTGCTGGAGGAAAACATTCCCATCGGGCAGGTGATTTTGCCGAATGGTGCGTTAAAGGGAAATGTATCGGAGCAGTGTGCGGCGCTCGTCACATTGCTGGAGGAAAAGAACATCCCCGTCCGTTATGCCGCGGCCGGAGAAAACATTGAATGCGGGCGCATCAGGATGACCGTACTGTGGCCTTATGCAGACACCGTCCGTGCCATGCAGGATTTGAATGATTACTCCATGGCGCTTCTGTGCGAAATGGGCGATGTGAAGCTGCTGCTGACGGGCGATTTATCCGGCGTTTATGACCGCTATGCGGCGCAGAAGGCAGATATCCTGAAGGTGTCGCATCACGGCGGAAAAAACGAAACGAGTGAAGAATTTTTATCCGTGGTGCAGCCGCAGATGGCCGTCGTCAGCGCCGGAGGACGCGGCGGCAAGCCCTCCGATGAGGTGCTGGCAAGGCTGAATAGCATCGGCGCGGAAACCTATGTAACAGGCACATCGGGCGCCGTGCGGATAGAATGCACACAGGCGGGCTTTGTCGTCCGTCCCTTCCGAAAGGAGGAATAAATCATGACGCATAAAGAGTTTTTTGCGGCGATAGACAACGAAACGCCCGCTCGGTGCTATCTTTTGGAGGGCGAGGAGGAGTTTGTCAAGCGAGCCGTGCTGAACCGCCTTCGGCAGAAAACGGTCGGCGATGCCTTCCCCGAAATGAACGATATGCGCCTGATAGATCCGGATGCGGACAAGCTCATCGCCGCCAATGAAACGCTGCCCTTCATGGCCGATATGCGCATCACCACGGTGACGGAATGCAGGATGCTGCTCAGCAAAAAGACCAACAGGGACAATAAGGATAAGAACGGTGACAATGATTATGACGAGGATGCCGGCGCGGAGAAGCTCAAAAAGTATCTGACCAATCTGCCGCAGACAAGCTGCCTTGTGTTTTATGTGCGCGGCAAGGCGGATAAGACGAGAAAGCTGTATCTGGCGCTGAAAAAGCATGCCGTCATTGTGGCCTGCGACCGCCTGAACGACGAAGAATTGGTGAAATGGCTCTCAAAGGGCTTTAAACAGAACGGCAAGAGCATCAGGCGGGAGACCTGTCAGCAGCTTTATTTTTCAGCCGGCAGAGATTTGACAAAGCTGGACGGCGAAATCGCCAAGCTGAGCGCCTATGCGGATACCCGCGATGAAATCACCGCCGAGGACATTGAAGCCGTTTGTACGAAGACAACGGAATGCGTGGTGTTCGATATGGTGGAAACGCTGCTGAATGGAAACGGAAAAAAAGCGTTTGAACAGCTGAACGCGCTTTTGCTGAACGGTGAAAACAGAATGCTCCTGCTGTCGCTGGTGGGGCGGCAGTGCCGTCAGCTTCTGAGCGTCATGCGTATGGCCGCCGCTAAACGCTCCGGCGGGGAAATCGCCTCGGCGGTCGGCATTCCGCCGGTTGTTGTTCAGAAAATTTTACGGCAGGCGCGGCTTTACACGGAGGCGCAGCTCAAGGAAATGACGGCGGTCTGTCTGGACACGGAATATCAGGTCAAGTCCGGCCGTATGAATGAGGAAGGCTCTTTAGAGCAGGTGATGCTCGACATCCTGTCCATCAGAAAGAAGGGAAAGTAAGGGATGCGTGAAAAAATCAGGCAGGTGCTTTCGTCTCTTCATATACAGCTGGACGGCGAGCCGCTGGAGCAGCTCAGTGAATATCAGGCGCTGCTGTGCGAATGGAACGAGCGGATGGATTTAACCAATGTCGCGCCCGATGAAATGCCCCTGCGCCATTTTGCGGATTCCCTGAAGCCGCTGTTTGACGCGCCGGAACTGTTCGGCAGCGGCATTCGGATCATCGATGTGGGGACAGGCGCGGGCTTTCCGGGGCTGCCGCTGGCAATCGTGCGGAAGGATATTGAAGTGACGCTGCTGGATGCCCAGCGGAAGCGGTGCGACTTTTTAGCGGAAGTGGCAGGGAGGCTTTCGCTTTCCAATGTGCGGGTGCTGCATCTGCGCGCCGAGGATGCCGGCAGGGCAGAGGAGCTTCGGGAAAGGTTTGATTTGGCCGTTGCCCGTGCGGTCGCGCCGATGAGCATACTGCTCGAATATCTGCTCCCCTTCGTCAAGGTGAACGGTCATGCGCTGGCATGGAAGGGACCGGCCGTGCCGGAGGAATTGGAGAGTGCCGAACGCGCTTCTGAGCTACTTGGCGGCGGCAGCATCGAAACAAGAGAAAGCGTGCTTCTGGACAGAACGCAGATTTTGGCGTTTGTTCAAAAAATACAGATGACTCCCAAGCAGTATCCGCGCAAAAGCGGCATCCCGTCCAAAAAGCCGCTCGGAATAACGGTTGAAAAAGCAAAGCATTCATGATAAGATAAGTATAAAGTCGTATATTTCGTGTGCGGAAAACATTGCCGCAAGCAAAGGAGGCGCAATATGGCTGAACATGTAAACAGAACGACGGAGAAAAAGGCAAAATCGTTTTCCTGCCCCTCTTGCGGCGGCAGAATGCTGTTTGACCCGGAAACGCAGAAGCTGAAGTGCCCATACTGCGAGACGCTCAAGGACGTTGATTTGAGCCGATATACCCCCAAGGAATATGATATCCACTCGGCGCCAGCTGCCGATGCGGAGGATGAATGGGGTGATACCACCCGCGTGATGCGCTGCAAGGGCTGCGGCGCCGAAATCGTTTTGACGGGCGAAACCTCTGCTGACCGCTGCGCCTTCTGCGGCGCTCCGCACGTCATGGAGGATCAGTCCAAGGCGGGCATTGCGCCGGAAAGCGTTCTGCCCTTCGGTGTGACGCAGAAGCAGGCCGCGCAGGGCTTTAAAAAGTGGATAGGGAAAAAGCTCTTTGCGCCTTCCAAAGCAAAGAAAATGGCCGCACTGGGAGAAATCGCGGGCGTTTATCTGCCGCACTGGACCTATGATGCCCAGAGCGTTTCCCGCTATGTCGGTCAGGAGGGACACTACTATTATGTGGAAGTGCCCGTGAAGGTGACGGAGAACGGCCGGACGCGCACGGAAATGCGGAGGGAGCGCCGGACGAATTGGCGGCCGACCAGCGGCGTGGTTGCACATTCGTTTGACGATATTTTGATTAACGGCAGCCATCGCCTGCCGGATGATTTGCTGTCCCGCGTCCGTCCCTATGATCTGAGCCGCCTGGCGCGTTATGCGCCCGCCTTTTTGAGCGGCTTTGCCAGCGAAAAACCGGCAGTCGATGTGCAGGAGGGCTGGAAAGACGCGCAGAGTGTGATTGACGAGAAAATGCGTTCCTTGGCCAGACAGGATATCCTGTCTCATGCGGACGAGGCACGCGTCAGCTCCGTTCAAACGACGAACAGCCAGGTCAAATATAAGCTGATGCTGCTGCCGATGTATCTCAGCTCCTTCAAATTCAAGAACAAAGCCTATCATGTTCTGGTCAACGGTCAGACGGGTCGCGTCGGCGGTCAGGCGCCGGTCAGCCCGCTGCGTGTGCTGCTTGCGGTGCTGCTTGGTCTTGCAGTCTTGGCAGGGCTGTATCTCTTATTTACGGGCGGAGACAGCGGGTCGGAATCTTATCATTATATGTCCGGCCTGCTTCGGCAGTTGTTGTGATTTATTCATGCTCTGTTCAAATTTTCGACACATATTTCCGATATGATAAATTTGTGGGCGGGATTTGATACATTTCGCCCATCCTCTCTCTCCCCTTCTTATAGGCAGGGCGCACGATTCGTGCGCCCCGTCTTTTTTGCCCGTGGCGGACAAAAATGCATCGTTATTTTTCCAATAATTCAAAAGTACAATAAAAAAACAAACTATATGCACGAAATGCAGGACATATGCCATGATGCACATCGCCGAGAATATGCGGATGAGCACCGGCTGCATCACTCCGCTCTACTTCTACACCGACATCTATATGCTGGATGACAGCGTGCAGGGCTTCTACTCCAACCCGCTGGGCTATAAATACTTCATGCACTGCACCTAAGCCGAATAAGCGATAACGAAACAAGAAGGGACTGTCTCACTCTCATCAAGTGAGGCAGTCCTTTCAGTTTCATGATTGGTTACAAAAATCGACAAAAATATCGGAGCTTTTTACACAACAACAGTTGATTTTGCATATTTTTTATGATATGCTGTAACTGAATAATCGAAGTCAGGAGGAAAGCGCGGTGTTTGATTACATGATCGACGTATTTACCGATATCGTGGATTGCTTCCTCAATCTGGGGTTAGACAAACTGACTGCCGGGTTCATCAAAAAAAAGGAAGGCTCAGCCTTATCGAGCCGTGAACAGTGAAAAGCAACAGAATACTGAAAATTAGGCTGTTGGCTTACGCCGTTTACGCGCAAAGCCAGCAGTTTTTGGGAAATAAATGAAAGACCGCCGCGGCGGTCTTTCATTTTGCGGATTTCATTCATCCATGAGGAACGTATACGATTGTCGGCGAACGGTCTCGTCGAGGCAATTTCGTTACGGTAAAATCATCGGTGCTTTTTCTCCCGCCTCCGTCATCTTTTGAATCAGCAGGGCGGCGAGGTCGTTGCGGACGTCAGCGTAGGCGAGGTCGCCGACCAAATTCCGAAGCTGGCAGGGATCGTTTTGCATATCATAGAGGAAATCGTCCCGATAAACGTCGCTGTCCGCATATTCGCCGCCGTTTTTTCCGGGTGCACAGACGCTGTACAAATAGCGCGGAGTACGGACGCAGCGCCCCACGCGGCTTTCGCTGATTTGGGCGAAAATGCAGTTGTCGCGTTCGGGGCTGTTTCCGCTGACGAGTGTCCCCAAATCCTCGCCTATCATATCGGCGGAGATGCCGGCGACGGATAAAAGGGTCTTCGGCAGACCGGCTGTGGAAACAAGCTCACTGATTCGTTTGCCGCCCCTGAAGCCCGCACCGCGAATGACAAGCGGGACATGCAGGCTGGCGTCATGGCAGGAGCGCTTGTAATCATCCGCGCCGCATAAGTGCGCGTCCGAATTGCGCGTCTTAAAGTGCGAGCCGTGGTCGGAGGCGAACACGATGACGGTGTTTTCGTAAAGCCCCATGTCGCGCAGGCGGCCCGTCAAACGGGCGAGATTGTCATCCAGGCTTCGGCAGCAGCCCAGATAATCGGGATATTCCGCCGCCGCGTTTCCGCCGAGCGCCGCCAAATCCGGCGGCAGGACAAAGTCCGCAAAACGCTCCTTGGAGCCGTTCGGCCCTTCGTAATGCCCGCTGTCGTTCTGGTGATGCGGCTCGATGTGCGAGACCGTCAGGAAAAACGGTTTTTTTCCATCGTACTGCGCCAAAAATTCCAGCGCAAAATCAGTGATGCAGTCCGCACGGTAGCCGGAAAAACTGTGCTTCCGCATATGTTCGTCAAAGACATAGCCGCCATAGCCGTGGGAAGTAAATTCCAGTACGTCGGCGGCGCGCCAGAAGCCGCGATAGCCGCCGCGCCGCTCCTGAGGGATAGCGGTTACGGTGTAATCCTCCCTTGGCGGCTTGTCCGCATCTCCTGTGCTGGCCAAGTGCCATTTGCCGACATACGCCGTTTCATAGCCCGCTTCCTCAAAATAGTCCGCCACGGTTTTGACGTTCTGCGGCAGGGCAATGTTGTTGCGGAAGCAGCCGAGCTTGGATGCCCATTGCCCCGTCTGAAACATGGCGCGGCACGGGCCGCAAACGGGCTGAGGGCTGTACGCCTGCTCAAAGCATACGCCGTCCGCAGCCATTTCATCCAGACAGGGCGTGACGGGCAGCGGCTGGCCCATGCAGCCGAGCGTATCCGCCCGCTGCTGGTCGGTGAAATAAAACAGGATGTTCGGGCGCATGGCTTGTTCATTTCCCTCCTGTAATAACACGAATCATCGCGCCGTTCGGCGAAGCGCTGCAGCGATTTCGATGAGCGGCGGCAGGGCAAAATGCAGAAAATCGGCGTAACCGCAGTACTTTTCGTCTTGTATGTACATTTCCCTGCGCATTCGCGGACAGCCGCAGCCGCAAAGCGGCCGATAGGCGCAGCGCTCGCAAAGGCGCGGGGCGGGCAGGCTGAGCCGCCTGACAATCGGTGGAGAGGCAAGGAGCGTGTCGGGCGAATCGGTCAAAAGACTGCCGGAGCAAAAATCATCCGTGCAGAAAAAATCGCAGGGGTAGACGCTGCCGTCTGCTTCGACGACAAGCTGTGTCCTGCATTTTCCGTCCAAGCCGCAGGCGCTTGTCCGCCCCGTTACGATGAGGTCGATTAAATCATCAAAGAGCTTGACGCTGCGCGGCCTGCCTATGCGGATATCCTCCGCCCAGAGCGCGAAAACGGCCTTGTAAAAGGCTGCGAAATGCGCGGGCGTCAGGGCATGCCGGGAGAGAACGGACGCATCCAAAAACCCTAAGCAGGGTGTAAACTGGACATACGGGATGTCCAAATCACGGATATTCCGCCAGACGGCACGCGGCCTTTCGGCGGCATCCCTTGTCAGGGTGCAAAGGACATTAAAGGGGATGGCGGAGCGGCGAAGAAGACGCATGGCCTGAACAACGCGGCTGTATGTGCCGTTTCCCGCCGCATCCCTCCGCGCATCATCATGCGCGGTACGGGGCAGGTCAAGAGAGAGCCCTATCAACAGGTTTGGACGCCTGAACAGGCCGCACCAGCGCTCGTTCAAAAGAAGGCCGTTTGTCTGCACGGCATAGCTGACATAAAGCTCTTTTTCCCACGGAGCGGTCAATTCAAAAAAACGGCGGTAGAAATCAAGCCCTGCCAGCATCGGCTCGCCGCCCTGAAACAAAAAGGACACACTGTCCCCTTCGGATAAAAACGACCGAAGGCGCAGCAGGATTTTTTGCAGCTTCTCTTCCGACATGGGCGGCAGACAGGGCACGGCGCGTCTGCTGCTGACATCGGCATAAAAGCAGTAGGCGCATCGCATATTGCACGCGGAGGAGACGGGCTTCAGGAGGACGGAAACGGCCTTCATGCTTCCTCATCCCCCGTATACTTGCCGGGGCTTGTGCCCGTGATGCGCTTGAATGTCCTTAAAAAATGAAAGTAATCATTAAAGCCGACGCAGTCGCATACCTCAGCAATGGACATGTCGGAGGTCGCCAGCAGTTTTTTGGCCTTTTCCACACGCAGCTCGGTCAAATAGCGCCGATAGGTCGTACCGGATTCGCGGCTGAACAGGCGGCTGACATAGCTGGGGGTCATGTGCAGCACCTCGGCCAGCGCGTTCAGGGAAAGCGTATCGTCCGCATAATGCTGGTGGATATAGCGAATCAGGCGGAGAAAATTCGTGTTTTCGCTCTCAAAGCCGTTTTCGGACGGCGTTTCCGGCTCCTTCAGCAGGTGTATGAGGTCGTCCAGCATCTCCTGCACATTGCGGTACATGGACACAAGGTGGCTCAGGTCGTAAGCATAGCCGCTTTCGTCCTCTTCAAACGAAAAATCCAATCGATAATTATGAATCATGTTGCTGATGCGAAGCGCGCATCCGATGCTGATGTCGGGCAGATTGTCCTGCATTTTTCGAAGCATCTGCTCAAGCTGCGCGTTGTCCCGTGCGCCGATGCCGGCCTGCAGACGGGACAGCACCTCGCGGTCATCCGCCCCGCAGCGGCAAACGGCGCGGCATTCACCGGTGATAAAACGGTGCATGGCCAAGGAAACGGCGGTGCGGAGGGCGGATGACAGGGAGGCGGCGCGGACAGCGTCGGTCAGAAAGCCCAAGCCGTTCAGATGATAGGCGGCAGCCATTCCGTCAGCCTGCTCCTGTGTCAATGCCTTGTCTAAAAAGAGACAGAGCTGACCCTTTTGAAGCCGCATCCGCGCCTTTTCGGAGGGAAGACGCGCCGAAGGATATGCCCCGTCCGTGACGGCGATGAAGAAGGCATCGGGGTTTAAGCCATAGCCAAGCAGGGCACGGACCAAAGCATCCGGATTTTCCTCGGCGATGGCGTTGGTCAGCAGCATTTCCTGATTCGGCAGCGCATCACGCTCCAAGCGAAGAACGGCCTTTTTGAGGTAGGAGCATAGGTCTGCGGTATCGACGGGCTTGAGGCAATAGCCGATGATGCCGCATTGAAGCGCCTTCTGCGCATAGGCAAAGTCCGCATGGCCGCTGATGAGAATGCCCTGCGTGTTGGGCGCAAGCGCCGTCAGCTCTCTGAACAATTCCAAGCCGCTGCCGCCGGGCATTTTAATATCGGACACGACGATGTGAAAGGGCTGCCGCTCAAAAAGCGCCAGCGCTTCGCTCATGCTTTCCGCCTCGCCCGCCGCCTCCAAATTGAGCGATGCCCACGGGATGCTTTTTTTCAGTGAGGCAATGACATTCTTTTCATCATCAACGATTAAAACTCTGTACATTCCTGCGCCTCCTTCGCCTCGGCCACCGGTAGCAGCACCATCACCTTCGTGCCGCAGTGCAGGGCGCTGTCAATGGTCAGCCCGTATTTTTCACCGCAGGAAAGGCGGATGCGGCGATGAATGTTGAGAAGCCCTATTTGCCTGCTCTCGTCCGCGTCCGCGCTTTCAAGCTGCTGCCGTATGCCGTTCAGCCTTTCCTCGCTCATGCCCTCGCCGTCATCCTGCACAATGACGCGCAAATCGTCCTCCGTGCGGGAGGCGCTGATATAGAGCGTGCCTCCCTGACAGTTCTCCAGACCGTGGCAGACGGCATTTTCTGCCAAGGGCTGCAGCAGCATCTTCGGTACCATGAGCCGCCGACAGTTTTCCGGAATGCTGACGATGGCTTCAAACCTGTTTTCAAACCGCATTTTCTGAATACGGAGATAGGCATCGACAATCTCCATTTCCTTTGCCAAGGTCACGGTCACGGCGCCCTTGATGCTGTAGCGGGAGATTTTGCCGATGGCCGTTGCAATATCCGCAATTTCCGGAATGCCGTGCCGGATGGCGATACCCTTGATGGATTCCAGCGTGTTGTAGAGAAAATGCGGGTTAATCTGGCTGCGAAGATGGGCGATTTCCGCCTTCTGCCGCTCGATGTCGGTATCATAGAGATTTTTCATCGTTGTGAAGAGCTGCTCCTCCAAGGACAAAATCTGCGTCAGCATCCCGCTGAACTCATCGCTCAGCTCCTTGATTTCGCGGCAGCCCTCCAAATGGAGAGGCTTTCGCATGGCCTTTCTGTCGCCGCAGCGAATGGTCTTGATGCGCGTGCTGAAGACGCGCAGCGGCATGACGACGCCGCGGAGCAGGAGAAAAAATGTCAGCAGCAGGAAGACCATGAACAGCGCGATGGCCAGAATGACATAGCGGAGCGCGCCGTCCAAGTCCGTGAGCAGCGCCCGCTTGTCGATTGCGCTGATAATGAAAAAATCGGACTGAGGGAGAAGCAGACAGACATAATCGTACCGCTCCGTTGAAAGCGTGAGCGGTGCGGCGGCGGAAACCTTGAATAATTCGGCGTTTGCGTGAATGTCGGCGGCAGCCGTCTGCGCGGCGGCCGCATCGCCCCACAGGGTATAGAAATCGTCATTCAGACCGATGCCTAAAAAATGCTGAGCTATCTGCGCGGTCTGATAAGAGGAAATCAGGCTGCTGGCGGCAAAATGCGAAAAATTAACAGAAAAGAGCAGGCAGCCGTTCGGCTCCTGCACACCGCTTGAAAAAAGATTGAAGCCGAAGACAAGATAGGGGGTCGGAGTCTCATTCTGCGTGAAAAGCCGCGCATCGATCATGCCGAGGCATTGGATGCCGCGCCGGTTGTTCATCCGCGCCCACAGGCCGGACAGCATGGAGGTGGAATAAATGGTGGAGCGGTAGGACTGCCGGCCAACGATGGAAATATCGGCTATGTCAAGGTTTGTGGCGGTGTAGTTGAAAAAGATGTCGGACAGACGGCGGACGAGGGTGATGGTGTTTTGGTCTAAGGGGCTGGACACGAATTCCTGCACATCCGCATTGGCGGACAGCAGCGCACTGATGTTGTTCACCCGCTGGTACAGGTCGTTCATGCTGTAGGAGTAGGTCAGGCTGCTGTTCATAGCATAGCCGTGGTTGGTCTTGCTCAGCAGATCGCATACGCTCTTGTAGGCGGCGAGGCTCAGCACGGTGAAGCAGACCGTCAGGAGAATAACCATGCCCATAAACTGCGTTCGAATGCTGTGCTTTTTCATCGACACTCCCCTTTTCTCGACATGAATTCGGGGAAAATATACAATATAAACAAATATATTATAGCATATTTATTTACACTTGACCATATGTATTTTTTTGACCTGTCCGCAAAAAGAGTCAATGCCTTTTGCCATAAAACATCAGCTTTGACATATTGCAGGTAAAATACGGCTATTTTACGGCATAAGCATTCATGCTATAATGACGGTGATATTAAAAGAAGATCGGAATTTAAGGCGTACAAGGAGGCAGAGGCATGGCACAGGCAATACCGTCCATAGCCAGGCGGAGCGGGACGTTAAGAAAAAGAATCGTGAACTGCCGTACCCTCTATCTGCTGATTTTGCCGCTGCTGGTTTGGTATGTCATGTTCTGTTATGTGCCGATGGCGGGCTTGTATCTGAGCTTTGAGAAGTTTTCTTACAAGGGTGGGCTCTGGGGCAGTCCGTGGGTCGGCCTTAAAAATTTTCAGGATATTTTTACGGACAAGGATTTTCTGCGGGCGTTGAAAAACACGGTCGTTTTCAGCCTCGGCAAGCTGGCCTTCCATTTTCCGATTACCATCATTTTGGCTCTTGCGCTCAACGAGCTGCGCTTCCCCAAAGTTAAAAAGCTGTATCAGACGGTGTTCACCTTCCCGCACTTTATTTCATGGGTCGTGATGGCGGGCATCCTTAAAAACATGTTCGCCTCCAACGGCGTCATCAATCAGGTGCTGACGGTGCTGGGACAGGAAACGATTTCCCCTCTGCTCAGCAAAACGGGCTTCCGTCCCTTTATCTGGGTCTCAAACATTTGGAAGGAGGCCGGCTGGGATACCATCATCTATATGGCGGCGCTGGCCGGCATTGATCCCGGCCTGTATGAGGCGGCGGAGATAGACGGCGCAAACCGATGGCGCAAGATGTGGCATATCACCCTGCCGGGCATCCGCTCCACCATTCTCATCATGCTGATTTTGGAAATCGGCCGCATCATGACGACCGGCGCGAGCTTTGACCAGGTGTTCAACCTCTATTCTTCCCCTGTCTACGATGTGGCGGACACCATTGACACCTACATTTACCGCACCTCGTTCGGCGGGACAAAGAACTTCGGCTATACGACCGCCGTGGGGCTGAGCAAATCCGTCATCGGCGTGCTGATGATGCTGGGCGCAAACAAGCTGGTCACCGCCTGCGGTGAAGACGGACTTTTCTGAAAGGGGAGAGCCTATGGCGGCGACACACAAAATACGGCGCGTGCGCGCATTTGATGTTATTTTGATTAGCATTCTGGGGCTGCTTGCTCTGATTACGGTGTATCCGTTCTACAATGTTTTGATTCTTTCCTTCTCCAACATCGCCGCCCAGTCCAAGCATACGCCGTACCTCTGGTTTTGGGCGATTGACTGGGAAGGCTACAAGACCATTGTCAGCGACCAATACTTCTTCATTTCCCTGAACAACACGCTGTTCGTCACCATCGTCGGCACGGCCATCAATATGCTGCTGTCCGTGAGCGGCGCGTATGTGCTGTCCAAGCAGCGTCTGCCGGGACGCAATTTTCTGCTGACATTTGTGGTCATCCCGATGCTCTTTTCCGGCGGCATGATTCCGACCTATCTGGTCATGAAGGACTACGGGCTGATAAACTCCATCTGGTCGATGATTCTGCCGTGGGCGGTCAGTTCCTACTATGTCATCATCATGAAAAACTATTTCCGCTCCATTTCGCCCAGCCTGGAGGAGGCCGCCGTCATTGACGGGGCGGGGGATTTGCAGATACTCATCCGGATTATCCTGCCGATTTCCATGCCCTTTACCATGACCTTTCTGCTTTTCTACTCCGTGGAGCGCTGGAACGAATGGTGGAACGCCTATCTTTACATCAGCGAAAAGAGCCTCTATCCTTTGCAGATTTATCTGCGCGAGATACTGATTAACATGAACAACCAGCTTTCCCTGATGGCGCAGATAAACTCCGGCAAAAAAATCCCCGCGCAGTCGGTGCAGATGGCAACCATCATCATCACCGCTCTGCCGATTCTCTGCGTGTACCCCTTTGTTCAGAAATACTTCGTCAAGGGCGTTATGATCGGCTCAATCAAGGAATAACCGGAGATTCTGGCCGCGCTTGCGGTAGAAATAAAACGGAGATGCGCAAAAAGCATGTCTCCAAGGAAAAGAAAAAGGAGGACTCCCCATGAAGAAACTGTTGATTGTTCTGCTGGCTTTGATGATGGCGCTGTCCGTATGCTCATTCGCATCGGCGGAAGAGGCAATGACCATCCGAATCGCCCATTGGGACGTTGAATCATCGCTGGTCGAAAACGATGCGATGCGCGAGTATGTTGAAAACAAATTCGGCATCCGTCTGGAGGCGATGAACACCACTTGGGACGACTATGTTCAGAAAATTCAGGCATGGGCGGCGGCCGATTCCCTGCCGGACATTTTCTCCATCGACGCCATCTGCACCCCGAACTATTATACCTGGATTGAGGACGAGGTCGTCCACGCGCTGCCCGCAGACCTGAGCGCGTATCCGAATCTGGCAGAGTATCTGAATGTCGATGACATTCAGGCGCTGAAAATCAACGGCCAGCTCTACTGCATCCCGCGCAAGACCTATCCGAGCAACTACTGGATGACCTGCGACCGCGTTATCGCGTATCGCTGGGACTTGGCGCAGGCTGCCGGCATCACCAAGGAGCCGGAAACCTTTGACGAATTCCGCGAAATGATTCAGGCCATCATCAAGGCCGATCCGGAAGGCAAGCAGGTTCAGGGCCTGACCTCCCTGCAGGCCAAGCAGCTTGATGGTTTCCTCTTCACCTACAGCATGCCCGCCGCCATGTCCGACGGCAGCGGCAGCGACTATAAGTGGGTCAAGGGCGAGGACGGCATCTATCGTCCGCGTTACTTCACGACCGATATGCTCTCAACCTTCCAGCTTGCCCGCGATATGTACGAAGAAGGCACCATCGAAAAGGACTTCGCGCTGACGACCTCCTCCACCGCGACCGAAAAGTTCCTGACCGGTCAGTCTGCTGCCATTCTGGGCGGCGGCGGTGTTGCGGCTCTTTGGGGGCGTCTTGGAAAGAACTGGGCCGAAGCCAATGACGGCGCTGACTTTACGGAGGACGTCCGCATCCTGAAAATCCTTGAGGGCAAGGACGGCGCCAAGACCTTCCCGATGTTCCGCACCGCTTGGTCCGAATCCTACATCTCCTCTCATGTGGATGATGCGAAGATGGAAAAGATTCTTCAGCTCTACGACTTCCTCGTTTCCTCCGAGGGCCAGATGCTGATCAACTGGGGCTTTGAGGGCGTTGACTATGAGATGAAGGACGGCAAGGCCGTGTCCCTCTTAGAGACCGGTGTCTCGCTGGGCAGCAAATATCCGTGCGCCGGATTCCTGAACAATCTGGCCAGCTGGGGACAGTCCAACACCAACCGTGATTATCCGACCGATGCGCCGAACGAATGGTATCGCGACAACGACTTCTCCCTGCATGACCAGGCTGAAGCCACCGGCGCAATGCCCTCCTTTGATATGCGCATCACCTACATGTCCACCCCGCTCAAGGACAACTTCATCATCACTCAGGCGGAGGACCTGATTTCCGTGATGATGGGCGATAAGCCTGTCGCCGAAATGGTGGACGAGCTGGTCAAGTCCTACGAAGAAAAGGGCCTGCAGGCGATGATTGACGAAGTCAATGCCAAGGCTGCCGAAATGGGCTATTGATTTTGAGAATCATTCAATGTATACTCTCGGAGGGGGCGCTGAGCGCTCCCTCCTCATTCATTTTACGACATGACAGGAGACGGCACATGAACAACGGCAGATTGAGCATCACCAAGGACGGCTTTTTTTTACACGGCCGTCCGCTCCGCATTTTATCCGGCGCGATTCATTATTTCCGCGTCCCGCGTGCCTATTGGGAGGACAGGCTGCTGAAGCTCCGCGCCTGCGGCTTTAACACGGTGGAGACCTATATCCCGTGGAATCTGCATGAAATGCGGGAAGGCGTCTTCGACTGGGACGGGGAAAAGGACTTTACGGCCTTTGTCTGCTTGGCGCAGCGCACGGGGCTGTATGTTATTCTTCGCCCAAGCCCTTATATCTGCGCGGAATGGGACATGGGCGGCCTTCCGTGGTGGTTGCTGACCAAGGCGGGCATCCGCCTGCGGTGCATGAATCAGCCGTATCTGGAGGCCGTTGACCGTTATTACGATGCGCTGATGCCGCGCCTTGTTCCGCTGCAAAGCACGCACGGCGGGTCTGTGCTGATGATGCAGATTGAAAATGAATACGGCAGTTACGGCAACGATTCCGAGTACCTGACCTACCTTGCCACGGGCATGGAGAAGCGGGGAATAGACGTGCCGCTGTTTACCTCGGACGGCGGGACGGACTTTATGCTGACCGCCGGAACGCTGCCGGATTATTTCAAGACCGTCAATTTCGGCTCGGATGCGGCGGGAAATTTTCAAAAGCTGCGGGAGCATCAGCAGGACGCGCCGCTCATGTGTACGGAATTTTGGAACGGCTGGTTTTCCCATTGGGGGGAGGCGGACGATTTGCCGGATGCGAAGCTCACCGCACAGCGCTTTCGGGAATGTTTGGACTTGGGCGCAAGCGTATCCGCGTATATGTTCCACGGCGGAACGAACTTCGGCCTCATGAACGGCGCAAACTGTGACGGGCATTATCAGCCGACGGTCAGCAGCTATGATTACGATGCGCCGCTCAGCGAAGCGGGGGACTATACGGAAAAATATGATCTGTTCCGTCAGGCGCTGACGGGCAAAGATGTGACAGAAGAGCTGCCGCCGGAGCAGCCCAAGGCTGATTACGGCTGTCTTTCCTTCACGGGATGGGCGGACTTGCTGGACTGTCGGAATCTGCTGGCGGAAAGCACACACAGCGCCGCCCCGCTTTCCATGGAGCGACTTGGGCAGGGCTGGGGGCTGACACTGTATCATACGCACATCAAGGGGCCGCGTGAGGAAAAGGAACTGGTCATTGAAGGGCTGCATGACCGCGCCGTGATTTTTGTGAATGGTACCCACCGCGCCGTTCAATATCGGAACGACAAGCGTGCGCCGCTTTGCCTGTCCGTCCCAAAGGAAGGCCTTGATTTGGACATCCTTGTGGAAAACATGGGGCATATTAACTACGGGCAGCTGCTGGAGGAGCAAAAGGGCATCACACGCGGCGTTCGCCTCGGCGCGGCGTGGCTGTTTGGCTGGGATATGTGGCCGCTCAAGCCGGATGACCTGCCCGCCGCTCCCTTCCGTGAAAATGTCCCCGCCGTGTCCGACCGCCCGACCATGCTGCGCACTTTCCTGACGCTTTCCGAAAGACCTGCCGATACCTTTATCAGGCTGAACGGGCTGACCAAGGGCATCGTGTTTGTCAACGGCCGCTGCCTTGGCCGTTATTGGCGCATCGGTCCGCAGCACAGTCTGTATCTCCCCGCGCCGTGGCTGCATGAAGGGGACAATGAAATCATCGTTTTGGAGCTGGAACACCTTGCCGAGCCGGAGATATCCTTTCATGAGAAACCGTAGGGCTTAAGCGAAAAAGACAGAAAAAACATAAACATACTTCATCAGAAAAAGCTGCGGTCTGTTTTTATCTTCGGCTGTTTCGGCCATGCCTTTCACCGCGGCGTTTCCGTATACTCCGCGTAAATACCACAAAGAAAACAGCAGCGGCAGCCCTGCTTCAAACAGAGCCGCCGCTGTTTCATTGGGAGAATGCTTTACTTTGTCAGCTCGACGGCGGTCTGAGCCGCCAGCCGGGCGTTATTGTAGACGAGCTGAATGTTGGAGGCAAGGCTGTCGCCGCCGGTCAAATCCTTGATCTTCGCCAGCAGGAAGGGGGTTGTCTCCTTGCCGTGAATGCCCCTGTCCTTAGCCTCCCGAACGGCCTCATTGATGGCCTTGTTGATGGCCTCAAAGTCCATCGAATACGCTTCGGGAATGGGATTTGTGACCAGCATGCCCGTGCTGATGCCCAGCGCCCGCTGCGCCCTGAACGCATCCGCCAGCTCCTTGGGGCTGTCCACCTCATAGTCAACGGCAAAGCCGCTCTTGCGCGTATAGAAGGCGGGCAGCTCCTTCGTGCCGTAGCCGAGGACGGGAACACCCTTTGTTTCCAGATATTCCAGCGTAAGCCCTAAGTCAAGGATGGATTTTGCTCCCGCGCAGATGACCATGACAGGGGTCTGCGCCAGCTCCTCCAAGTCCGCGGAAATATCCATCGTGGTCTCCGCGCCGCGATGCACGCCGCCGATGCCGCCCGTTGCGAACACGGAAATGCCCGCCATATGCGCAATCATCATGGTGGTGGTGACGGTCGTTGCGCCGTCTAACTTCTTGGAAATGACAAGCGGTAAATCGCGCCGAGAGGTCTTCGTGACCTTGGGGCCTGTTTTACCCAAATATTCCAGCTCGTCATCCGTAAGACCCGCTTTCATGCGTCCGCCCAAGATGGCGATGGTGGCCGGAACAGCGCCTGTTTCCCGAATGATTTTTTCCACCTGACGCGCCGTTTCGACATTCTGCGGATATGGCATTCCGTGGGAAATGATTGTCGATTCCAGAGCGACAACGGGTTTGCCATGTTTCAGCGCCTCGCTGACCTCCGGCGATAAATCCAAATACGGGTTCATCATTCTTGCTCCTTTCGGCAGAAAGATAACAACGGCCTTGAGCCACGCCTATCCTATCATGATTTTCGGAAAAGGTCAATCGGGTGAGCGAAAATCGCGTTCCTCGTGAGTTGACTATTTTGCCCTGTCGGAATATAATAAATATTCAGGTTCTGCCTGAAGGTTCGCAAGCAAAGGGGCGTTTTTGTGAAGAGGCTGCTGGTTTATCTGCGCGGGAATATCAAGGAATGCGTATTGGCACCGCTGTTTAAGCTGCTGGAGGCCATTTTTGAATTGCTTGTGCCGCTGATTATGGCCGCAATCATCGACCAAGGCATCGGCGGGCACAACGAGGCGCTGGTCTGGCGGTACGGGCTGTATCTGCTTTTGCTTGCGGCGGTCGGTCTTATCAGCGCCATTACGGCGCAGTTTTTTGCCGCACGTGCGGCGACGAGCTGCTCGACCCGTCTGAAGGGCGCTCTGCTTCGGCACATTTATTCGCTTTCCTTTAAGCAAACGGACGGCATCAGCGTGCCGACACTCATTACACGCATGACCTCGGATGTCAATCAGGTGCAGTCCGGCGTGAATATGGCGCTCCGCCTTTTGCTGCGCTCTCCCTTCATCGTGTTCGGCGCGATGGTGATGGCGTTCACGGTGGACGCGACCGCCGCTCTCGTTTTTGCCGTCATTATCCCCGTGCTTTCCGTCATCGTGGCGCTTATCCTCAAAAAGACCCTGCCGGGCTATCGGCAGATTCAGCGCGCCTCAGATGCCGTGCTGGGCGCGACACGCGAAAATTTGACGGGTATGCGCGTTATCCGCGCCTTCGGACGGGAACAGAGCGAAGAAGAGCGCTTCCGTGAAAAGCATGATGCGCTGACGGCGCTGCAAATCAAAATCCAGCGCATTTCAGCCGCTTTAAATCCGCTGACATTGCTTCTGATTGATGCGGCGCTGGCGGCGCTGATTTATGTGGGCGCTGTGCGCGTGAACATCGGCGTGCTGACGCAGGGGCAGGTCGTAGCGCTGGCCAACTATATGTCACAAATTTTGGTCGAGCTGGTCAAGCTGGCCAACCTGCTCATCACCCTGACTCGCGCAATGGCCTGCGCGTCCCGTGTGGAAAGCGTCCTGTCCGTTGAGCCGGATATGCTGTCCGGCACGGAAGAGCCGAACTGGGATGCGGAAAATATGGTCGTGCTGGACCATGCTTCCGCCTCCTATGAGGGCGTGGGCAAGGAGGCGCTGAGCGACATTACCCTGACGCTGAAAAAGGGGCATACGCTGGGCGTCATCGGCGGAACAGGCTCTGGAAAAAGCACCTTTGCTTCTTTGATACCGCGCTTTTATGATACGAGCGCCGGCAGCGTATATGTAGGCGGGAAAAATGTAAAGGAGATGTCGCTGGAGGCGCTTCGGCAGGGCATCGGCGTCGTGCCGCAGAAGGCGCTTTTATTCCGCGGGACGATTCGGGATAATCTTTTGATGGGCGACCGCTCCGCCGACGATGAGACGCTGATTTCGGCGCTCAGGACGGCGCAGGCGCTTGATTTTGTGAGTGGGCTTCCGAAAAAATTGGATGCGCCCGTCGAGCAAAACGGCCGGAACTTTTCCGGCGGGCAGCGGCAGCGCCTGACCATCGCCCGCGCCCTTGTGCGAAGACCGCATATTCTGATTTTAGACGACAGCGCTTCCGCCTTGGATGCGCAGACGGACGCAAGGCTTCGCAAGGCCATCGGAGAGGACGTCAGAGACGCGGCGGTCATCATCATTTCGCAGCGCGCTTCGTCCGTCATGCACTTAGACAGAATCTTGGTGCTGGACGACGGAAAAGCCGTCGGGCTTGGGACGCATGAAGAGCTGATGAAGAACTGCCCCGTGTATCGGGAAACCTATGAGGCGCAGTTTCCCAAGGAGGTGCGGGCATGAAAAAGCCGGACCAGAACACCCGCAGGACATTAAAAAAGGTGCTGGACGAGGTCAGCCGCTATAAGCGCCTGCTCATTTTATCGCTGCTGCTGGCGCTTGCCTATGTGGTGCTGACGCTGTGCGTACCGATTTTGACGGGCAATGCGGTGGACAGCATCATCGGGAAGGGACAGGTGGACTTTTCGACGCTGATTCAAACGCTGCTGCTGCTCGTCCTGTCCGCCTTGGGCGCGGCGGGGGCGCAGTTCGCCATGAGTCTCATCAACAATAAAATCACCTGCCTGACCGTTCGATCCCTGCGCGTCCGTGCCTTTGAACGGCTGATGCGGCTGCCGCTTCAGTATGTGGACAGCCACGCCTTTGGCGAGACCATCAGCCGCGTGATGACGGATGTCGATCAGTTCTCCGACGGTCTGCTGCTGGGCTTTACACAGCTGTTCACGGGTGTCATGACCATTCTGGGCACGCTGATTTTTATGTTCTCCGTCAATGTCACCATCGCGCTGGTGGTGGTGCTGATTACGCCTGTTTCCCTGTTTGTCGCGGCGTTCATCGCCAGGCAGACGCATAAAATGTTCGTGCGTCAGGCCAAGATCAGGGGCGACCAGACGGCGCAAATCGACGAGATGATTACGGGCATGAAGGTCATTTCCGGCTTTTCGGATGAAGAGACCATGCTCAGGCGTTTTGACGACACGAATGAAAAGCTGCGGGATGCCGCGCTCAAGGCCATCTTTTTCTCCTCCATCACCAACCCCGCTACGCGCTTTGTGAACGCCCTGGTCTATGCGGGCGTCGGCATTGTCGGCGCACTCAGCACCATTGCGGGCGGCATGAGCGTCGGCCAGCTCACCTGCTTTCTGTCCTATGCCAACCAGTATACCAAGCCGTTCAATGAGATTTCCGGCGTGGTCACGGAGCTGCAAAATGCCTTGGTCTGCGCAGGGCGGGTGTTTGAGCTGATTGAGGAGCCGGTCGAAACACAGGACGCAGACAAGCGGCTTCAAAACGTGCGCGGAGCCGTCAAGCTGACCGATGTGTCGTTCTCCTATGTGCCGGAGCGTCCGCTCATCGAGCATTTGAATGTCGAGGCCGTGCCCGGCCACCGCATCGCCATCGTCGGGCCGACAGGCTGCGGCAAGACGACGCTGATCAACCTGCTCATGCGCTTTTACGATGTGAACGGCGGCGCCGTGACCGTGGACGGGGAAGACATCCGCACGGTGACACGCGCCTCCCTGCGCGAAAACTACGGCATGGTTTTGCAGGACACATGGCTGCGCGCCGGAACGATTCGGGAAAATATCTGCTTCGGCCGTCCCGACACAACGGAGGAAGACATGGTGGCGGCTGCCAAAGCCGCCCATGCGGATTCGTTCATCCGCCGTCTGCCGGACGGCTACGACACGGTTATCGGAGAGGACGGCGGCGCGCTGTCGCAGGGGCAGAAGCAGCTTCTTTGCATTGCGCGGGTGATGCTCCTGCTCCCGCCCATGCTGATTTTGGACGAGGCGACCAGCTCCATCGACACGCGCACGGAGATGAAAATTCAGGCTGCGTTCCTTCAAATGATGCAGGGGCGCACGAGCTTTATTGTCGCGCACCGCCTGTCCACCATCCGCAGCGCCGATATCATCCTTGTAATGAAGGACGGCCACATCATCGAGCAGGGATCGCACACGGAGCTTTTGCAGAAGAACGGCTTCTATGCCGAGCTGTACCGCAGTCAAACGGAAAATATTTAAGCTGTATTCTCCTATCTTTAGATATCGCCCCGCTCTTTCAAAAAAGGCGGGGCTTTCTTCATAAAAAGTTTTTGCCGCCTGTTAAGTTTTTGCCTGGCGATTCGTCTATATGAGTGAAGGAGGTGAGCGGGCTTGGGAATGATTCAGGCGCCGAATCGGACCCGAACGGAGCGGCTTGAGCAAATGATTCGGTTATATGAGAAGGATATGCTTCGCATCTGCTGCCTCTATTTGAGGGATTGGAGCTTGGCCGAGGACATCGTGCAGGAAGCCTTTCTGAAGGCGTACCGAGGCATGGATGCTTTCCGCGGTCAGTGCAGCGAAAAGACATGGCTGATAAAAATCGCCATGAACTGCTGTCGGGATTACAGACGCAGCAGCTGGTACCGCTTCATTGACAAGCGCGTTTCCCTTGACACACTGCCTGCCGCCGAGCCGCCGCCCAGCGATGAACATATCGCGCTGACGATGGCCGTCATGAGGCTGAGACCGAAATATTTGGAGGCCGTTCTTCTGTATTTTTATGAGGGCTATTCCATGAAGGAGACAGCAGAAATGCTCGGCATCACAGAGGCGGCAGTTTCAAGCAGAATCAGCAGGGCAAAGCAGAAGCTGAAGCATGAGCTGGAGGGAGAGGAAAGCGATGAAAACTGATTTGGACATCATGAACAGTATTCGCACGGCAGTTGATGATTGCACACGCGGAATCGCTGAAGCGCCTTCACTTCAGCCGAAGATTATTCAAAAGGCGAAAGGAGAAGAACCCATGAAAAAGAAGCTGTCAATGACATTAGCAGCCGCGCTGGCCTTGGTCCTTATTTCCGCGGCCGCGCTCGCGGGCACTCTGCTCTGGCGGGAAGCCGGAGAGAAGGTCGCCCCGCTGGAGGGCAAGAACGGCTATTACGACACGTGGAGCACGGATGCGAAGACAGAACTGGTTCGGACGCTGTATGATTTGGGCGAATTAAAGGACAATACCGATGCGGAGCAGCTTCTGAGCGGCATCGGCATGGATGCACAGGAAAAGGATGCGCTGTGCGACAAAATTATGACGGGTTACGTAAACGGAACGGCCGATACCGTCACGCTCCTGTCAATCTTGGAAAAGCTGCACGGGAGCATGGATACATGGCCGCAGGAGGACAAGGTCTGGTATAACGAGCTGCTTCAGGCCAATCAGCTGCTGACGGACGAGGACGCCGATTATGTGCTTCCAAATGACGGAGAGCTGACGCAGGAGCAGGCCATCGAAGCGGCGAAGAATCTCCTTAACGAAAAGGGCATAGAGAATTTGGATGCTGCCAAGGTCGAGGCAACGCTGACGGAGGAGACACAGCGCGTTTGGAGCATCGTCTTTGAAATGAACCGGGAAGGGCAGTCCGATGGCGGTGCCTGCCATGTGGATTTGCTGACGGACGGCACGATGCTGAATTACTCTACGCCAAGGCTCGTAAAAATGTACATGACAGGGCTTGCGCCGGACGATGAAGCCATTTCCGAAGAGGAGGCGCTCAAAGCCGGACTCAAGGCCATCTCCGCTGCCTGCGATGTGCGGGAAAGCGAGCTGACCGATTCGTGCGCCGTCTTTGGCGAGATTGACATCAATAATGAGGCCGCCGCTCACGCGGCATGGAAAACGCGCCTTTGGGCGGTCGATACCGAGCAAAACTACTATGCCCTGCTCACCCCCGCAGGAGAAATCGTCTACGTCGGAAGCCATCAATAATCCATAGAACACGCAAGCGCCGCAGAGGAGCATTCTCCCTGCGGCTTTGCATTGCGGTTTTATCAAAAATCAGCAGCTGATTTCCCCGCACAGGTTTTGACGCAGCAGCGGCAAACGATTCGGCGCATCGCCCAGCACCCACATCAGCTTGGCAACGGCGGCCTCCGTGGTCATGTCTCCGCCGCTGAAAACATGCGAGGACAAAATATCGTGACCGACCTCGTAAATCGTAAAATCGGCGCGTTCATACAGGCATTGCGTGACCACCAACGTCACAATATCCCGCTCCCTGAGCTGTGCCAGCTTATGAACAAGGTTTCGACGGATATAATGAAGCCCGCCCATGCCGAAGGCCTCCAGCACAATACCGCGATAGCCCTTGCTCATCACATAGTCAAACACATCCGGCGATGTGCCGGGCATGAGCTTGAGCAGGAAGATGTTCGGCTCAAGCCGCTCCTCCAAAGCAAACGGCGCATCGGTTTTGAAGGCGTCAAGCAGCGCATGATTGATGTGCAGGCCGTCCGCCGCGATTTCACCCGCAAGCGGGGCGTTGACGCTGTCGAAGGCGTCAAACGATGTGGTGCGCATCTTCACGGCGCGAGCGCCTAAAATAATTTTATGATGAAATAAAATGTATACGCCGCCGGGCAGCTCATTGAGCGCCGCGGCAGACTCGCATAAATTCAGCGGCGCATCGGACAGGGGCGCTTTCATCGGAAGCTGAGAGCCCGTCAGAATGACGGGTTTTTTGAGATGCCGCAGCATAAACGACAGCGCGGCGGCCGTGTAAGCCAAGGTGTCCGTGCCGTGCGTAATCAGTACGCCATCCGCATTTTCCAAGGCCTGCGCCGTTTCCTGCGCCAGCAAGCGCCATTCTTCCGGCTGAATGTTGCTTGAGTCCAGCGAAAAAACATCGTGCGTTTCAAACTCGGCATTTTCCGACAGACGCGGCACGGTGTCGAGCATCTGCGCGGCGTGCATGGCCGGACAAAGCCCGCGCTCCATCGGAACGGATGCAATCGTTCCGCCTGTCGCCAATAAAACATAATGCTTTTTCAATCTCCCGCCTCCTCCTGCTCATTATAGCACGGCGGAAGGCCTGCGGCAACAAAAAGACAAAAACCGCATCACAGCAGCATGTGTGTGCTGAAATGATATGACCCGGCAAAAAATGAAAGCTCGTCAGAGATATGCTATAATGGCGTTATCACAACACGCAAGACCGCATCGGAAGAAAAAAGAACATGACAAAGAAGTACAACGTATGCTATAATCACGGCAGAAGCTATTGCGGAATTTCGGACAAAGACAAGGGGGGTATGGATTGACGCGGACGATGCGACGGACGATGCGATGCTGTCCGTCGCCCTGTATCTCCATGGACGAATCGACAAGACAGAAACGCTGACGAAGACCTTCCTGTTCAACAACGGCGACCTTTGCCGCATGGTGTTCGAGTATGAGGAGGGCGGAACGAAGGAGGACTGAAAATGGCTGCGGGAACAAAAAGCGGTTTGCCGTATCTGCAACATCCAAAATATAACCCCAACGAATATTTCTGCCCGTGCTGTCAGGAAAGCGTGATGTATGTAAGCCGAGCGAAGGCAAAGGAAGCGCGGTGCGAATACTGCGGAACACCTATTCGGGACAACCATATCAAGCGCATCGGGAAGACCATCAAACCGAGCTTCGTAAGAGTCCCGGAGAGCAATTGGTGGAACGCCATCATGGTTTGGCGTGGCTATAAGCTGCCGAAGATGCGCCTGAAAATGCAGTTCGGAATCGACGTAACCGAAGCGGAGAAAAAGGAGTACGCAAAAACACATGAAATTAAATGAATTATTGCGGAAGTGCTATAACATCCAAAAGGTCAGCATCAGCGGATGCGGAAGGACGTGGACGGGCAACGTCGGGAGCGCTCTTGCTTCTCCGACTGTTCCCAATGAAAATTATTCTTTCCGGCGCCGATAAACTGGAAGAGGACGGATGCGATGTGGACAAAGACGACGAGTGAGCTTCCGGAGCTGGGAAAGCGCGTGCTGGTGTTTTCGGAGAGCAAGGGCACGTTGCTTCCCATCGACATACAGAACATCTGTGTCTGGCGCTGGTGCGGCGATGATGTCGGCTGGATAATGGAAGGCGGCACGGAATGCAGCGCGACGGTGACACACTGGATGCCGCTGCCGGACAAGCCGTAAGGACAGCATCACGCAGAAGCAGAGTCAGGCAGAATAAGAAAGCCGATGCGCCAAGGGCGCGGAAAGGACGGAAGTTTATGTATACGCTGGCATTGCTCTTCGCGTGTTTCTTCTTATATGTGATTGCTGCGACGGAAACCGCTGCCTTTGTAAGCGGAATCGCTGCCATAGCGGTTCTTGTGCTGCTGCTTTGGCGGTGGAACAGAAAGTGGACGCGCTACCGCGCCTTGGAAAACGCAATGACGAATGTCTATAAAATCAAGCATATGTACAGCGTCAAGGCGAAGAAGCGCTGCGCGGATTTGGCAAGAGACTATTTTGTCCTTGCCATCGAGAACGGCTACAAGCCGGAAAAGGATGACCGCTGGATAGAGGTGCAGCGGTATTTGACGGAAATAGAAGGGATGGATGAAGCATCGGAATTTGACAAATGCTAAAGAGGAATGCTTGATGTGCTATGCTATGGTCGGCAGGGCTGGTGTGTGGTGCGAACTGTGCTTGGCTGCCATGCCGAGAGTGAACGGGGAACATAATGTATGCAGATGCGGAAGATACTTTTACAATATGCGAAAGCTGCAAAATAATGACCGATTGATCCATCAATCCGTTTTTGACAACACAAGCATCCTGTGATATACTAAACTGTCTTTTTGTGCGCCGCACGAAGGGACGGGAGGAAGAAAAATGGCGCAATTTGTTGACCACGCGCCGCTCAGCCTTAAGGCCGGAAACGGCGGGAACGGCTGCGTCGCGTTTCACAGGGAAAAGTTTATTCAAAACGGCGGGCCGGACGGCGGGGACGGCGGCAAGGGCGGAGACGTCATCCTGCTGGCCGACCCGAACATGCACACGCTGCTGGATTTCCGTTTTCGCTCCAAGTATGAGGCGGAAAACGGCGCGGACGGCAGCGGCAACCGCTGCTTGGGTAAGTCCGGCGCGGATCTTATCGTGAAGGTGCCGGTCGGCACGGTGGTGCGCGATAAGGAGACCGGCGCGGTAGTTGCCGATATGTACGAAGCGGGGCGGCAAAAGGTACTGCTTAAGGGCGGACGCGGCGGCTGGGGAAATATGCACTTTGCAACGCCCACCCGTCAGGCACCTAACTTTGCCAAGCCCGGCATGAAGACCGAAAAGCGGGAGTTCATGCTGGAGCTTAAATCCATTGCGGATGTCGGCTTGGTCGGCTATCCGAATGTCGGCAAAAGCACCATCCTGTCAGTCGTCACGGCAGCGCGGCCGAGAATCGCTAATTACCATTTTACGACACTGACGCCTAATCTCGGCATGGTGCGCCATCACGGGCAGGACTTTGTTATGGCGGATATTCCGGGGCTTGTGGAGGGGGCCAGCGAGGGAGCAGGGCTTGGCTTTGACTTCCTTCGCCACGTCGAGCGTACACGGCTCCTGCTGCATGTTGTGGATATTTCCGGCAGCGAGGGACGCGACCCCGTCGATGATTATGACCAAATCAACCGCGAGCTGGATGCCTACGGCGATCTTCAATATCGGCCGCAAATCGTTGCCGCCAACAAAATGGACATTCCGGGCGCGGAAGAAAATTTAGAACGGCTCAAGCGGCATATCGGGAAGGACATTCCCGTGTTCGCCGTCAGCGCGGCCACGCATCAGGGCTTTGAAGCGCTGATGAACTGTGTGGCCTCCACCTTGGCAGATTTGCCGGAGGCTGCGCCGTTCAATGAGGCGGAGCTGACGGATGAGCCGCTGCCCACGTCCGGTTTCACCGTTGAGAAGGATGCAGGCGTGTTTGTCGTAACGGGCCCTGCGGTGACGCAGCTCATCGAGAGCGTCAACTTTGAAGACGAAGAATCCATGAACTGGTTTCACCGCACCATGCGGCGCGCCGGCATCATCGACGCCCTGCGTCAGGCGGGCGCTGCCGAGGGCAGTACGGTCCGCATGAATGATATGGAGTTTGACTTTGTGGAATAAGAAGGACGGAAAAAATATGAACAGCAAGCAGCGCGCATATCTGCGTTCCATGTGCAATACCCTGCCGGCGATTTTGCTGGTCGGCAAGGAGGGCGTAACGGAAAACACATTAAAGAGCGTCGGCGATGCGCTGGAGGCGCGGGAACTGATTAAGTGCGGCGTTCAGCGCGGCGCGCCGCTGGAGGCGAGGGAGGCGTGCAGCCTGATTTGCGAGGGGACGGGGGCCGAGCCTGTGCAGTGCATCGGCAATAAGTTCTGCATTTACAGGCCGAAGGAAAAAGAACCGGTCATTGTTCTGCCATAACGGGACGGTTACATGGGCAGTTCCGCATATCATGATGGCCAAGAGGCAGGGAATACCTGCATTTTAACGTCTCTGGCCATTTCTATGTAACTTTGCATCCACAATATATTGTGGATGCTTTTAAAATTTCATCAATATTTTGTGTTTTGGTCTTGACAAGGGAGATGTGCCCCGCTATAATGGAGTCGGGTCAAAAGCCAAACCAAGCTGACTGCGGGGGGATTTAATAGATGATACAGTCCATTAAAAAGCGGGACGGTCGTGTTGTACCGTTCGATGCAGAGAAGATTACCGACGCGATTTTTAAGGCGTTTACGGCCAGCGGCAGTGCCAAGGGCAAGGAGACGGCGGAAGAGATTGCCGCGCAGGTCGTCAACGAAATCGAGAACAATGAGTCCATCGGCACAACGCCCTCCGTCGAAGAGGTGCAGGACACGGTCGAAAAGGTGCTGATAGAGAAGGGCTTTGTGCGCACAGCCAAGGCCTATATCCTCTATCGTGCCGAGCGCAGCCGTGTGCGCGAGATGAACACAAGGCTGATGAAGGTGTTTGAGGACATCACCTTTAAGCCTGCGTCCGAGTCCGATATCAAGCGCGAGAACGCCAACATCAACGGCGACAGCGCGATGGGCGCGATGCTCAAATTCGGCTCGGAGGGCGCAAAGCAGTTTTATGATATGTATGTCCTGAAGCCGGAGCATGCGCGGGCGCACCGCGAGGGCGATATCCATATCCATGATTTGGATTTCTATACCCTGACCACCACCTGCTGTCAGATCGACCTGCTGGAGCTGTTTAAGAACGGCTTCTCTACCGGTCACGGCGTTCTGCGCGAGCCGAACGATATTGCCAGCTATTCCGCCCTGTGCTGCATTGCGATTCAGGCCAACCAGAACGACCAGCACGGCGGCCAAAGCATCGTGAACTTTGACTACGGCATGGCGCCCGGCGTGAAAAAGACTTATTTTAAGCGCTTCCGCGACAATCTGTCCCGTTCGCTGGAACTGAAGGCGAATGTCGAGGACAGTGACTGCGTGGCACGGGAACTGCTGGATAAGGTGTTTGAAAAAATTCAAAAGAAGTCCGAAATGACCCGCGATGAGACGTTCGTCAGCGCATTGAAGGCAGAGCTTGCCCCCTATGCGGACGATGCGCTTGCGGATGAGATGATAGACTTCTCCTATAAATACGCCCTCAAGGAAACCACCAAGGCGACCTATCAGGCAATGGAAGCACTGATTCACAACCTGAACACCATGAATTCCCGTGCGGGCGCACAGGTGCCGTTCTCGTCCATCAACTACGGCACGGATACATCACCTGAAGGTCGTCTGGTCATGCAGCAGCTTTTGTATGCGACGGAGGCGGGGCTGGGACGCGGCGAAACGCCGATTTTCCCCATCCAGATACTGCGCGTGAAGGAAGGCGTCAATTACAATGAGGGAGACCCCAACTACGACATTTACCGCCTTGCCATCCGCACCAGCGCCAAGCGCCTGTTCCCGAATTTCTCCTTCCTTGATGCGCCCTTCAATCTGCAATACTATAAGCCCGGCCATCCCGAAACAGAGGTCGGCTACATGGGCTGCCGCACCCGCGTGATGGGCAATGCTTACGACCGCACCCGCGAGATCGCGCCGCGCCGCGGCAACCTGTCCTTCACCTCCATCAACCTGCCGCGCCTTGCTATCAAGGCCAAGGGCAACATTGATGAATTTTTCCAAGATTTGGAAAAGAAAATGGATATGTGCTGTGACCAGCTCTACGAGCGCTATCAAATCGTGGCACGGAAAAAGGTCTACAATTTCCCCTTCCTGATGGGGCAGGGCGTGTGGCTCGATTCCGAAAAGCTCGGCTGGAATGACGAGGTCGGCGAGGTGCTGAAGCACGGCACGTTGTCCGTCGGCTTTATCGGCCTTGCGGAGGCACTCAAGGCGCTGGTCGGCAAGCACCACGGGGAGTCCGAGTCCAGCCAGAATCTGGGTCTTGAAATCATTGGCTATATGCGTAAATATCTGGATAAAAAGACCCAAGAAACCGGCATGAACTACACCCTGCTGGCAACGCCGGCCGAGGGGCTTTCCGGCCGCTTCGTCCGTCTGGACAGAGAGCGCTTCGGCTCGATTCCCGGCGTGACAGACCGAGAATATTACACCAATTCCTTCCACGTTCCGGTCTATTTCCCCATCAGCGCATTCGACAAAATCAGCATCGAGGCGCCGTATCACGCGCTGACCAACGCAGGGCACATCACCTATGTCGAAATGGACGGCGACCCGACGCAGAATTTGGAGGCGTTTGAAAAAATCGTGCGCCATATGCATGACTGCGGCGTGGGCTACGGCTCCATTAACCATCCCGTTGACCGCGACCCCATTTGCGGATTTAACGGAATCATCGGCGATACCTGCCCCCAGTGCGGCCGTGAGGAGGACGGACACCCCTTTGAGCGCATCCGCCGCATCACCGGCTACCTCGTCGGTACGCTCGACCGCTTCAATGACGCGAAACGCGCCGAGGAGCATGACCGCGTCAAGCATTCGATGGGATGATGCGCAAACCGTCCATCGCAGTTGGGTACACAAAAGCTATGGAAAAAAATCGGCGCCGGCGGAGAATATCCGCCGGCGTTTTCAGTATAGGATAAAAGCGGGAAAAAAGGAATCGCAAGGTACAACCGTTATCGCCTCAAGTGCATCAATTGCTGACCGCCTGTTTTGCCGGACTGTCCGTCAGCATTTTGGTGATATATTTGAGCGCGTTGCTCATATATTTTTTCTGCTCGTCATTCATTTTTTCGGGGGCTTCCTCGGCGCTGGGCAGAACGCGGAACTGCGTTTTTCCGCTGATTTTCTGTTTCCAGACATAGGTGGGCGTATAGGTGATGCTGTCCCACTCCACATCTCCGGATTTGGGATAGACAGTCACACTGACGTGCAGCAGCAGCCCCGAAATGGCGGCGCGGGAGGCGCGGGAATCGGTGACCAGCGAGCCAAGCGAATAGGCGGCCAGCGTTTCCCGCCGCTTGCCGTCCGCGTCGGCGGTCACCAGCAGCTCGACCGGCAGCACCGAGGCTGGATTGGCGCCGATAATGAGGTCGGCGCCGGCCGACGAGAGCTTCCGCATGGTCTCCCGCTGGGCCTCGGACACGCTTTCCGTGCTTTCCTTGCCGATGCGGAGCGACACGATGACGAACTGTGCGCCGTTTGCCCGCATGGTCTGAATATCCTGAACGGCTGTGTCTACAGAAAACAAGCGCACGAGCAGGCTGTTTTCCGCATAGACGCTCTTGCCCTTGCTGTTCAGGGAATCCGTGTACGCCAAAATCGCCACCTTCAGACCGTTCACGGTGATGATATCGCTTCCTGCGCCCGTGACATTCACGCCGTAGGCGGAAAGCCCTGCGCTTTTGAGCGCATCCACCGTGTTCTGCGCCGCCTCCGTGCCGCGGTCCAGCACGCTTTTATGGTTAAGGAGCGCGATACTAAAGCCAGCCGAGGCCAGCGCGTCCGCCGCCTGCGGCAGGATGAATGTATTGGCGTATTTCTGTGCTGTGCCGCTGAGAAGCCCTTCCAAGGTGGTCAGGCGAAGGTCACCCGTCACATAGGGCGCAATGGCGGACAGAACGGGGGCATAATCCGCCGTTCCGCCATTGATGACCGTTTCCGTGATGCCGCTTCTGAATTGCGTTAAGCCCGCAGCCGTCAGCGTGAGCTTCAAGCCCGTCTCCGCCGTTGCCTTTGGCTGCGGCTGCGGCGTATTCGTAGGCGGCGCCGCGGTCGGGAGCGGGGTCGCCGCCGATATGACCGTCGCCGAGATGCTCCTGACGCCGGCGGTCGGCGAGGCGCTCGGTGCATCGGTCTCCCGCCCCGTCAAATAGGAATCCACGGCGCTCACGAAGGCGCGTGCCTCGGCCTGCACGTTCCTGTCCGCATTGCGCATTTTGGACAGCATCAGCAGACAGCCGCCCAGCACAAGGACGGCCGTCAGCAGCATGAGAACAGAGCCGGCAGACAGAGGCCTTTTTTGCTTCACCCCTTATTCCTCCACGTACAAAAGGTTTTCCACAGACACATACTGGGCATTGAATTTTTGAATAGCTGCCCGCATATCCTTTTCATAAGCGGGATGCGTCACCAGCATGATTTGGGCGCTGCCCTCCGCCTTCGGCTCTTTCTGCGAAATGGCGCAGACGCTGATACCCGCCTCGGACAGGCAGCCCGTGACGTGCGACAGAACGCCGGGCATATCCTTCGCCGACACGCGCAGATAGAAGGCGCTTTGGCGGTTATCCGCCATCTGAAGCGGCGAGGCCAGTGCGTTGTCCGTGTTCTTGAAGGTCGGATAATAGGGCTTGTCGCTATCCACGGCGGCCAGGCAGTCACTGACAACGGCGCTTGCGGTCGGCGCACTGCCTGCTCCGCGCCCGTAGACCATCATATCCCCGCAGGCGTGGCCGTGCAGGTAGACGGCATTGAACGCGCCGCGTACGGAGGCCAGCGGATGGTCGGAGGGAATCAGCGAGGGGGAGACCCGCGCATCGACGGTGTTTCCGTTACGGGCGGCGATCGCGAGGAGCTTGATTTGATAGCCGAATTCCCGTGCGCCCGCAATGTCCAGCCCCGTGATATGTGTTAAGCCTTGGCGGGCAATGCAGGAAACCGGAATGTGCGCATGAAAGGCCAAGGAAGCCAAAATGGAGAGCTTGTACATGGCGTCATAGCCCTCGACATCCGCCGTCGGGTCAGGCTCGGCATAGCCAAGCTGCTGCGCCTTGCGGAGCGCGGTTTCGTATTCTATGCCTTCTTCAGCCATTCCCGTCAGGATATAATTGGTCGTGCCGTTGATGATGGCGGCCAGACGGTCGATGCGGTTGGCCTGCAGGGAATGGTTCAGCACATTCATCACGGGCATCGCGCCGCCCACAGCCGCCTCATAAAAGAGGCCGGCCTTGCCGTCCACGGCGGCTCCCTGAAGCAGATGCCAGTTCAGTGCCAGCGCCATTTTGTTGGCGGTCACGACCGTCTTGCCGTTTTGGAGCGCCCGCACCATGTAATCCGTCGCGGGCTGTTCCCCGCCCATGACCTCTACGACCAAATCAATGTCCGGCGCGTCTAGCACCATCGCGGGGTCGTCCGTCAAAATTTCCGGCGGGATTTCCTCGGAGCGCCGACGATTCAGGGAGCGCACCAGCGCCCGGCAGACCTTCAGCTCATAGCCTTCCCGATGCACAAGCTCCTGCCTCATTTCGTTCAGCAGGTGAAAAACGCCGCAGCCGATGTTGCCGCAGCCCAGCAAACCAACCCTTACGATGCGCATTGCTTATCCCCCAAAGTTTTTTTCATAAATCAGGTGAAGCCCCTTTAAGGTCAGCAGCCCGTCAATATGGTCAATCATCTGCGATTCATCGGAAATCAGCCGCGCAAAGCCGCCCGTGGCGACGACGGTCGCATCAGGGCAGCCGATTTCCTTGCGGATGCGGTCAATCAGGTAGTTCACCTGCCCGACATAGCCGAAAATAAGCCCCGACTGAAGATTGGTGATGGTCGTCCGTCCGATAATATGCTCAGGGCGGTTTAATTCAAAGTGCGGCAGCTTGGCCGTGCCGGAGACGAGCGCCTCGCTGGACAGCCGAAGACCTGGACAGATGCAGCCGCCCAAGAACGCGCCGTTTGCATCCAGCACGCCGAAGGTTGTCGCCGTGCCGAAGTCAATAAAGATGGTCGGACCGCCGTAGTAGGCATACGCGGCCACGGCGTTGCAGATGCGGTCGCCCCCCAGCTCACGCGGGTTTTCATAACGAAGGTCAATGCCCGTTTTGATGCCGGGAGCGACAAAGACAGGGTCCATGCCGAAATAATCCCTGCACATATGCTCGACCGTGAAGTTGATGGTCGGGACAACGGAGGAGAGCATGATGCCCTTGACGTCCTCCGCCTTCAGCCCCTTATGCACCAAGAGATTGGTCATCAGGATGCCCAGCTCATCGCTTGTATAGGAGCGTTTGGTGGCGACACGCCAATAGCCGGCCATCCTTTCGCCGTCAAACAGCGCGGCCTTGATGTTCGTATTGCCGACGTCCATTGTCAGAATCATGCTGCACACAACCTTATTTCTTATCATTTTTAAGCGGCTCCAGCAGTCCCGCTTTCTGCAGGCCTCGGATGACAGGATAAGAGAGAACGGCGCAGACGGCAGCCTCCGCCAGACCCGCGCCGAAGACGACACCGGCCATCGCCGCCAAAAGCGCAGCTGTATCCGTGCCGGACAGGACATAAAGAAGCAGCATGCCGCCCATATACAAAAGGGTGTTGGTCATCGAGCCGATGACGGCACGGACAAGCAGCGCCGCTTTTTCATTCAGCCGCTTCACCCAGTGCGCGGATGCCGTCAGCATCACGGGAATCATCACCCGCGGGATGTAGCAGAGCAGCACTACATACAGGATGCTTTTGGAAAGCAACGGCGCAACCAGCGCAGACGGCGCATCCAGCGCCTTAATAAAGCTGACCGTGCCGAAGCAAATCCCCAGCACCAGCCCGCCCTTTAAGCCCAGCGTCAGCGTGCCGATGATGACGGGCAGACTTAAAATCGAAATATAGATAAAGCCGAGATTGAGCATCCCAATCGGCGTAAAGCCTAAAAGCAGGGTCATCGCCGCCAAAAGGGACAGGGTGACAAGGTACAGAGTCTGGTGCTTGTTTTTCATTTTTGTCCTCCGTTCGGATTCCGCTCTTTCAGGATATCCGACGTTCACGCTCATGGGACTTCCATGAACAGGGAAAAAGCGCCGCCATGTGTCGAGCCCGCTGCCGGTGCCCGCGTCATCGCGCTGAATATTATATCAGAGCCGCCCGCATCTGTCAAAACACCACAAAAATAAATGCAGAAAATATACCCGCAATGTACGAAAAAGATTTTTCGGCATTTCATTCACGCTTGATAACTCGGCCGTTTTAAGGTAAAATGACGGATGGAAGGGGCATTGACCGTGCGGGTCTGAAACAACGGACAGCCTGCCGTGCGCATAAAACGCAGCGTCAAAAAAGCGAACGGGAAGACGCAAAAGTTCCAGCGGTCGCCCCAGCCGAATGTGCGGCGATGCCCAAGGATAAGACAGACATTTTGAAACGGAAGAGGCGTTCTATGAATATTTTAGTCATCAACGGCAGCCCGAAGGGAAAGCATTCCGTCACCCTGCAAACCGTCAGTTATTTGGAAATCCTGCATCCGGAGCATCATTTTTCCGTTCTGCACGCGGGACAAACCGTCAAAGCGCTGGAAAAGGACTTTTCTCCCGCACTGTCAGCTCTTCAAACGACCGATGTGCTGCTCTTTTCCTATCCTGTCTATACCTTCATCGCGCCAAGCCAGCTGCATCGATTCATCGAACTGGTCAAACACAGCGGCATTGACCTTTCCGGCAAGTACGCCTCCCAAATCACCACCTCCAAGCATTTTTATGATACGACCGCGCACCGCTATATCCAGGATAACTGCGCCGATTTGGGGCTTCGCTATGTGCGCGGGCTCTCTGCGGATATGGAGGATCTGACCCATAAAAAGGGACAAAAAGAAGCGGAGGCTTTCTTCCGCTTCCTGATTTGGTCTGTTGAGCAGGGGTTTTACGAGCGTCCCTCTGCGGCGAATGATGCATATTTTCCCGCGTCCGTCACCGTGCCCGCCTGTGCGGACGGCGAAAAGGCCGGCAATGTGGTCATCGTGGCCGAGGTGCGAAAGGAGGACGTCCGCCTGCAGGCAATGATTGACCGCTTTTGCGCGGTCTGTCCGCAGAAAACCACGGTCGTGAACATTCGGGAATATCCGTTCAAGGGCGGCTGTCTCGGCTGCTTCCGCTGCGCCGTTTCTGGCAAGTGCGTCTACACGGACGGCTTTGACGATTATCTGCGCAGCCGCATTCAAACGGCGGATGCCATCGTCTATGCCTTTACTATCCAAGACCACAGCATGGGCGCTCGTTTCAAAATGTATGACGACCGCCAGTTCTGCAACGGCCACCGCACCGTGACCACCGGCATGAGCATCGGCTACCTCATCAGCGGTCATTTGGAGCGGGAGGAAAACCTGCGTACCATCATCGAGGCGCGGGCGCAGGTCGGTTCAAATTTCCTTGCGGGCATCGCCACCGATGAGAAAGATCCTGATGGAGAGATTACGCGGCTCAGTCAAAGACTGACCTATGCGCTGGAGACAAAATACCTGCCGCCGCAGAACTTTTACGGCGTCGGCGGGATGAAAATATTCCGCGACCTGATTTGGCAGATGCAGGGCATGATGAAGGCCGACCACAAATTCTATAAGGCGCACGGCCTGTACGACTTTCCGCAGAAGCATAGGGGCAGGATGCTCGCCATGTACATCGTCGGCGCGATGCTGTCCGGCAAAAAAATTCAAAAGAAAATGGGCAGCGCCATGACGGAGGGCATGCTGATGCCGTATCATAAGGTGCTGGAGCAGGCAAGGAAACAAAGGCTGACGGATGCAAAACAGTGAGCTTGAACTATTTTTTTGCCTTGCTCGTTCGCTTCGGCAAATGCTCCGATGCCCAGCTTGGAAAGTCCTGAACGGACATAAACAGAAAGACGTTCTCTCTCAGCTCGCTTTGAAGCTCTTCATAAGTATTGGGGCAATATCCGAAACTCGGCATATAAAAAATATCTTCCGTATCGTTCTTGTCAAGAGCCTTCAAAAACTTTCTGATATCTTTATTGCACGCCGCCAGCCGCGTCAAATAATGTTCGGCCTTTTCCTCGTCTCCGAGCTTGTAATACAAAATCGCCAGCGGGAGCAGCATCTGTGTTTCATCGTAATCGCAAAACTTTTTGTACAGAGCGGTTGCATTCTGTTCGTCTTCCATGTACGCATACAGGTGCATCAGCCGGTACCGAATGCCGAGATTATCATTTTCGCAAAGCCGCAGCATGTCCGTTCCCTCATCAATGGCACGGTGAATCATGCCTAGATGAATGAGAGTGTCCATGTAGTCGTCACGAAGGCGCATATACGGTCTGGTCTCCAGAACGGCCCAGAAGTCGCCGGCATTCTCTGCAAAACAGCCTTCATCCCGCAGATGCTCTGTCTCTCTTTGAAGCAGCGCTTGCAGTGCATTCAGGCGCTCATGCGGCTTACCTTCTAAGCTGTAAAGAATATATTCATGCTTGATATCCACGTTATCCGGCTCCAGCTCAAGCGCCTTTTTCAGATATTCCAGCTTTTTCTTCTTGGAGGCCGCATTGTCCGCAAGCTCCATATAATAGTCCGCATCCGCGGGCTCACTGCACTCCAACGGCGTGGCGCCGGTTGCGTTTTTTGCTTGAATTTTTGCATTATATTCTTCCATGAACTGTTTGGCAAGCAGCTGCTGACTGCTTTCATCGGTGATTTCATTGTCATGCTGTTCCAGATACTCTATGAATTGCTTTAAAGCCTTTTCTGTCGGATACATGGTGAAACCTCCTGCATAAGTTGTGTCAGATAGCCGCCCACACTGTTTATTGATTATAACATAAGGTTAAGACCGTTGTCTATCTTTTTTGATTTCGATTCAAATTCAAAGCATGATTGCCGGTAAGCTGCTATTGCCATTCGCCGGAAAAGGCAAGCAATGAGTCCCGCTTATGCAGCATCGTTTCAAGACAAATGCTGGACGGAGCTTTTCTTCCTGCAAGGACTTCTAACAAATTATTCATAATTAGCTCGCATTGTTTAGGAATTTGCACATCAACCGAAGATATTTCCGGCATGGCAGCTATTCCGATGCTTGAATTGTTAAATCCAACCATCGGAACCTGCGGGCGTTTTTCAACATATAGCATTTTCTGCACTGCAATGGCCAGCATGTCATCCGCAGCAATCACAGCCTCGAAGTCAATATTCTTTAATGCCTGAGAAACTTGCTCAACCGCAATTTGCATAAATTGAAGATCAAAAGTATCAATATGTATGGCCAGCGGTGCCTCATGGGCATATTTGCTCATGCCAAGAAGATATCCCTCCATTTTCATATGTCCGCTGTAGGTATACGAATCATAAATGTATAGGATTCGCTTTCTTCCGGATTTGGCAAGCATCCTCACAATATTACATGCCGCTGCTTTTTCATCACAATAAGTGCAAAAAATATTTTCGCCTTTTATGTTTCCGTTTAAAATAAAGACAGGAAAATGTCCGGCAGCATACTGAAAATCGCTTTCTTCTTCGAGTGTTGTATTGCAACTAATGACGATTGTTGCCTCGGCTTGGTACCTTATGAGAGATGTAAAGTGCGGTCTCTTCGATTCCTGATTCGTGTTGGTAGAAATTAACAAAATTTCAAAACCGTTTGCTCTCAATAAATGGCTGAGTTCGGCAACGGGATAGGCGTGGTTAGAGTCGGAAATATCAGGGCAAATAATGCCGATGGTTTTGCTTTGCTTTGTGTTTAAACTATGCGCATAAGCATTCGGAATATATTCTTCTTTCGCAATGATTTCTTCGACCTTCCTTTTTGTTGCCTCACTTACACAACCGGACTTGTTAATTACGCGAGATACCGTTGCAATGGATACCCCTGCCAAGCAAGCTATTTCATAGATGGTCAATACTATTCACCCCTTACCTCTATGATAAAAAATTATACAACTCACATATTTTAATTGTCAAGCCGTCATTTTTCTGCCGATGTGCATATGACCAGGGAAAAAATGAAAAATATATGAAGAGTTTGATATAAATTTGTCATTGACATTCCGGCCATTAAATGCTATTATTTTTTCGGCTAAAAAATGTCGTTTTTAAAATGAAGACGGCGAGGAAGTTCTGAGAGGAGGTGTATGTTCTATTTTTCGGAGATAGTAACCGCTTACAATGACGCTATTGACAGATTTTTTATTTTTTGCGCGCAATTGTAACCCCTTACAATTCCGCTGTCCTCGTGATAAAACGATTTTTATAGTCAATAAATACAAGAAAGGATGTTGTATCTTGGGAATTATTCATTGCATTAAGAAAGAAGATATGAAGTATGCTCTGCTTAGTAATGGAGTCGAGCGTACGGAAATGCTGCCGGGATGTGTTGAAGGCGTGCATACCTATAAATGCAGGGTAAAGGCCGGTCAAATCGTTGAGCTTGAAACGTTTGCCGAAACTACAACATTATACTATTTCACTTCCGGCATCGGATATATTACCACCGTTCAAAAAGCATTTAATATTACCGAACCCGGTCTTTTTGTACCGGAACTGACTCCTGCAGCTCAGCAATTGCATTCGACTACTGATATGGAATTCCTGCAGTTCACATGCGACATGATTGATGAAGACAAGGAACTTTGGAGTCACTGGCACATTAAGCTCCCTTACTATCTTACGCTTGCTAACTGTATTGAGTACACGGAAGGCTTCCGTCCTGATGCCATCCATTCTTATTCCATTCTTGACCGCCATTGGGTGACACGCATGACAATGGGCGCTATTATCGGCAAAGGACCCAACAAAGCAGATCCGCATATGCACGACAACCTGTATCAGTGGTATTATGGGATGCCCGGAACTCAATTCAATTACACTGCCGGCGATGAGACCATCGTTTTGAAGGATGGTGACTTCGCATTTATTCCAACGCATATTGAACACGCAATTGAAATCGAGCCAGGTCAAAACGTTAATTATGTTTGGTTTGAAATTGAGGTTCCGGAAAAGGAACTTCAAAAATAAAAGGAGGTTTATTCCCCATGAAAAAACGTTTCTTAGCGATGCTGCTGTCCCTGTGTATGGTCATGACGCTTTGCGCAAGCATTAGCGCCGCTGGCGAGGAAGTCAACGAGCCTGTAACACTTCGCATGAGCTGGTGGGGCGGCGAAGAACGAGCAAAGGCTACGAAAGCTGCCGTCGATGCGTTTATGAAAAAGTATCCATGGATCACCGTAGAATGTGAGTATGCCAACTTCGATGGCTGGCAGGAAAAGTGTGCTACTCAGTTAGCGGCCGGCACCGCTCCCGATTTGATGCAAATCAACTGGAACTGGCTGTATCAGTTTTCTTCCGATGGCTCCAAATTCGTTGACCTGAATGAATATTCCGACATCATTGACCTGAGCAATTACTCGGAAACCCAGTTAAATGCCATGACGGTTGCCAATAAACTTCAAGGACTGCCTACAAGCATGACGAGCAAGCTGTTCTTCCTTAACAAAACTACGTATGACCGTGCCGGCGTTGCCATCCCCACAACTTGGGACGAGCTGATGGCCGCAGGCGACGCCTTCCATGAAAAGCTTGGCGCTGATTATTACTGCATTCGTGCCGATGGCTGGGAACGTATGTGGCTGCTGTGCTGGTATCTGCAGCAGACTTATGGCAAACCATGGGTGTCGGACTACGAATGCCAGTATACCGTTGAAGAAGTTACGGATGGCCTGAACTTTATTAACGAACTCGAAGCGCACTATGTAATCCCGAAGATTTATGACTATCAGAACGACGGCTATGCTGATTTGTACACCAATCCCAAGTGGATGGGCGGAAACTATGCCGGTATCGTAGAATATGATACGGCTTACAATGAGTGCGAAGATTCGCTGAATGATGATCAGGAGCTTATCATTGCAGGATACATGACCAAAGAAGGTGCCCATCCGTTTGGCATGAGCAAGGTTTCTCAGGGATTTGCCGTAACAGAATCTTCAAAGAATAAGGAAGAAGCTGTTATGTTGCTTAACTTCTTGGTTTCAGAGGATGAGGGCGTTCAATTGATGGGAACGCAGCGTGGCATCCCGGTCAATCAGCATGCCCAAGAAGTGCTGTCTGCTGCCGGACTGGTTGACCAAAATGTGCTTGCAGCTAATACCATTGCGATGCAGACCGCAGCGTATAGCTTTGACCCGAATTTCGAAAATGCCGAGCTGAAAGAAACGACAGGCACTTATTACGAAGTATTCGAACTGCTTTCCTCCGGCGGTGATCCCGCTCAGTTGGCCGAGTATTTGATTGACAGCGTCAACACTGTCAATGCTGAAAATCACTATTGATTCTTTACGCTGCTCTGGAGAGACGGCTCACCATGCAAATTGCCGTTCCCGCTTTTTGCAGACCGTCATATGCATCAGCGGTCATCAGGTCATTCCGTTATGACTGAAAATTTATCCCATTTTCTTGTAGTCCTGCAGCACCCACGCCGCGTTAACAAATGCGGCGTGGGGCAAAGCTGCAAGTAAAGTTCTCTGTGTGGTAATGCTTTTCCTAACACGATGGTTTCATGCCTCTGCTTTCGGCATTCGAAGCAGTTGTCTGAATGAAGGCAGACAAAAACGCGGTTAATTTCTTCAATTTGTATAGAAGCACGGATAAGAAGAAAGGAAGGAATTGTTTTGAAGGCAGTCGCACTTGAAAGCTACTTTATGAACTATATCAGCTCCGCCCGCGTTCCATCCTGCAACAGTGACAGATCTCATCTAAAATATGATGTAAACGGATGCTTCATGCAGGGCTGTGAGCATATGTATGCCTTAACAGGGAAAAACGAGTTTCATGCATTCATTCGGCATTCATTAAAAAATTTTGTTGACGCTATACTCAGCATCGGGCATTGCGATTTTCCAAAGGTCAATTTAAACTCCATCGGGTTAGGCAGAATATTATTGTATTTATATGACGACACCAAAGAGGAAGAATATAAAACCGTATGCGATGTTTTGATGAATCAGTTAAAGCATCAGCCGCGTTTAAGCACGGAAAACTTCGGACATGATTTCAGCCGCTCCAGGCAGCTTTGGCTAAATGATTTATATACCTTTATGCCCTTTTATTTAGAATATGAAAACAGATTTGAAGATTATATTGGCTATGCAGATATTGTTAAGCAGCTAATATATACAGATACATTGTTGACCGATCAAGAAACGGGACTTTTATATCCCGCATATGATGAGCAGAGAACAAGCGTTTGGGCAAATCCGCAGAACGGAGTATTTCCGAACTTCTGTTTATGCTCTATTGGATGGTATTTGATGACCCTTGTAGATTGCTATGAGTTAGCCGACGAAGAGCTCTACGACTCCAAAAGATGCATTGGGAATCTCTTCAGAAAAGCTGTAAAGTGTGTTCTGCGATGGCAGGACGCCGGCAGCAAACTGTTTTATCAGCTGATTGCTCTTCCCCATGAGCAGGGGAATTATTTGGAGACGTTGGGCTCATTAATGATTTCATATTCGATTTTAAAGGCCTGTAGGTTAGAACTGCTATTAGAAGACAAATACATAGGCAGCGGTCAAGATATTTTTGAAGCAATTCTTGATAAAAAAATCGTCGTTCTGAATGGAGAAGAGCATTTGATTGACATATGCATGGAAGCAAATCCGGCAACGCAGCAATCACATAACGGTAGCATAAAAGCCTGTCTGTCCGATCCCGTCATGCAAGACACACCTACAGCAGTAGGCGTCCTCATGATGACATATGCCGAATATCAAAAATCGAAGGGAGCATTCAGCCATGAAGAAGACTAAATCCGTTTGCAGGAACGATTTGCGAAAAATAATTTCTCGGAATGAGGGCTTTTTCTATGTGCTGCCGTGGTTATGCGGGTTTCTCTTTTTCACGGCATATCCATTTATCAATTCTCTCCTCTTTAGTTTTCAAGATTACAATCTTTTTAAGGGGACTCCGCTTTATGTTGGCTTTAAGAATTATGCGACAATTTTTAAAAACACAAAATATATGAAGGCTTATGGCGTGACATTTAAGTATGCCCTGCTGACAGTCCCTATAAAACTTGCTTTTTCTCTTTTTATTGCATATATTCTTAACTTTAAAATCAAATTTGTAAATTTTTTCCGCACGATATACTATATCCCATCCATTTTAGGCAGTTCAGTCGCCATTTCCGTTGTCTGGCGCTTCGTATTTAACCATGACGGCATGGTCAATTCTTTTTTGCGAATGCTCGGCTTTCAGGCAATACCATGGCTTGGCAACGCAAACTATGCCATTTGGGTTATTGTTTTGCTTCACGTCTGGCAGTTTGGTTCCGCGATGGTCATTTTTTTGGCTGCCTTAAAAGGTGTTTCTCCCGATTTATATGAGGCAGCGCAAATAGATGGAGCGGGCAAATGGAAGCAGTTTTTTTCCATAACGATTCCGACAATTACGCCGGTGATTTTCTATAATTTGGTTACGCAGTTGTGTACTGCCTTTCAGGAATTTAACAGTGCCTACCTGATTACACAAGGCGGCCCTATGAACTCCACGACGTTAATTTCGTTGCTGATTTATCAAAAGGCATTTAAGTCTTATGATATGGGGCTGGCCTCTGCGATGGCCTGGATATTATTCATCATTGTGGCAATCTTTACTGCGATTGCCTTTTTGAGTCAAAAATACTGGGTCTACTATTCTGATGAGAGGTGATATTATGAGCATTACAGCAGCTGAAAAAAGCAGACGCACACTTCGCAGACGCAAGCAAATTTCTACTATTTTGCGTTATGCGGTTCTCCTCATAGTCGGTTTTTTTATGATGTATCCGTTGCTTTGGATGGTTGGTTCCTCACTCAAGGCCGATAATAACGAAATTTTTGCAGGCATCAGTATTTTCCCGAAGTCTCCGAGTTTTCAGGCGTATATAAACGGATGGACCAGCTCAGCCTATCCTTTTAGCAAATTCATGATGAATACCTATTTTATTGTAATTCCCAAAGTAATCGGAGCCGTGCTTTCTTCTGTAATAACGGCCTATGGCTTTGCAAGATTCAAGTTTCGCGGCAAAAAGCTCCTGTTTGCTATGCTGATGTCGGTCCTTTTTTTACCGCAGGTCGTTCTTAACATACCGCAGTACCTGCTCTTTGTCAAACTGGGGTGGGTCAACACTTATAAACCGCTGATCATTCCTTCTTTCTTCGCTAATGAACCGTATTTTGTATTTCTGTTAGTTCAATTTATGAAGTCGGTTCCGAAAGAAATTGAAGAGGCCGCAGAAATAGACGGCTGCAATTCCTTTAAACGTCTAATCTTTGTTAATGTGCCTATGGTATACCCTGCCATACTATCCGTTGCACTATTTCAATTTATTTGGTCTTCGAACGATTTTCAAGGGCCGCTTATCTATATCAATACTGTGGCAAAATATCCTGCTACATTAGGCTTAAAACTGATTCAAGATTCCGAAACCGGTATTGAGTGGAATAAAGTATTGGCTCTTTCAGTCGTCTCAATCATTCCAACCTTAACTGTTTTCTTCCTTGCGCAGCGTCAGTTCATTGACGGAATCGCAATGGGCGGTGTAAAGGGGTAACATGATGACAAAAATTTTAATGCTGACAAGCAGAAGCATTGTAATCGAATTGGATACTGACGAAAAATATGAGACTCAGTGTCCTTATCAGATCAAACTGAATGACCGTATTATCACTTCGAACCGTATTGTAGAAACGATTGATGGGCTTATCCCCGATACTGCTTACAGCATGGAAATTTTTTATAAAGACAAAAAAGAAAAAATCGACTTTAAAACGAAGTATGAATCTGTCACGCTTAATGTGCGCAGAATGAACGCGCATGGAGACGGTGAGCATGACGATACTGCCGCTATACAAGCAGCCATTCTTTCTTGTCCGGTTCATGGCCGGGTATTAATCCCACGCGGGAAATATTCTGTCACTGCCCTCTTTTTGAAAAGCAATATAACCATTGAGCTGGAAGAAGGCGCTACGATACTCGGAAATCCTGTCAGAGAAAAGATACCTGTCTTGCCCGGTATCATTCAGCAATACGATGAAACGGACGATTATAATTTGGGTACATGGGAAGGCAATCCGTTGGATTGTTTTGCTTCCGTCCTTACCGGTATATGCGTGGAAAACGTTGTCATCACAGGCCGCGGAACATTAGACGGTAATGCAACAGAAAAAAACTGGTGGAAAGATGACAGAGCAAAAATCACTGCTTTCCGTCCACGAATGGTGTTTTTAAATCGCTGTAAAAATGTGACCCTGCACGGAATAAAAATTCAAAACAGTCCGTCATGGACGATTCATCCTTATTTCTCTCAAAACATAAGCATACTTTGTACAACACTGACAAACCCATGGGATTCTCCGAATACAGATGGCATTGATCCTGAATCGGTAAATGGGCTGACAGTTGCGGGAGTATATTTTTCGCTTGGTGATGATTGCATTGCAATTAAATCAGGAAAATACTATATGGGTTCGACTTACGGAGTCCCTTCCGAGCACATAGAAGTGCGCCATTGCTACATGCATAATGGTCATGGTGCCGTGTCTATTGGCAGCGAAAACTCCGGCGGAGTATATCATGTGCATGTCGAAAGTTGTATTTTCGATCACACCGACCGAGGCTGCCGCATTAAAACAAGACGGGGTCGCGGAAAAAAGGCCGTGGTTAAAGATATCAGCTTTCATAATATCGATATGGATAATGTGCGTACTCCGATCGTTATCAACTGCTTTTATAACTGTTGTGATCCTGATCGCCATTCCGAATATGTCCGTTCCAAACAAGCGCTTCCCGTTGACGACAGAACGCCATCAGTCAATCAGCTGTCCTTTACGAATTTGGACTGCAATAATACCCATGCCTGTGCAGCTTTTATCTATGGTCTGCCTGAAAATCCGATTGATTTTGTTGAACTGCGTCATGTTAAAGTTCGGTATTCGGACAATCCCGTTCCCATGGAGCCCGCTATGATGGATGACATTGACGAAAATACGACCTTGTTGGGCGGATGCTTCTATAATATACATCGTCTTGAATTGGAAGACGTTGATATTTCCGGCTGCCGCAATGAACCCTTTGATATACAAGGCGTAGCGGAGGTGAAAAAATCATGAAAATTGCTGCGACGGCCTCATTATATGCTGACCCCAATGATCCCATTGTATATCGGGGCGCATACCCTCAAATATGTACGCAGATTGAAGAAGACGGTTTTAACGCAGTTGAAATACACATCGAGGATTCCTTGGAAATTAGTAGAGCGGTTCTTTGGAATGCCCTCAAAAATCATCATTTGCAACTAACTTCTATTGGCACAGGAGCGGTTTTTTTCAGCCGTGGGTATTCTCTGGCGCATCCGGATGCGGAGATTCGTAAGCTGTGTATAGAGCATCTGGTTGAACATATGAAAACAGCAGAACCCTTTGGTTCTGTCATTATCGTAGGCTGTGTGCAAGGGCGGATATTGAAAGGCCAAACGAAGGATAGTTTCCTGACGCTGTTAGCTGATAGTATGCATCAACTTGATAAATCGGCACAGTTTTACGGAGTAACAATCGGATTGGAAATCATGAACCGCTTTGAGAGTGATGCGCTGAATCGAATTGATGAAGGTATGACTTTTATTCAAGCAAATCATTTTCAAAAGACTTTTCTCCATTTGGATACAGTGCATATGAATATTGAGGAGGCCAATATCGGTGATGCAATTCGGCGTGCGGGCAAATATGTAGGCCATGTTCATTTGGCAGATAATGATCGTTGGTATCCGGGTCATGCACATTATAATTTTCCGGAAACAATAGGAGCACTTCAAGACATAGGATACAAGGGCGCTTTAGCATTAGAAGTTAAGCCGTATCCGGATGCCCGCACGAGCAGTCGGCTCTCATTAGAATTTTTACGTCATATTATGCCGAAGGGGTAACGGTCTCAAAATAACCGTTATCATGTAAAAGCAGACGAAAAAAACCGGCTTTTATCTGTTTCAGGCAACTTTTTTGCATATTACCGATGCCATGCCGCTTCGCCATGATCACAAACGCAGGCATCTTCGTTTGCTGACTAATCCCCACGGCAAAGCTGCACTGCGTATCATATCCGCAGCCGTTCACGGTGCCTTTGGGATTCATTTAGTATCTGTAGGAAGATGCCATCAAGCTCTCCATAAAAATACATAAACAGTTTGGAATAATCGTTGAATAAAAGTATTCGCTGCCCTGTATACATTTCATCAAAAAAATGGTATGATATGAATAGAAAATTTCAGCGCAAGCAGGAGGACAGGACAATGAGCTTCATGCATCCCTTGGCCGCACCGTTTTTTCTTTCCGGCGGGCAGCACGCCGTTTTGCTGATGCACGGCTTTACGGGCAGCCCCGCGCATATGCGCCCGCTGGGCGAAATGCTGAACAGTGCGGGCTTTACCGTGCGCGGCATCGCCCATAGGGGACACGGCACGACCGTGCAGGATATGATGTCGGCCTCATGGAAGGACTGGCTTCAGGATGCGCGGACGGCCTGCAGCGAGCTTTTAGATTCATATCAGTATGTCTCCGTTGCCGGACTTTCAATGGGCGGCATCCTGTCTCTTATTTTGGCCGCCGAGCATTCGGGCACTGCCCGCCCGCTCACGGCTTGCATCCCCATCGAAGCGCCGCTGGGCACAACAAACCGTTACCGGCATTTTGCACTGCTTGCTGCACCCTTTTGTCCCATTTTGAACAAGCACCATGACGGCAGCCGCGATACCCTGGACAAAGCCTACGACATTGATTACGACAAAATCCCCACAGCCAAAACGCATGACCTGAATGTGCTGATTGCCCGTGCCCGCCGCAGCCTTTCGTCTGTCACCTGCCCCGTGCTGGCCGTTCAGTCCCATATGGACAAAACCGTTACTCAAAACAGCATCGATATCATCTTAAACAACATTTCCAGTCAAAAAAAGTCTCCGCTCTGGCTGAACAACGCGCCCCATGTGGCGACCATCTCCCCGGAAAAAGACGTCATCGCCGAAGGAATGATTCGCTTTCTGCGTGAGGCGGAAAAAACAGTGGAATCCTTCTGAACCATAGCCGTTCGGCCGCACCGCCCGATATACAACAGCTCCGCCGGTCTCAAAACCGACGGAGCTGATTGGGTGCGTTTTTACCAGACGGGCGGCGTCCATAGGACGACGCGATTGGCGGCGAGCGTTTTTTTCATGTCTATCAGGCGCTGATTGCGGCTGCCGCAGAATTTCAGCTCCAGCGAGCGCTGCGTCAAAATAAACGGTCCGTCCACCAGCACATCCGTAGCGCGCAGGAGGCGCATACGCTGCGCGTCGTTTTCAGAAAGCAGCTGCTCCAAGGTATAGCCCGTATATGTCCAGACATTCAGGCTGTGCCTGTGCGCCTCCTCAGCCAGCACCGCGCAGGACTCCGCCTGCTCCATCGGGTCGCCGCCGGACAGGGTGATGCCGGACAGCAGGGGATTTGTAAGGAATTTTTGGACGATATCATCCGTGTCCGCGTCCTGCCCGCCCGCCGCATTATGTGTTTCGGGGTTATGACAGCCGGCGCAGTTGTGCCGGCAGCCCTGCGTGAATACCGTAAAGCGAAGCCCCGGCCCGTCCACAATGCTGTCGTTGACCGTACCGGCAATACGAATCTTCATCGGTCTTGTCCTTTCGCTTATAACGGACGAATCAGAATCAGCGGCGTCAGCTCGTCCCCCTGTCCGGAGGGGTTGTCATGCATGGCGTCCTGAATCTCATCATCCGTGAGCGGGAAATCGTCGCATTTGCCGAGCTGATTCTGTTCAATGTCATTCGCATCCATCAGCACGACCGGAATGCCCGTGTCCTTTTCCAGCGCGTTGCACAGCTCCACGGGATTCGGCGGGTTAATCAGCGCAAGCTGCTTATAGCGCTCGAAGCTGGAACGGAAATAAAAACCGTCAATGCCGCCCACACCCTGACCGCACACCTTGTAAAACACGCCGTGAATGCCGAAGGGCTTGGTGACGGCCGAGCAGAAAACAGCCAGCAGCACACGGGGCAGACCGACCATGTCTATTACCAGCTGGAGCTTATACGGCTCGTGCATCCCGACGCCCGTTGAATTGATGGCGGCGAAGCGCCACAGGAGATTGGCCCAGAAGCCGGGCTTCACCTGCTCCCGTGTTCGCACATTGCTCGTACACATGGCCATGACCTTAGCGCCGAAGGAGAGGACATCGCCTTTCTTCGCCAGCGGAAGCACATATTTTCTGACCAGCTCCGCCTGATTTTCACCGACCTCGACAAAGTGTGTCTGAATCGCAAATCGGTCATATTTCCGGCCGTTTTTTCCCTCGATGGCTCCGCGGTCAAAGTAGACGATGCCGTTTTCCTCGCGCCGCTGCTCGTCCAGATTTCTGGAAGGAATAATGCCCATATATGCCGCACCTCCTGTTTAATATGCTTTTGCGAAGTACATGACCTTCTCGGCCTTTTTTCCGCAGCAAACGCAGGTATCGCCGATGGGGGTCTGATCAAAGGGCATATTGCGGCTGGTCGCGCCGGTCGTTTCCTTGATTTTGTCCTCGCAGGCGCGGTCTCCACACCACATGGCCCTGGCGTAGCCGCCGTTGACCTGCGCCGCCAGCTCGTTCATATTATGAACATCCGCGGTGCGCTCGTTGCGGAACTTCAGTGCGATTTGATACATATTCTGCTGAATTTCATCCATCAGCGCCTTGACGGTCTCCGCGAGGCTGTCCAAAGCAACCGTCTGCTTTTCAAAGGTATCACGGCGGACAACGGTCGCCACGCCGTTTTCGATGTCACGCGGGCCGACCTCGACGCGGACGGGAACGCCCTTCAGCTCCCACTCATTGAATTTAAAGCCGGGCGAAACATAATCACGGTCATCCAGCTTCACGCGCAGACCGATTGCCTTGAGGCTGCCGCAGACCTCCTCCGCCTTTTCCAGCACGCCGCCCTTATGCGCCGCGATGGGCAGGACAACGGCCTGAATGGGCGCGACCTTCGGCGGGAGCTTCAAGCCGCGCTCATCGCCGTGGGTCATGATGATGGCGCCGATTAAGCGGGTGGACGAACCCCAGCTGGTCTCATGGCAGTATTCCAGCCTGCCTTCCTTGGAAAGATACTTGATGTCAAACGGCACGGAAAAGTTTGTGCCGAAGTTGTGACTCGTGCCGGCCTGCAGCGCCTTGCCGTCCTGCATCATGGCCTCGACGGAATAGGTCGACTGCGCACCTGCGAATTTTTCCTTTTCGGATTTTTGGCCGGAATAGACGGGAATGGCCAGCACGTTTTCGCAGAAATCATGATAGACCCTGAGCATCGTCATGGCCTCCTCCTGCGCCTCCTCCTGCGTGGCATGAACGGTGTGACCCTCCTGCCACCAGAATTCGGCTGTGCGCAGGAAGGGGCGCGTCGTCTTTTCCCAGCGCATAACGGAGCACCACTGGTTGTATTTCAGCGGCAGGTCGCGCCATGAATGCACCCACTTGGCAAACATGGTGCAGAAAATGGTTTCGCTTGTCGGGCGGACGGCCAGACGCTCCTGCAGAGGCTCTGTACCGCCCTGCGTGACCCAAGCGACCTCCGGCGCAAAGCCCTCCACATGATCCGCTTCCTTGAGCAGCAGAGACTCCGGCAGCAGCATGGGCATGGACACATTCTCATGACCCGTTTCCTTGAAGCGCTCGTCCATCTGCTCGTGAATCAGCTCCCAAATGCGGTTGCCGTAGGGCTTCATGGCCATGCAGCCGCGCACGGGCGTATAGTCCATCAAATCCGTCTGCGTCACGACGTCTGTATACCACTGCGAGAAGTCCTCATCCCGCGGCGTGATGTGCTGAACAAATTCCTGCTTCTTTTCCTTGGCCACCGTAGTGTCCCTCCTTAAAAAAATAGCCCTCCGCCCTTTGATGCTTGCAGGGACGAAGAGTGCTTCGCGGTACCACCTTGCTTGGCGTATCTGCTGTCGGAAACGCCCGCTTTTGACGCCCGATAACGGGGGCGGGGCGGCGGTGATTGACCGCGGCGCGAAGGCGGGTGCTTCCTGCTCTCTGCGCGTTTTCAGCCGTGCCGCGCATCTCTTTGCCGGTTTCGCAGGAACAAATCCTCCGCATTGCCTGTGCAATTATGTTGCATTATACAGGAAAGACGGGCATTTGGCAAGGGTTTGAAACATAAAACGCAAAAAAATGCTCCGGCCTGGCAAAAGACCGAAGCATTATGTTGGTTTCAGCGGATGTCTTAAGGCAGCGCCGCACAAATGAGGGGCACGATAAATCGTGAATTTTGTGTCAGATACGATTGCA